>CABSIA010000119.1 GCA_902477645.1 uncultured Prevotella sp. | reverse complement strand
GTTCTCATACCGTATTGCCCATTTGACGGAGAACGTTAAGAAGCACCGTAAAGATTATACTACCACACGCTCGTTGACACAGCTGGTAGGAAAGCGCCGTGCATTGCTCAATTACCTCTACGACCGCGACATCAACCGCTATCGTGCTATTGTAAAGGCCCTCGGCCTCCGCAAGTAATTGTTGCAAAAGTCACAAAAAAGACAACCCTCGTTCTAATCTCCAAATGGAGGCAGGACGAGGGTTAATTTTTATTGCATGCCTGAAATATTATAATTTTATAGTGGATTATCACCATAAAATAGTATATTTGCAACGAATATACAATTTTTATCATGAACAAGAAAGACAAAGATATTGCACTATTCGTTGCATTCTGCATTGAAGAATACGGTGCCACAAAAAAAATGACTGGCGAGCAGGTCGTCGACTTATTTTCGAGATATGGCGTAACCAATTATCTCGTCCAATGCTTTGAGCCGCTTCACACCCAAGGACGGCAATGGCTGATAGCAGAGATTGAAGAATTTATTGATATTAGAAAAAACAAAAAGGCATGAAAATATATCACGGCAGTTTAGAAATTGTGGAGCATCCTGTGATACTCCAACCAAACCGCAGACTCGACTACGGTGAGGGGTTCTATACCACAACATCGGAGACGCAATCCAAAGAATGGGTGAAAAGGCGTATGCATGAAAAACATTCCCCATCTGGATACGTGAATATATATGAGTTTGACAAAAAGAAATTGCCGGAACTAAAAAGCCTTATTTTCTCTGAACCATGCAAAGAATGGGCAGAGTTTGTCATGGCAAACAGAACAAAAAAAAATTTTACTCATGACTTTGACATTGTATATGGCCCTGTAGCAAACGACAGGGTCTATCTTCAGTTCGGACTCTATGAGTCTGGCGCCATCAGCGTTGAGACTCTTATCCGTGAGCTTAAGACTTACAAACTTGTCGACCAGTACCTGTTCCATACAGAGAATTCTCTAACCGCCCTGCATTTCATTGAAGCAATTAAAATAAAATAATATGTTCCAAATAAACCAAAGCAATCTCCACCTGCTACTGCCAGGAAAGATAAGCTGGATAGTAGAATATCTGCACGACGACTACGGTTTCACACTGCAAGAGAGTCTGGACCGCATCTATCACTCGGAACTATATAAAAAGCTTTCGACAGAAAGCACAAAATATTGGCATTTGGGTCCAGTAGATTTGTATGAGGAGTTGAAATTGGAATTATAAACAAGGCACACATAGTCCTATCCTAATTCTGCTACAAAAATACGAATTTATTTTAAAAAAGCAATACGTTGATGAGAAAAATTTCAGGAGACAGGAATAGTCACAACAAGAATATAAAAAAAATAAAAGAAACTCTTTTAATCAAGAATTTCTTTTAATGGGTTCATAACAAAGTCACGCTCGTGCATAAGCGGGTGAGGGATTTTCAGGTCTGGCTCATTGACGGTGATATCGTCGTAGAGAAGTATGTCGATATCGATTATTCGGTCCTCGTAGGTTCCATTCTCTGATTTGTTCATTCTGCCGAGCTCTCTCTCAATTTCCTGAGTTACCTCAAGCACACGGTGAGGCGAGAGTGTGGTCTCGATTTTTGCGCAGGCATTCAGGAACATGTTTGGCGAGCTGAACCCCCAAGGCTCAGTTTCGTGGAGTGACGAGATTTTTGCCACATTGCCGGCTCTCTGTTCCAAAAGCCGCAATGCCTCACGCATCACCCCACGCCTGTTGCCGAGATTTGATCCTAATGAAAGATATACTGTGTGCATTAGTCGTTCACGATAAGCAGCGAATCGCCGAAACAGCCAAACTGATAGCCGTTCTTTACCGCAAGCTCGTAGCACTCCATAACTTTCTCATATCCGCCGAAAGCAGCTGTAGCCATGAGCAACGGAGAGAGCGGATGATAGAAATTGGCAACCATACAGTCGGAAAGTCCGAATTCGTATGGAGGGAAGATGAACTTGTTTGTCCAGTCTGAATACTCCTTCAGTTTTCCGTCTACGCCAACGGCAGTCTCTGTAGCCTTCAACACGCTTGTACCCACAGAGCATATACGCTTGCCGCTCTGTTTTGCGGCGTTCACGATGTCGCATGCCTCTTTCGTGACCAGCATCTGCTCAGAGTCCATTTTGTGTTTTGTAAGGTCCTCAACCTCAATGGAGCTGAAGTTTCCAAGTCCGCAATGCAAAGTTACAAATGCCGTCTCGATGCCTTTTATCTCCATGCGCTTCATCAGCTCACGGGTAAAGTGCAGACCTGTGGCAGGCGCTGTTACGGCACCCTCGTTCTTTGCGAAAATGCACTGGAAGTAGTCGAAATCGTCCTCTGTGCCGTGATGGTTGTCACGTTTGTCGATGATGTATCTTGGCAGCGGAGCCTCACCAAGCGCAAAAAGCTCTTTCTTGAATTCCTCGTGCGGGCAGTCGTATAGGAAGCGCAGCGTACGTCCGCGGCTTGTCGTATTGTCTATTACCTCAGCCACCATAGTGCCAGTCTCGTCAAAGAAAAGCTTGTTGCCTATGCGGATTTTACGCGCAGGCTCAACGAGAACATCCCAAAGTCTCATCTCGCGGTTCAGCTCACGGAGCAGAAAGACCTCGATTTTGGCGTCTGTTTTCTCCTTGGTGCCATATAGACGCGCCGGGAACACTTTTGTATCGTTGAGCACGAAAATGTCGCCCTCGTCGAAATAATCGACGATATTTCTGAACTCTATGTATTTTCCCTCCTGCTCGTTGCCCTGCCCGTCGGTTTGGAACATGTCGATTTTTCCCGACTTGCGGTGAAGCACCATCATACGCGCCTCGTCACGGCGGACCAGACGGAATTGTTCTTTCTCGCCATTGTCGTTAGTGTATTCACGGACAAAATTATGAGGATAAAGTGCTACCTGCTCCTCCGGCAACTTGAATTTGAATTGTGACAGTTTCATTTGATAATTTCTATTTGAATGAAAAGCCATTTCAGGCTATCCATATTTTTCTATTGCTTAATCTTTCAGTTTTTCCTCGAGCCACTGTGCGAAGTTGTCGAAATCCACACAGTCCTCTACTCTTACATCGCCAACCCGTGTTCTACGGAGCGAAGTGAGAAAGGCTCCGCTTCCGAGTGCCCGTCCCAAGTCGCGCGCTATGGCTCTGATATATGTGCCTTTACCACATACCACCCTGATAGCCAACGTCATATCATGCGGATTAAAATCGAGCACCTCAATCTCGTCTATGCGCACGGTTTTAGGTTTCAGCTCCACGCTGTCGCCCTGTCTTCTCAGGGCATACGCCCTGTCGCCATTCACCTTTACAGCGCTGTATGTTGGCGGAACCTGCCGCACCTCACCTATAAACTCCGGCAGAGTCCGGGCTATAAGCTCACGGGTTATGTGCACGGTAGGATATGTATGGTTTACGGTATGCTCACGGTCGTAGCTGTCGGTGGTAGCTCCGAGCTGCATTGTAGCCACATACTCCTTGGTGTGCCGCTGCAGCTGGTCTATCAGTTTTGTTGTTTTCCCCGTACACAGCACGAGCACTCCCGTTGCCAACGGGTCAAGGGTTCCGGCATGGCCTATTTTAACCTTCTTGCCAAGACGCTTCGACATCAGGTATCTGACATGCGCCAAGGCTCCGAAGCTCGACATTCTGTATGGCTTGTCGACAGCCAGTATTTCGCCCTTTATGAAATCCATTATGTTTCGATTATCGGTATGTCAGCCAACAGCAATTACAGATATAGAAGTCAGCCAACGTCAATTATAGAAATGAGCTTACGAGTGTGGCGGCACCTACGATGGCACAATATATTGCGAAATATATCAGTTTGCCCTTTTTCACGATGTCTATCATCCATTTGCAAGCCAGACAGCCGAAAACGAACGCCGACAGGAAGCCCACTGCCAATGCGGTCATCGAAATGTCGCCGACGGCAGCCTCTGCGCCATGAGACACCGCCTTGATGATGTCGAGGAGTGCCTCGCCGAGAATAGGCGGTATAACCATAAGGAACGAGAACTGCGCCAGCTGTTCTTTCCTGTTGCCAAGAAGCAGGCCTGTCGCAATGGTGCTGCCCGAGCGTGACAGACCCGGCATTACGGCACAAGCCTGTGCCAGTCCGATGACGAAAGCGTCGCGCATAGAGATGCTCTCTTTGGTGCGTGGTCGCGCGAAGTATGAGAAAGTCAGCAACAGTGCCGTTACAAGCAGCATAGAGCCGACAATGGCAAGACCTGAGCCGAAAATCTCCTCAACCGTGTCTTTAAAGAATACGCCAACAATGCCGATAGGAATCATCGACACCACGATATTCAGCACATAGCGTGTCTCGTCGTTCTTCTGACATTTAAAAAGTCCCTTGAAAATCCACGCCACCTCTTTCCACAATATGACAAGTGTGCTCAACACAGTTGCCACATGTACGGCTACGGTAAACGTGAGGTTGTCATCGGGATTAATCCCAAACAGATAGGAGCCGATGGTCAGGTGTCCGCTGCTGCTGACCGGCAGATACTCGGTAAGCCCCTGCACGGCACCGAGAATAAGAGCTTGCAACCAATCCATTATTCCTCAGCCTCCCCGCCGTCTTTTGGTTTGTGAACGATGGCATAAATCATTGATACAAATCCTACGAAGCACACCACTGGCGCCACCTTTATGCGTGTGGTACTGAAGATGTCGGCATTGAAAGCCTCCTCGGTGGAGCTTGAGCCGCTCATCAACACAAAACCGATAATAACTATCAGCATACTTGCAGCCAACAAAATAAAGTTGGCACGTCCGAAAGCATAGTTTCTTTTGCTCATATATAAATAATTCTGATTTTTGATCTTAATTTACAGAAAGTCTGCCGCACGGCTAAATCTTATAAAGGTCGCAAGCTTTCATTTTCAAGAACTTTGTGACCGAGATATTTGCGCACACGGCTGTTATCACAATTCCGAACACCACCACCGACGCAGCCGTTATCACCATCTCTTTCCATGTCACAATGGCAACAATATCGGGCGCATAGCATATCAGGGCATAGACCATTGCGCCCAAAACGGCAATGGCTATCACCGATGCCAAAAGCCCAATGCAGACGGCACGGCGCAGGAACGGACGGCGGATAAAGCCCCACGATGCGCCGACGAGCTTCATGGTGTGTATGGAAAAGCGGCGGGCAAAAATGCCGAGCCTGACGGTATTGCTAATAAGTGAGAACGATACGAATGTGAGCAACGCCGCCAGCACAAGCATGCCGGCACCAATCTTTGCGAGGTTTTTGTTTACGGCCTCTATCAAGTCTTTCTGATACGTAATCTCGCTGACACGCGGATATTTTCCCAGCTCTTTGGCTATCCATCTGAGCGAGTCGTTGTTGGCATAGTCGCAGTTCATCGTTATCTCTATAGATGACGAAAACGGATTTATGCCGTCGGTAAACTCAGCCGGATTTGCCCCCATCGTCTTGGTGGCCACTTGCAGCGCCTGCTCCTTGCTGACGAATTTTATACTTTTTATATACGGCTTCTTTTTTATTGACTGGCATACACGCTGCCCCTCGGTAGATGTCATGTCGTGTTCAAGCATCAGTGTCACAACAAGGTTCTCCTTGACTTGCGACGACAGGTTGTGGCCGGTCAAAGTCGTAAAGACCACGAGCCCCAGCAAAATGAGCACCATTGCGGTGCTTATGCACAATGTAATTGCCTGCAAGCCAGAACGCCTGCGGGTCTTGTTATGTCTCTTCACCATGGTTTGTAAAGGCTATAATGCGCTAATGTAGGTGCAAAGTAACAAAAAAAATAGCTAACAGGCAACACTTTAACTTGCATTAACAACAAAAGACTGCGGAGGAAACGGAAAAAACTGTAATTTTGCATTGATTATGGCTACAAATTTACACAACTCACCGATATACGGCCCCGTACACAGCCGCAGGCTCGGACTGTCACTTGGCATAAACCTTATGCCTGCCGACGGAAAATATTGCACCTTCGACTGTATCTACTGCGAGTGCGGCCTGAACGCCCAACGCCACACAACCACTCCGCGTCCTACAAGAAACGAGATTGCGGAGGCACTCGAAATTCAGCTAAAAACGATGGCTGCAGACGGCATCAAACCCGATGTCCTGACCTTCGCAGGAAACGGAGAGCCTACCGCACACCCGGACTTTCCCGGCATCATTGCCGACACCATAGCCCTTCGCGGCAAATATTGTCCGAAAGCAAAAATCGCAGTGCTGAGCAACTCGACAATGATAATGCGGCAAGAGGTTTTCGACACGCTCATGAAAGTAGACGACAACATACTGAAACTCGACACCGCCAATCCCTCATATATAAACAAGGTGGACCGCCCAGTGCCGTCATCCTTTGACATCGGCAAAATCATAAGCCGTATGGCAGAGTTCAGCGGGCACGTCATAATTCAGACTATGTTTATGAAAGGCGAGATTGACGGCTTCAATGTTGACAACACCTCAGAAAAATATGTCGCCCCTTGGCTCGAGGCTCTGAAAGCCATACGCCCCGGCAAAGTGATGATTTACACCATCGACCGTGAGCCCCCCATTCAGTCGTTGCGAAAAATTTCGCCCGAGGTGTTGGATGCCATAAAAGCCAAGGTTGAGAAATTGGGAATAGAGTGCTCGGCAGCCTATTGACTTCTTTTTTGCATCACCATAACCGATTTGGAAAAATAAGAATTTCAAGCTGAGTTTGCATCCAAAAAACGCAAGCGGCTTCAAGTGCCAACGCAAGCGGCTTCATTGCCACTTGAAGCCGCTTGCGTTGGCACTTGAAGCTGTCTGTACGTTTCGAGGTGTTTTTTCAATACTAAATTCAGAAATCGGGGTTAGCCCTCCTCTGCCAATGATGGCGAGATGGGGATATTTTCATCGGCTTCAACCTCTGAGGACGAATTTTCCGATTTCGCCTTCATGCTCTTTTCTTCCCCATAATGCGCTGCAATGCTGTCGTTGCCGGCAACGTTGTATTTTTTTGCCTCAACCACCTTCGCCGTTGCCGGTAACGAAGACTCACTCTGAGTGAGAAAACGTGAATATCGGGCGGCTATTTTGGGTGAGCAGGCATTGAAGATGTTGTTTGCGAAAAGAATGTCGGTAATGTTGTTCTCAGCCACAAAACTGCGCATGTTCTTGGTGAAATAGCGGTAGTCGACAACGAGAATTTCCTCGAACGAATAGAACAGATAGCCAGGAATGGCATTGCCGAAGCTGTCTTTCAGAATGAGCAGGTGGCGCTTGTTTTTTGTTGCTGTCCGCACCCTCACTATGCGCTTGTCACTGCCCATAAATGTGCAGTATGCGCCCCCGTTGCCGTCTTTATAATGATAGAAAAACGGGCCTTTTGCAGGTTTACCCTCTGCCACAATACGATAGTCTCCGTCAAGGGTGTAGTCAATGTATGTAGTTGTATATACGATGTCCCTCGGCGTATAGTATACAAAATCCTCTGGCGCTTTTTTCAGCGATATGTCGTTTGAGTATCCGTACATGCTTCCGACATAATTTCTGACAACCCTGCGCTGGTAGCTCTGCAAGGTGCGGAACGGGACCTTGGCGATTTTTGCGAACTGCCGCGCCGCATAGTAGGCACCGAGAGGTGCCCAATGGTGGTCGGTGCGCAGATAAATGTCCTCATTGACATGCTCGCCGAGTGGCGTGTACACGTCAACAGCATGCACATCGGCATCAAGATGGCTGTGTATGTTGTTGATGGTCGCGCGCTGGCTGTTGGTGCAGCGGCGGGCCTTATCAGGACAGTAGAAATCGATGGCTGTAGGAATTGTCATACAGTAAACATTGACTCCAGAGCCGAAGACGCGCTTATACTCATTGGCAGCCGCAGCGTAAGCCACACCGCTTTTAGAACTTCCGCCGAATGCCATCAGTGCCCTTACATTTTCGCCACGCCCCACGATTATTATACCGCTGTTTGCAATTTTCGCATCGGCATCGGCATTGGGCAAATCGGTAAGCTCCCCCACGTTGCGGTCTTCTTGCCCGACGGGGGCGGCAGAGTTTTCAGAAGACGACACGGCAGGTGCGGCGGCATGGAATTTCACATCGTCGTCGGAAACAGACAGAGCCAATGCCGCTTTTTCCTCCATGCTGACAGCCATGAACACATCGCGGAACGGCTCCGTGTCGCTGTACCAGTTGGAAATTGCCTGAGTATATTTCCCCGACCAAAGAGCCTCAGAGGAAAATTCGGGAAACGAGGCGAGCTGACGTTTCTCGAGTTGCGACCACGTGCTGCGTGGCAGAAAGTTGAACACCACAGCCAAGGCTATCCATGCTGCGGCCATCAGGGTTATGTAAATACCAAGTTGTTTCATCTGATTTCAAAATCGTGTATATATAAACGCATTGTTGGTTGCGCCCACAAGAAGCGCCGTGCAGAGCAAAAGAAGCGCCATAGACACAGCCAGACGGGTGACGAGGACGATGGTTTTGCGGAGCGTCGTAGGGTACGGGAACAGGCGGCTGAACCACCCCGATATGGTATCGTAGACAGGCATACACATCACTACGGCTGCCGTCCACAGCCAGAAATTGCCCATCAGGGCACTCTCGGCGGTGAAGTCGTGTAGCACGGGCGCATTGCCTGTAAAAGCTCCGAAAAATCTCATCATAACACCAAAATCTTCGAAATAGAATATTCCCCACCCCACTACAACGAGCAGCAGGCTGTAGACACGGAGAAAAACGGAAGGGACACGATTGGCTATCTTCAAAACAGTATATTTCTCAACCATCACTATGATGCCGAAATACAGTCCCCACAAAACGAAGTTCCAGCTTGCGCCGTGCCACAGCCCCGTGAGCATCCACACGGTGAGTATGTTTAGCGGCTGATGGCGGCGGTTGCCTCCCATCGGAATGTAGACATAATCACGGAAAAAACTACCCAAAGAGATGTGCCACCTGCGCCAAAACTCGGTTATGGTGCGGCAGCAATATGGATGGGCAAAGTTTTCGGCAAAACGGAAGCCGAGCATGCGCCCGAGTCCGATAGCCATGTCGCTGTAGCCCGAGAAATCGAAAAATATCTGCATTGTGAATGCCAATATTCCAACCCATGCGCCAGATGTGGAGAGGCGGGACAGGTCGCCGGCAAGAAACTGGCCGGCAATGGTAGAGAACTGGTTGGCGAGAATAACTTTTTTGCCAAGGCCGATGAAAAAGCGGTATATGCCTTCCGAAATGTCGAAACGGGTTATGCGGCGGTCGGCTATCTGCAATGCCACAATATCGTAGCGCACAATAGGCCCGGCGATGAGCTGCGGAAACATGGAGATATAGAGCAGCAAATCGCTGTACCGGTGCTGTGCGGGAGCCTCACGACGATAAACGTCAGCGAGATACGATACCGACTGAAAAGTATAAAAACTGATACCTATTGGCAACGCTATTTTCGGCACCGCAACAGGAATGCCGACGGCGCAAAGCGACTGCGCCACG
>CABSIA010000118.1 GCA_902477645.1 uncultured Prevotella sp. | reverse complement strand
CACATCCCAAAATCCGGCTTCGCCGTTGCGGTAGAAGCGCATGAAATAAATGTCTCATGTGCTGACCTCGTAGAACATGGTCACACTCTTTATATAGCGTCGGCGGCTGTTGGGTATCTGCTTTGTTATGCGTTGTCCCAGGAAAACGTTCGGGCGTAATTTCGTTGAGAACGGATAATATCCGCTGTCGTATTTTGCAGGCTGCTTTGCCCAAAACTCATCTCCGAACACCGTGTTGAAATACAGTCCGCATTCCAACGGCTCAAAATCCCAGCCTCTGCGCAGGTCAACCGACCAGGGAATATAGTTCTGTTTCAGGGTCATTGTCAGTTTTGTGCGGTGTGAGTCGTATTTTGGTATCAGCCCGAAAAGCAGCTGCGTCTCCCACTGGCTCCGTTTGCCGTAGTCCCATCCTACGCCGATGGAGGCCAGTCCCATGTTGCCGGCAAACTGCAGTATGTGCTGTGTCGGTATCAGTCTCGACCACTGGCGGTGGTAACGGTTCATCCGCTTCTCGTATTTGTTTGTGAGAGTGGAGTCGGTCTCCTTTGCGCCAGACGGTGCGGCGGGCATAAGGAATGTTGCCGCAACGGTAAACTTAAAAATGCACGACTTCATTCTCATAGCCTTCAGGTGTTATGGTTATTATTCTGTATGCCCGCTTGCTTGCCGCGGCCACCTCGTAGTAAATTACCCCATTCTCAAAGAAATCGTGCTCCTCGGTGTGGTGCCCGTGTCCGTAAAGGCAGAACATCAGATTGGGAAACGCCGTCACGTAGTAGTTGAACGGTTTCAGCACATTGTTGTTGAACTGCTCGCTGAACGGGGCGGCGTGCATGCAGGCTATGGTGCGGTCGAAGCGTGCGGAGTCTCTCTTAGCCTCGCTTTCCAGGAAATCAAAATCGGGCACAGGCTCCGAATAGTCATATTCTATGGCGTTGGTGTTTATCATCACAAATTTCACTCTGCCGGCAATAAACGTAAAGTCGTTGTTGCCGAACATCTTCGCAAAAACCTCGTTGCCCGTGCCGAGACAGTCGTGGTTGCCCTGCATCACCACGTACGGCACTGTGAGCCTCTGCAGTCTCTCGCGTGCCCATTTGTACTCCTGGGTTGAGCCAAAGTCTGTTATGTCGCCAAGATGAATCACGAAGTCTATGTCTGTGCGCCTGTTAATGTCTTTTATCTCATCCTCAAGGTCGTTGTACCACTGATGCGAGTCGCTTATCACGGCAATGCGCAACGTGTCGGCATCGGCATGCGTCTGTTCTATGCGCCTTATGTTTGCGGCGTTTATGCCGGTGGCACCCGTCACTCTTGTGTCGTAGGGATGGATGTCGAATACGGAGTCGCAGGCAGTCAGGGTTGCGGCGAGCGCCAATGGCAGAACAGTTCTAAATATTTTGTTTTGTGTCATTTCTTTTGCGAAATTATCTTTTTGCAAAGATAGTGCAAACGAGGGCAATGGGAGCTTGCTCACAAATTGCCGAGTGCAGCCTATCTTCTGCAAAGATAGTGCAATTTTAGCAGAAAACCAAAACAAAACGCAAAGTTTTGTGTTTTTTTGTAGGGCCGCTGCGTGTAGCGGCCGCAATCAATGTTGCAATAATATGTTTTAATAATTGCGCTGTCTCCTTGCGGCCGCTATGCATAGCGGCCCTACAGGGTCATACAGGGGTGAATTGTATTTTTATAGACAAAAAACATTGCCGTTATAAATAAAATGACTATTTTTGCACCTAAAACCAATATGCAGACATGGAGTCACTGAAAGAAAAGACAGCCAAGGGCCTTTTTTGGGGAGGCATGAACAACGGCGTGCAACAGCTCGTCGGCATGGTCTTCGGCATCATTCTGGCGCGTCTGCTCTCGCCGGGCGACTATGGCATGATGGCGATGATAAGTGTGTTCTCGCTGGTTGCCATAGCCATACAGAACAGCGGATTTACCGTGGCGTTGGCAAATCTGAGTGAGCCGCGGGACGAAGACTACAACTCCGTTTTCTGGTTCAACATCATCGTAGGGATTACTCTGTATGTGGTCCTTTTTTTCTCGGCTCCGCTGATAGCCTGGTACTATGACGAGCCGGAGCTTGTGCCCTTGTGCCGCTATGCCTTCCTGAACATTCTGCTTGCCTCGCTCGGTACGGCGCAGTCGGCATATCTGTTTAAAAATCTGATGGTTAAGCAATATGCCAAGGCTTGTATGACGGCAGTGGTGGTGTCGTGTGTTACAGGAGCCGTTCTTGCCTTCAACGGTTTTGCCTATTGGTCGCTTGCCACTCAGGGGCTGGTGTTCATAGCCGTGAGCATAGGTATGATATGGCACTATTCCAAATGGCGTCCTACGCTACGGATTGACCTCGGGCCAGCCTTGGGCATGTTCCGCTTCTCGTGCAAAATTCTGGCGACAACCATTGTCACACATGTCAACAACAACATACTGAACATACTGCTCGGCCACTATTTCTCAAAACACGAGGCGGGAACCTACAATCAGGCGTATCAGTGGAATTTCAAATGTTTCTCGCTCGTACAGGGCATGGTGAGCCAGGTTGCGCAGCCCGTGCTCGTAGACCTCAGCGACGACCGTGGGCGGCAGATGAACGCATTCCGCAAGATGGTGCGCTTCACGGCTTTCATATCTTTCCCGCTGCTTTTCGGTTTTGCGTTGGTGGCGCGGGAGTTTATCGTTATCGCCATAACTGAAAAATGGCTCGAGAGCGCGGTGCTGCTGCAGATGCTGTGCCTGAGCGGTGCCGTAATGCCAATTTGCACCCTGCTCTCGAACATGATAGTCAGCAAGGGCCGCTCTGATATTTATCTGTATTGCACCCTCGGGCTTGCCCTGTGTCAGATAGTCTTGCTTGTGCTCACGTCACGCTTTGGCATCCACACCATGGTGATGGGGTTCGTGGCAATCAACATTGTCTGGATGTTCGTATGGCACTGGTTTACCTGCCGTCTGACAGGCTATGGCATAGTGCAGTTTTTGCTCGACATATTGCCCTTTGCCCTTGTCTCGTCAGGCGTAATGGCAACGGCATATATGGCTACCGCAATGGTAGAGAGCATATATTTGCGGTTTGCCGCAAGGGTGGTTATGGCAGTGGTGCTCTACTATGCCGTGATGCGTGTGGCACGTGTGAGAATGCTCGGCGAGTGCATGGCGTTTGTCAAAGGCAGACTCGGGAAAAAGAACAAAAAATAAACTCTTTATACAAAAATTATGTACAATAATCGTGTGGTGGTTTACACGTCGGGAACCTTCGATATGTTCCACAGCAATCATCTGAAGATGATAGAATATGCCCGCGGACTGGGCGACACTCTTATAGTCGGTGTCAGCACCGATGAGCTGGTTTGCAGCTACAAGCGCCCTCCTATAATTCCGTTCGAGGAGCGCATAGCGATAGTGAAGGCGCTGAAATATCCAGACATTGTTATTCCGCAACGCTCGCTCGACCATACAGAGATAGTGAAAAAACTCAACATCGACGTGTTTGTTGTCGGCGATGACTGGACTGGCAAATACGACTATCTGAAAGAGCTTGGCGTAAGCGTGTTCTATTTCCCTTACGGCAGCGGACTGTCGTCTACAAGCATCAAGAAGGAAATTGTAGAGCGCTACGACGAGATAAAGGGAAAAATAGACCATCAGCCAAATCCGGATATAAAATAAGCAAAACGGACATGACAACAAATAACGAAATAGACCAGGAGGCCCTGAGACAGAAATTCAACCCTGACGGATCGCTGCTCAGACGCCAGCAGATGCGCATGCTCGAAATACTGATAGAGGTAGACCGTATCTGCAAGAAACACAACATTCAGTATTGGCTGAGCAGCGGCACGCTTATAGGCGCGGTGAGGCATAAGGGATTTATTCCATGGGACGATGATCTCGATATAGAAATGCTGTTGCCCGACTATGAGCGGCTGATGAAAGTGTTGCCGCAGGAGCTTCCAGGCACAATGGCTCTGCAGTCTGTTGACACCGATCCCAACTATTTCTTTTTCTATGCCAAAGTCCGCGACCGCCGCTCGCATCTTGAGGAGACAAACCGTTACGACAGAGTGTGGAGGGAGCAGGGAATATATATTGACATTTTCCCGTTCTATAAACAGCCGCTGTGGATACATATACTTTCGGAAAAACTGCAGGGACACGTATATAAAATCATGAACAGGATGGGCGACGGCAACAAAGAGCTGTGGAAAGTCCGCGCCATAACCCGTTTCAACAAATACATCGCCTATCCGGTGCTCAGGGCGTTGTGCCGGTTGTCGAATGCCCGTGAGACCTACGGACTCGGTATTCCGTACCACGACCCGCGATATATGGAAGACACATTCCCGCTTGCAACCGCAGAGTTTGAGGGCCGCCAGTTCCCGATACCGGGAAATGTGGATGCGGCGCTGACCCTGAAATATGGCGACTATATGAAATTGCCCGACATTGACAAGATTAATCTGCATGTGGGCAAGTTGGAAATTCAAGATTGAAACGATTTGCTATTCTGTATGGCCGCTGCGCGTAGCGGCCATACAGATTTACCCCATCTTTTCAAACAACAGAGTGCCGTTCCATGTCATTAGCCAAATGGTTAGGGCTGCTATGACTATGCGCAAGGCGATATTCAAATTTATTTTTTTGCAAAATTGCCGACGGTCTGCCATGCGTAGCAGATATGCCATTGCGACAGGCATTATGAGTGCCCAGTGCACCGTCATAATGTAAACTTCCGTCAGGGCAAAGCCGAGCACTATGTGCATCAGCATGTCTACGGCAAACCACGAGAAAATCATCTGGAAAAATCTCTCACGCCGCCCGGCCAGACAGCCGAAGACAAAGAGGGCGGCGATTATCGCCTCGACAAGATAGTTGTACCATCCGCGATAATGAACAATTACGGGGCGTGAGATATTTGTGTCGCCGAGCAGATGGGCCTTGTGCAGCTGTATGGACTCTCCAAACAGATTCTCGACAATGGTCTCTGTCCTTGAGTTTTTTGTGTCTACCCATTCTAAAATGCTGTTGTCGCTTCCGTTGAAAGACCTCCGCTGCTCCATCCACTTTTTGTGCTCGGTGAATTTCTTTGCAAACTTCTTGTCTTTCTTCATTCTCCGTTCAATATTGCGGGCCTGGATTTCCTGGTCGGGCTTGCACATGCTCTCATACTGCCACCAGTAGCTGCCCCCCAGCACGGCCAGCGGCAGTCCGACAGTTACAAGAAGATGTTTCCAATGCCAGAATTTTCTCCCGTTTGCAAACCAGGCTGCCAGCCATGTCTTTGCGGCGTTGGTCAGAGTCACGCCTGCTGTTACCGTGGCGAGCAGTGCGGTTTGCCATGCCGCCATTTGGCTGCCTTTTCTCATCTTCATTCCGGCAATATATGCGGTCAGCGTAATCAGAAACAGCGACAGCGGAAAATGGTCTGGAACGAAACTGCCCACCATGACATGTGCCATGGAAAAGAAAAACAGCGTGAGCGACAATGCGTCAATAAACCTTACGTCAACTATTTTGTGCAAAATGCGGTGTGTCAGCAGAAACGAATATGCGCCAGCCATGCCGTTCATCACGGCAACGATGAAAACAGCGCAGTTTGTGCCTGTGGCAGACATGAGCCACCCGTTGAGCATGGCCAGCGGATACAGCATCGGCGTAATGAGCGGATGGCGCGACAGAGTATAGTAGATTTTCCACTTCGATATTGTCACGTAGACGTAAGGGTCGTAGCCGGATATGTCGAAATTGTCGTGGAAGATAGTCCAAAATCCAAGTTTGCCTCCACGTGTAAACAGCTCGTATTTGTACTCCACCATCAGGGTGTTGAGCAAAACCATGATTATCAGTCCGGTGCCGAATACGGCAATCTCGCTTTTCCGTATCTTGAATATATCCATAGTGTAACTATAATTTCCGAATTATTTAAAGTTGTTTTATAGGGAGTTAAGGAGTTAAAGGGAGTTAAGGAGTTAAGCCAAATGTCTTTTTCACACACGAAACAGAGAAACTATTGGCTTAACTCCTTAACTCCCTTTAACTCCTTAACTCCTTTAATTGAATTCATGTTAATTATGAATTAAAACAAATGTGGTATGATATCCGGCATCTGCTCTGTCGGCAAGTCTCAGATCGCCTCCCTGCATCGTCATTATCTGTCGGGTAAGGGCCAGGCCTATTCCCGTGCCTGTGGGCTTAGTGGTATAGAACGGCACGAAAATATCCCGCCGTATCTTAGGCGTAATTGGCTCTCCGTCGTTGCTTATGTGAAGCTCTGCTCCAGTCCATCTGATACCGATGTTTTTTGCCCCAGCCTCAATTGCGTTTTTTATTATGTTTACGAAAACCTGCCTCAGCAGCGTCTCGTCAGTTGTCAGAATTAAATCTTCGGGAATGTCGGTTTTCCCTACAATCTCAGGGTACATAGTCTTGATACCTGCTGCAAATGTGCTCAAATTCACCGGTGTCTGCACAGGTTCCTGCAGTTGTGTCATTTTTCGGTAGCTGTCAATAAAAGAAACAAGATTGTTGCTTGCCTCGTTTATGGCATTAATGCCTTTTTCGAGCGGTGTCCCCTTAACCTGCGGATGCTCCATGTATGCCTGGCTGATGCCTTGAATAGGCGTTGCCACGTTCATAATCTCGTGGGTGAGCACACGGGTAAGTTTTTGCCACGACTCAACCTCGTTTTGTGCCACCAGCCTGTTTATGTCTTTTCCAAGGTCGTTTAGTGCCTCCTGCAACGCCTTTTCGCCATAAAAAAGTCCTTTTACAGGCAAATGAAACATAAAATCATGGCATCTTATAGCCTCACGCATCAGCCGTGCCCTTCGTCTCAGCTTGTTCTGATGATGGCGGAACAATGCGGCTGCAACGGCGACGGTCGCAATAAGAATAGCAATAACGGTCATTTGCCTAATTTTTTATATAACCTCTGACGTGAAATCTCAAGCAGCTCGGCGGCCCTGCTTATGTTGCCGTGGCATTTATCAACAACTTTCCTTACGTGCTCCTCTTCCATTTTCTCCAGCGGAACGACCTCTGTACTGGTGTCAATGGCATCTTTCAGCACCCGTATCAGCTCGTGGTTGTCCCATGGCTTGGTTACGAAATCGGCGGCTCCGCTTTTCAGTCCCCTCACAGCCAGTCTCACATCGGCGTAGGCTGTCATCAATACGATGGGGATATTCGGATAGCGGCGGTGAATGGCGCTCACCCATAATATCCCCTCTTGTCCGCTGTTTATCCCGAGCGAGAAATTCATGTCGAGCAGAATAACGTCTATCTGCTCCTGTTTCAGCATGCCCAGCATGTTGTCTGGTTTTGTCAGAGTGAGTATGCGGCTAAACACACCGTCGAGGCATATCTCTAACGTTGTGAGTATTGCCGGGTTGTCGTCTATTACAAGTATGGTTCCGTAGTTTGTCATAGTCCTATATCTGCTTTCAGCTTTTCAAACTGGTCTTTGAACAGATTGAAGTCTGACATGTGATTATATCCCACATTCAAATCGGTGGTGATGATTTTTCCGTCGGGTGCGACAAGCTCGTAGTGGGGAATGCCGTTGAAACCGAACAGCGACAGAAGGCGCAGCCAGTCGGTTTTTGGTATGCGGTAGTTCTCCTCGTTGGCCAGATTCTTTGCAACATATTCTTCGTATGCTTTTTTCGGCGACCAGTCCTCTGATGTTATGAACACCAGTTCTATATCATTCAAAGTCGCAATAGAGTCGCGCAGCTGTCTGGAGTGCTCAATGGCGTGGCGGCATGGACCGCAGCCCGTGCCCCAGATGCGCCAGCCCGAAGGCCCCTCTATGAAATCCACATAGCGTGTCTTGCGGGGCATTGGCTCGAAGCAGACCTTGAAATCAGCCTCTCCCGACTCGGGCATGTAAAACTCGTCGCCGAGCTTTATTCCTATTCCTGTCCGCGCGCGGTATCTGTTGCCGTCGTCGCCGATAAGGTACGACAGCTGCGATATCTTTATCCACCATTTCGGCTTATATTTTGAATGGAAGCTCACCACGGTTGCGGTGTCTGTAAACTCCACACGTGTCACGGTGAGGCTCTTGCCTGCATCCGATGACAGCCACGTGGGACGGTCTATTGCCTGTACTTTTTTTGCCATGGCTAAAGCTGCCGTCAGCACGAGGATAATGGATAATAATGTTTTGCGCATAGTATTAATGCCTTTTAAGTGTTTGGTATTTATCTTTGCAAAGATAAATAAAAAAAACGGTTTTTTACGTCTGGCACATAAGAAAAATCAAAACCGTGACTATTTTCATAGAAGAAATTTACATAAAAATTCTGATTTATAAGCCAGTCAGGATAAAAAAACTAATGACGTGATTTAAACGCCGATGCCGAATATTAAAAAAAATATAAATGTAGTAGTGGCGTCAGCATGTTTTATGAAATAATCCTTATCTTTGCATAAGAAAGGCTGCATCTCGGCATAACGCTCAGTCAAGCTTGGCATCTCTGATCTCGATTTGCACTTTCTTTGCAATTGTCATTTTATTGCGATGGATATATTTGAAAAAGAGATTGAGGAATACGAAAGGCTGCGCATTCTTTATAAGTCCAGAGTGACTGATAAAATGAGCCATAAGGCATGGACGGAATACAACGAGATTCTGTTCTCTGCCCATTCGTGTGCTATCGAAGGCAATTCTTTTACTGTTGATGATACTCGCACGCTCTATGAAAAGGGCATGGCGATGGTTCCGAGTGGACGCTCGCTGCTTGAATGTGCTGAGATGGCCGACCACTTCAGGGCATTCGAATATGTCATGTCGCACCTCGGCCACCCCTTCAACGAGTCACTTCTTAAAGAGGTTAATCGGCTTGTTACTGAACACACTCTCCCGTACAGGGCGCCGGGAGCCGTTGCTGGAGAATATACTACAGAGGACATGGCTGCCGGTGACACCGTGTTTGGAGATCATGATGAATTGATAGCACGTGTTCCTTCGCTGATGTCTTCAACCGAGCGTGCTGTTGCCGACGGACTGCATCCAATGATTGCAGCCGCCAAATTCCATGGATATTACGAATATCTGCATCCTTTCCGCGATGGGAACGGACGTACAGGACGTCTGATGTCTAACTTCCTGCTGCTGCGGGCAAGCCATCCGCTGCTCGTCATCAAGGCTTCCGATCGTCAGGACTATATCATGGCACTTAAGCAGATACGTCGGGAGCATACAGATGAATATCTTGTAGCGCTCTTCTTCCGCGTTGCTATTGGCAGGATGAAGGAGGAGATGGAGCAAAAACGTCACAATTCGTTACCTGTGATTTTCTTTTAGTGATGGTAACCTGCATTATTTTTGCATATTACTAAGTGTTTGATATTTATCTTTGCAAATTTACTTAGTAATACCCGTTGGCGGAATTAATTTAGTGTGTATTTAATTCTGCCAGTTGACTCTTTTTTATGCTGTTTACATATTGTAAGATGTAATTGTGGTAAAGGTTGTAGGGCCGCTACGTGTAACGGCCGCAATTGTAAAATGTAATCGTGTATAGGCCAATTATTGCTTGCGGCCGCTACACGTAGCGGCC
>CABSIA010000117.1 GCA_902477645.1 uncultured Prevotella sp. | reverse complement strand
GGGCGGCGAGAGCCAGCGCATACGCCTTGCAACGCAGATAGGCTCGCAACTTGTCAACGTTCTGTATATACTCGATGAGCCAAGCATCGGACTGCATCAGAGGGACAACTGCCGGCTCATAGACAGCCTTAAACAGCTGCGTGATATCGGCAATACGGTTTTGGTTGTAGAGCACGACCGCGACATGATGATGGCTGCCGACTACATTGTCGACATAGGCCCGAAAGCCGGACGGAAAGGTGGCGAGGTGGTTTTTCAAGGTACCCCGGATGAGATGCTGCACACACACACAATGACTGCACAATATCTGAACAACGAGATTAAAATCTGCCTGCCCGAACACCGGCGGAAAGGCAACGGAAAAAGCATCGTAATCCGTGGCGCAAGGGGAAACAACCTTAAAAACGTCACAGCGGAGTTTCCGCTTGGCAAGCTGATCGTGGTGACAGGTGTGTCGGGCTCGGGAAAATCAACTCTCGTAAACGAGACCCTTCAGCCGATACTGAGCCAGCATTTCTACCGCTCACTGAAATCGCCAATGCCCTACGACTCTATTGAGGGCATAGAGAATATCGACAAAGTTGTAAATGTTGACCAAAGTCCAATCGGCCGGACGCCACGAAGCAATCCAGCCACATACACTGGCGTATTCTCAGATATCAGAAGCCTGTTCGTAGGTCTGCCTGAGGCGCAGATAAGAGGCTATAAGCCAGGACGTTTCTCGTTCAACGTTAAAGGCGGAAGATGCGAGACTTGCGGCGGAAACGGATACAAGACAATAGAGATGAATTTTTTGCCAGATGTTATGGTTCCATGCGAGGTTTGTCAGGGCAAACGATATAACAGAGAGACACTCGAGGTCAGATACAAGGGTAAATCCATTGCCGACATTCTCGACATGACTATCAATCAGGCTGTAGAGTTCTTCCAGGCTGTTCCGGCCATATTGCAGAAAATCTCCGCTCTGCAGCAGGTTGGACTCGGATACATAAAACTCGGACAGTCGTCGACAACCCTCTCGGGCGGTGAGAGCCAAAGAGTGAAACTCGCCACCGAGCTTGCAAAAAGAGATACGGGCAAGACAATGTATATACTTGACGAGCCAACCACAGGTCTGCACTTTGAGGACATAAGAATTTTGATGGATGTCATTCAGAAACTTGTTGACAAGGGAAACACGGTTGTAATAATTGAGCACAATCTCGATGTGATAAAACTTGCCGACCATATAATTGACATCGGCCCGGAGGGCGGACGAAACGGCGGCAGAATTCTCGCAACAGGCACACCTGAGGAGATTGCGGCTTCGTCAGAAGGCTACACCGCAACATTCCTGAAAGAAGAGCTTGAAAGGTCACGGCAATAACAGAAAATCTAAAAACTAAAAAAATATGGAAAAGCAAAGATTTTTATCATCCATCACGTTATGGATGTTAGCGCTATGCTTGTACGCACAGCCAAACGGGACAGGCGACTACTACAAGAGGGCCGATGGGAAAAAAGGCAGCGGACTGAAAACCGCCCTATACTCTATCATCAATTCTCCTGATGTGATTTCCTACAGCGGTTTATGGGAATGCTACAAAACAACAGACCTGAGACCCGACGGAAAAATTTGGGACATGTACTCAGACATGACAAACTTCGACCCAGATAAAGACCGTGCGGGAAATTATAAAAAAGAAGGCGATGTGTATAACCGTGAGCACTCATTTCCGAAAAGCTGGTTCAGCGAGGGCAAGCCTATGTACTCAGACCTGTTCCATCTGGTGCCTACCGACGGATATATAAACGGCAGACGCAGCAACTACCCGTTTGGCGAGACAGATGGCGAGAACTACAAATCACACAACGGTTTCAGTAAAGTAGGCACATGCACCGTTCCTGGATACTCGGGCATAGTTTTCGAGCCCAACGATGAGTATAAAGGCGACTTTGCCCGGATTTACTTTTATATGGCGACTTGCTACGAAAAACAGATAGCGTCGTGGAGCAGCGACATGCTCGACGGCTCATCGTATCCTGCCTACAAAAACTGGGCTTTGCAAATGTTGCTAAAATGGGCAGCCAACGACCCTGTGAGCCAAAAGGAGATAGACCGCAACAACGCTGTTTACGCACTGCAGGGAAACAGAAACCCATACGTTGATTATCCAGGACTTGAGCAATACGTTTGGGGAAATAAGACGGAAGTCGCATTCTCATACGACAACTACGACTCGACTGTCAATCCTGATCCAGATCCAGACCCCAAACCAGACCCAGACCCGAATCCTGATCCAGACCCAGATCCAGACCCGATAGAGGGAGAACAGATTTATAAGCTTGTGGCATCGTCATCTGATTTCGCTGCCGATGCCAACTATCTGCTTGTCTACACCTCAGACGACAACAACGGAAAAGCTCTTGCCGCACAGATATCTACGGGGAAAGCATACGACATTGTTGATGTTGACATCAGCAATAATACAATAACAACAACTGTCAATGAAACAGAAAGCCCACACGATTTGTATATAGCCGCATCCAATGGCTCATACACCATTTTCGACACCAAGAGCGGACAATATCTGTCGTTGCCAAAGAGTGAAAATGCATTAAGAAGCGCAGAAAGTGTCGGTGGAGACGCCGAACGGTGGAACATCTCGATAAACGACGGATATGCAGAGATATCAAACAGCATGTACACAACGAGAACAATCCGCTATAATACGGCCTCTCCGCGTTTTGCGTGCTACACTTCCGGACAGCAGCCTGTGCGCCTCTACAAGCGACAAGCCACAAGTTCTATAAACGCTATATCTACCGGCAAGACAGCACACGAATATGTCTATTCTATTGATGGGAGAAGAATTTCTAAAGCCATACCTGACAAACATCCATCATCATATCTCAATAAAGGTATATATATAATCGGCGATAAGAAAATCGTTGTAAAATAACATATTGAGTCCACTTTTTAAGTGGACTCAATTATAAAATATTTCCCCCCAAAAATGCAGCCGCTTGCAAGTGCCATCGCAAACGCTTTCGATGGCACTTGCAAGCGGCTGCATCAGCCATCGCCCCCCACATACATTCTTCAAGTATGTCACAGCAGAAAAATCTGTTTGTGTCAGGGAAAAAAATCATGCGCATCAGAACGGCATGCCAACGGCAAAGTGGAAAGAGAAGTCGCGGCTAAACTTTGGATTCAGTATGGCATAATGCTCGCGCCTGGTCTCGTATGCAGGGTTTATAGCTTTCATACCCATGTCGAAACGTAAGATAAAATAGCCGAAATTAAGACGCAGTCCAACACCGTATGCCACGGCTATCTGCTTATAAAACTCTGACAGCTTGAACTGTCCGCCAGGCTGTTCGGCATACTGGCGCAGCGTCCAGATGTTTCCGGCATCGATAAATGCGGCACCGTCAAATTTCCAGAAAAGGAATGTGCGGTATTCTGCGCTGAAGTCGAGCTTCATGTCGCCAGTCTGGTTTATAAAGTCTATTCGTCCGTCGGTGCCCTTAAACCGTCCCGGCCCAAGCTCTCTCACGCCCCATCCCCTTACCGAGTTTGCGCCACCCGAGAAATACCGTTTCTCGAATGGCAACACGCTGCTGTTGCCGTATGGATATGCTATGCCTATGGCACCATGAAGCGCAAGCACGTTGTGTGTGTCGAAACGGATCAGGTGCGTACAGTCGAAATCGAACTTCACATATTGCGCGTATGCTATATTAAACAGAGTGTGCTGCCCGTCTTTGTTTTTTTTGAACGACGCTACGTTTGCCACCGCGTCAAGCAGATTGCCAGCCGACTCGAAATTGAGTCTCATGGCAAGACTTTCAGAATTGTAGCTAAGTCCAAATCCCATTTTCATAATGAAAAGGTCTTCATAGTTATACCGAAGAATGGCGTTGCGGTTGCTCACGCTGTCAAGATAGTCGTGTTTGAACGTGGCGCTTATCCATGGCATATAAACATAATTAAGGTCGAGCAGGTCGAAACGGTAGCTGAGATTGTGGTGTGGCTCTGCCCATCTGTATCGCCATGCTGTAGAAAAGACCCTTCGGTGGAACTCGGGACGGTTCTGAAGGTTCCACGACACAGAAAGCTCCGACGAGGCCATGCTGCGGCGTCTGAAAGTTCTTGACAGGAAAGGTGCCACAAAGCGTGGGAACTGCAACTTTGCCTCAACGTTGTATTCCTCGTAGTCCTGATTCTGATATCCCTCAAGTCCTGTAATGGCCTCGAAAGCTCCGCGCAGCTCAAGGCTCAGAGTCTCGCTTCCCCTGAAAATATTTCTGTTCTCGTATGTCAGCGATGCTGCCGCGCCAAGATCGCCGGCAGTGTTGGTTCCCTCGGGCTGAAACGAGATTGAATGCGGCTTGTTGGTGCTTAGTTGTATATTGCAGTCGAGCAGCGATGTGTCAGGAAGCTCGCTAAAGCGGATGTTTGTATATCTTACAGCTTTCAGTCGTGCGAAGTTGTTATACGTTTTCTGCAACGCAGCCGAAGAGAAACGGTCGCCGGATTTTATAGCGGTGCTATAGAGAAGAGTCTTTTTGCGAAGATGAAGGTTGTCGTTGTCGCCAGGCAGATAGTTAACAGAATTTATCCGATAGCACGGATGCAAAGTCTCGGGCGAATTGTTGTTTTCCCTGTATTTGGCAAGGTGCAGGGTAACGTTGATGTCGCTGCTGTGGCGTGACGAGTCAGCGCTGAAGTTTATAAAATCTTTATGGAAACGGTAATAGCCGTTATTCATAAGCATTGTCGTAATTCTCTGCCGCTCGGCGTCAAGTTTGTTGACCGTAAAAGGCGCTCCCCGCTTGAGCAGCGATTTTTTATCGTCCTTCAGCAACGACGCAATGCTGTCGTCCTCGATTACGTATTTTATTGTTCCGAGCGTATATTGCTCTCCCGGTTTCAGCAAATAGCTCACGCTGATACGCTTTCCTTTGGTTTTTGTCTCTACATCTACGTCAGCGTGCATATATCCCAAATTTTGCATTGCCTGACGCAATGCACCGGTTGAGGCTTTTGTCTTCAAAGTGTCATAAATGACAGGTTCCTCGCCAATATTCTGTAAAGTGCGGTTTAGCCATTTTGTTGTGTCACGCCCTGACAGAGAATAGGTAGCCAACGGAATTTTGAACAGCGAGAACCACTTGGAGTTGGCCTTCTGGCTCACATACGGCACAAGAGGCTCGACATCGAACCCCTCAAGCTCAGACTTAACAGCCACCTTGTCGAGCAAATAACTACCCTCCGGCACGAACTTCGTACCGGAGCATGCCGACAACAGCGCAAACACAGAAAAGAGTATGTAATGCTTAATAAATTTCAACAGAATATAAATTTGTTCGGCAAAGTTACAAAAAAGAACTAAATAATTGCTACCTTTGCAAGAAATAATTTCACAAGATGATTTCAAAGGCAAAGATAAAGTACATACGCTCGCTGGAAATGAAGAAAAACCGCACAGCCGAAGGCGTTTTTGTAGCTGAGGGGCCGAAGGTTGTCGGCGATTTGCTCGCCACAATGCGCCCACGGCTCGTTGCCGGCACAGATGAGTGGTTTTATAAAGCTTCTGACATCATCCCTGATGTTGAGACTATCAAAGTAAGCGAAGAAGAGCTGCGCCGCATCAGCTTTCTTCAGACACCACAACAGGTGTTGGCAGTTTTTGAAATTCCCAAATGCCACCACGAGGCTATTAATGAGGCAGGCAAAAAACTTGCACTGGCTCTCGACGGTGTACAAAATCCCGGCAATCTCGGAACCATTATACGCATAGCCGACTGGTTTGGCATAGAGAACATTTATTGCAGCCACGACACTGCTGATGCCTATAATCCCAAGGTGGTTCAGGCAACCATGGGCAGCATAGCAAGGGTAAATATAATTTACACTAACCTTACAGAAATGCTTTCCCCGCTATCTGACAATGTGCCAGTATATGGCACCCTACTCGACGGAAACGATATTTACTCGTCAGAGCTTTCAAACCATGGAATAATCGTTATGGGAAATGAGGGAAACGGCATAAGCGAGAATGTTAGGAGACTGGTAAACAGACGGTTGCTGATACCCAACTTCTCAATATCTGCTGACAAGGCTGAAAGCCTGAATGTGGCAATAGCAACAGCCATAACATGCTCTGAGTTTAGAAGAAGAAATAAAATATAAAACATGGAACAGGAACTTTACAAATCGCGTAGCTTGTCTGCGTGCTTAAAGAGTGCGCTTGACACAGTATGCAACAATGCCAAAACCATAATCTGCAACACATGGTTGCCAGCTCTTATTTACGCTTTAGCGGCAGCCGCCCTGCCAATCACAGATGGCAACGAGGTAAAAGACATGGTGCTGAAACTCATAATATGTCTGGCCACAGTAACAGCTAATGCTTTACTTTTTGGAAAAGTAGCTACTATGCTGAATGGCAAGAAGTTAAAGCATAACGTTAAACGCCTCATTTGGGTAAGTCTTCTGCTGTTGGGCATAACCGTTCTGGCGGTTATGATTTTGTCGGCAATATTCGTCTTGACAAACAATTGGGCATTGTCGGCAGGCAGCACAAATACTATGAGCTACGCCTTGATAGCTTGCGGTGTAATTATAATAATAATGGGTGTCACACTGCTGCCAACAGCATATTCGTGCATGAATTATATTTACGGTAACGACACCACATTTGGCAGCATATTCGGCAAGCCATACATGACAGGCATGAAATCGTGGGGCTTCTTATTTATGATTAACCTGCTGCTGGGCATCATCTGCACAATAGTGTTAATCCCCATCCTCGCCGTGCCACTGACTCTCGGCATAGCTAATGCAGCCAACATGGGCTCTATGATATTGGGCGACGAGAATGGCCTGCCGTCTTATTTCATTCCTTTGTATTACCTCGCCTCTGTTCTATCGTCTTTCCTTATTGCATATATAGCTATATGGGCACACATTGCCATGTATTATGCCTACGGAAACATAAAGTATAAACACGATAAAAAACTGACAAACCGACAGACCAATGAGTAAACAACGCATACTTTTTATCGACCGCGACGGTACACTGATAAGAGAACCCGAAGACGAGCAGATTGATGCTTTCGACAAACTGAGGTTTACAGAGGGAATGTTCCGTAATCTTGGTTTCATAAGCCTGCATCTTGACTTCCGCCTCGTAATGGTGAGCAATCAGGACGGACTTGGCACAGACAGTTTTCCCGAGCATACTTTCTGGCCTGTACACAATTTCATTCTCCAAGCTCTGGAGGACGAGGGCATCAAGTTTAACGATATAAAGATTGACCGGCATTTTCCTCACGACAACTCACCCATGCGCAAACCGGGAACAGGCATGCTGACTGAATATATCGGTAATCCTGACTACGATTTGCAAAACAGCTACGTGATAGGCGACAGGGAAACGGATGCCGAGCTTGCAAAAAATCTTGGCTGCAAGGCTCTGATACTTGGACGTGACGGAATGACATGGGACAAGATTGCAGAGATATTGTTTGCCGGCGAGCGGACTGCAAATGTAAAGCGCACAACAAAGGAGACTGACATAGAAATACGCCTGAACATTGACGGCTCCGGACATTGTGACATCAATACCGGTCTCGGTTTCTTTGACCACATGCTTGAGCAAATAGGAAAGCACGGCATGATGGATTTGCACATACATACAAAAGGCGACCTGAATGTAGATGAGCACCACACCATTGAAGATACGGCATTGGCTCTCGGCGAATGCCTGCTGAAGGCTCTTGGCGACAAGCGAGGCGTAGAGCGCTACGGATATTGTCTGCCCATGGATGATTGTCTGTGCCAAGTCGCACTCGACTTTGGAGGCAGGCCATGGCTTGTATGGGATGCGGATTTTAAAAGAGAAAAAGTCGGCGACATGCCTACAGAGATGTTCCTGCACTTTTTCAAAAGCCTTAGCGATGCAGCACGCATGAACCTCAACATAAAGGCTGAGGGACAGAACGAGCATCACAAGATAGAGGGAATATTCAAAGCCTTGGCAAGAGCATTGAAAATGGCAGTACGAAGAGACATTTATCACTTTGAGTTGCCGTCGACAAAGGGATGCCTGTAGAAACCAGCCTCAGCCCCACCCCTCCCCAAAAGGGAGTGGAGCAATTAGCTTTATTGAATGAACATTTAGTAATACAAAATCAATTAGTCATATTACTCCCCTTCCTTTTGGGGAGGGGTTGGGGGTGAGGCTTTTTATATTATTTCTTCCGCACAAGACGCAAACCTCGTTGCTCCATGAGCAACAAGGAATTCTCTGTCACGGAATCCCCACAGCACGCTAATACATGGTATGCCGACATTACGTGCTGTCTCAATGTCAACATCGCTGTCACCAATATATACAGCACCGTCTTTATCTACACCAAGCTGGCACATTGCTTCAAGAACAGTATCAGGAGCAGGTTTCTTCCTAATATTTTCCCTTTCTCCAATAGCCACCTTCACATAGTCACCGAAAAAATGTGCGACAAGTTCTTGCGTAGCCGCATAAAACTTGTTGCTTACAACAGCAATATCCGCACCTCCATTGCGTAGTCTTTCCAACATATTCAAGATACCGGGATAAGGTTTCGTGGTATCAAGATTGTGCTCCAAGTAATGGCTGCGGAACACTGCCAAGGCATGCTCAAAATCAGGATTTGCCTCTCCTTCTGGTACAGCCCTCACCATAAGCTTTCTGACACCATTACCAACAAAACGGCGCACCTCATCAATTGTACGCTCAGGCATTCCGCAACTCCTAAGGGCATAGTTGCAGCTTGCGGCAAGGTCGCCCAATGTGTCAAGCAACGTGCCGTCGAGGTCGAAAATATATGTCTTGTATTCCATATAGCACAAAGTTAGCAAAAAAATCCTTATCCACTATCACATATCCAATCTTTTTGTTACCTTTGCACCAAATATTTGACACATATCATCATGAATTTTAAAACAAAGTACAAATATCTCGTGCCTGCCGCAATATGCGGACTGGCTATAGCAGGACTCGTTTACTACTACTTTTTCTCACCATTGAGCAAACAGACAGAAACGGCTTACGTATATATAGACGATGACGACAACGCCGACTCTGTAACTACAAAACTCTCAGCAATAGCATCCCGTCATGGTCTGAACGCCTTTTCTACTTTAGCCCGGCATACTCATTATGACGAGCACATAAAGACAGGGCGCTACGCCATATCACCCAGCGAAGGAGCATTCGTAGTGTTCAGGCATCTTAAAAACGGCATGCAGACACCCGTAAACCTTACCGTACCTTCTGTAAGGACAACAGAACGTCTGTCGGCAGAATTGGCTAAACACCTGATGCTCGACAGTGCCGACATTGCAGATGCCCTTACCGACAACGCCGTATGCGGCAAATACGGCTACGATACGGCAACTATAGCATGCCTTTTTATTCCAAACACATACGACATTTATTGGAACATATCAATAGAAAAACTGCTCTCCAGAATGGATAAGGAGAACAAGGCTTTCTGGAACACCGAGCGCACAACGAAAGCAAAGGCTTTCTTACCGTCATCTGTTGAGGT
>CABSIA010000116.1 GCA_902477645.1 uncultured Prevotella sp. | reverse complement strand
AAGTTCCGCAACTTCGGTAAGAAATCGCTCTCAGAGCTTGATGATTTGCTCGAGGGTCTGAATCTATCCTTTGGAACCGATATTTCAAAGTATAAACTGGACAAGGAGTAAAGCCCATAAGGGTGAGCTAACCAGCCCATAAATAATTAAAACAAAATGAGACACAATAAGAAATTCAACCATCTGGGTCGTACTGCAGACCATCGTAATGCCATGCTCGCAAACTTGGCTATTTCCTTGATCATGCACAAAAGAATCACTACGACTCTCGCAAAAGCTAAGGCTCTTAAGAAGTATGTTGAGCCTCTCGTAACACGTGCAAAGAACGACAGCACAAACTCACGCCGTGTTGTTTTCAGTTATCTTCAGAACAAAGAGGCCATTAAGGAACTCTTTGGTGTTGTTGCTGAGAAGGTAGGGGATCGTCCTGGAGGCTATACACGTATCATTAAGCTTGGCTTCCGTCTTGGTGACGCTGCTCCTACAGCTTTCATCGAGCTTGTCGACTTTGATGAGAATATGGCTAAGGCTCCTAAGGCAGAGAAGAAAACTCGCCGTAGCCGCCGTTCCGCAAAGAAGGCAGATGCTGTTGAGACTCCTGTTGCAGAGACGGCAGAGAATGCGGAAGCTCCTGCAGAGGAGAGTAAGGCTGAATAATAATATTTGTATAATATTGCCTTATTATATCATCCCCCGGCCTTTTTTGGCTGGGGGATTTTCCATTTTTACGTAAATCAATTTTTATTTTAGCTCGCTTACTTACTAATTCTTTTATTAGTGCTCAATAAACATATATAAATGGCTGATATAATTCTTTGAACTTGTATTAGGTGTTGTAGGATGGATTGTTGGATAGATATGGACAAATTTGACAATATTTTTTTGTTTTCTCAAAGATTTTTGTACCCGTTATGGCATTTTTTTTGCATATTCTTTTCTTGCATTAAGAAATCTTTGTAATTTTGCACCGTAGTTATTATGTTTTAATAAATTTGAAATCTTTTGGATGTTTTTCGTTTTAAATTATAAGTTTTGTTTAGCTCTTATGCTTGCATATCTCCTATGCGAGCTTATATGTTTATCTTCGAGAACTCCACTTTCTTTAATGGTGAGTTTAGCACAAATACTATAATTTTTAAACATTTAAATTTATGAGGAAATTCTACTCAATTATCGTAACGGCATTGCTTACATTTGTGTCCATGTCAGTCAATGCCATTAACATTACCGTAAACGTTGACGACCCGTCGCGCGTAAGTATAAGCGTCAACTACGGAGCACCATTAGAGAACATTGTTGCCGGCGACAATGCCATTACAGTCAACGAGTACGAGTCGGTGCAGATTAAAGCTAAGGACAACGCCTTTTTGACAAAGGTCGTGAGAAGTATGGAAGGAGCCGAGGACACAGAGGAGTCTGTCAGCAACATGACGGAGTGCAACATTTATGTTTCTTCATACAATGCAGGCGCCACATGGACAGTTACATCTGTAAATGCGGATGACTCGCGTGACGGCTCATGCACGGTGACTGTTGACGATCCCTCAAACGTGCAGATGCAGCGCTCAGGCACTTACACTTTTGTTGACCTCACCGCAGGCGACAACACCGTGAAATTCAGCACAGCCAATGAACTGCCGCTCACCATCGGCCCGAAGAACTACGGCACCGCACTCTATCAGGTGAAAGTAAATGGCGAGGTTGTGGCTCCTGAGGGAACACAATGGCGCATAAGCCCTGCCAACGGCGACAAGGTGGAGGTGTTCGCAAACTTCCCCGATGTTGATGTTCCTGTACACTTCACATACGCTCAGGAGGAGGCAAAGGGATTCATAACAAACGTGACTGTCGACGGCACAGCCGTAAGCAATTACAACGATGCAGACTTTACAGTGAAGACAGGAAGCAAAGTGGAAATCTCTGGCAACACCAGCGACTACAATCTTGTGTCGTTCAAGGTCAACGGCAATACACAGTATTTCTACAGCTCTTATAATTTTATTGCAACTGAAGAGACGACAATCGAGGTTGACGCAAAGCAATACGGAACGGTAAAGGCGACACTGGATATTGACAATCCTGACAATATTATCGTTTACAAAGGCTATTCGTACAACAACGACATAATCACCGGGCTGGTAGCAGGCGAGAACGAGATAGAACTGAGCGAGACAAACGCACAGATACAGATAAAGGCAGTGTCGGGATGCTATATCACGTCGGTTACGGTAGATGAGATGAGCATTTCCAAAGATTACAGCGACGCATACAACGTAACTGTGACCGAAGGCATGAAGATTGTAGTGAAGTCGGGATCTATTGAGCGCAACAGCAAGGCCGTGGTTTACATTGACAGTAAGGAGGCCGCGGCCCAATATTTCAGCTTCCAGCGCAGCGACCGCTCTTCCATTGACATTGCCACCGGTTATAACGAAATTAGCTTCTACGATGGCGACAATCCTTTCGGCCTGTCATGGTATGGAGCAGAATACGCAAATGTATACAAGAACAACGAGGCAATAAAGCCTATGTATGAAGGTTCCACAACATACGAGCTGAACCTGACAGACGGCGATATCATCAAAGTGTTCCTCGCTTCAAATCCAGAGGCTTTCGATGTTGAGCTTGTTGCCGGTGAGGGTGTTGACGCAAGCAAGGTGGCTGTAGTTATGGACCGTATCACCAATGTTACAGAGTGGGTAGGCAAGCACAATGTGTTGCCAGGAACAGAGTTCATTATTAAACCTTTAGAGGAAGAAAACTCTATTATGGTAAAAGCTGGTGACGTGGATGTTGCAGCCAATGAGGACGGTGCATTTGTAGTGACAGTCAATGAGGCTACAACTGTCACAGTCTGCGATCCTGTGGCAGCAGGCATCAATGAGATAAACAAGGACAATGCTGTTGGCTCAGATGTTTACAATCTTCAGGGTGTCCGCATGGACAACAGGCAATTGCCTGCTGGCATCTATATCGTAAATGGAAAGAAAGTTGTGAGACACTAAAATTGTACCAGAACTGCATGACAACATGGTTTTATGCAGACAGAAAAGCAACAGGCAGCAGAATGTTCCTCCAGTGGATATCCAGTTGCCTGTTACCCATTATAGGTGCTGTGATAAACACACAGAAAGGAAAAACAACTCAAATATTATAACATCACAATGAAAAGAAAATTTATGTTTGTGCTGCTGTTTGTAACGGCAATGACCCTAACGGCACAATCGTCTTTAGACCTTGTAAGCCGTGCGCAGCTCCGACAGCAGCGGCTGATAATTAAACAAGAGACCCAGACCAGCGGTAAGGCTCTGAGACTGAAAGGTGTTGTACCGTCGGCAGGCGCAAACGTATTCGGTATGATAAAGCTTGCTGATGGCAGTACAGTTGATGAACTTGCGGCCGAAGGTGTAAATGTCGTACGCTGCAGAAATGGCTTTGCCTGGGTGTCGGTTCCAGTTGCCGATGTTGAGCGCATTGCTGCGCTTAAAAGCGTAAAGCGTTTCCAACTGGCACGGCAGGTAAAAGCCAAGAACGACAAAGCACGCATAGCCACTGGAGTCGACATGATACATTCCGGCTCCTGTCTGCCGCAGGCTTATACAGGAAAGGGGGTTATCTGCGGAATTGTTGACAACGGTATTGATGCCAACCATATCAGTTTCCGTGATGAGAATGGCAAGTCGCGTATTGCATGGCTTGCACAGATGACAGCTAATACCACAACAGGCGAGGTTAATGAAAAATTTTATGGCAACAATCCTGAAGATATTGTGGATGGAAGGGACATAGCTACATTCACAACCGACGATCCGACAACATTCCACGGCAGCCATACTCTCGGCACAATGGCTGGAGGGTATATGGGAACGGCTACTGTAGCAACAGGCGACAGACAAGCTGGAGTCAGTGTAGGCACTATGGCAAATCCATATTACGGCATGGCATACAATTCCGACATTGCGGTAGGTTGCGGTGACCTTTATGATGCCATTATCGCACTTGGCGTAGACCATATCCTGCAATATGCCTCATACAAAAACAAGCCTGCCGTGATTAACCTCTCATTGGGAAGCAACTCCGGCGCACATGACGGCATGGGAGTGATAAACCAGTATTTTGATATGGTTGAGCAGCAGGACAATGCAATCATCTGTGTGTCGGCAGGTAACGAGGGCGACAAGAAGATTGCCCTCAGTAAGATATTGACAGCCGACGACAATAAGGTGCAGACCTTTATCTTAGGTCAGGATATGAGTGATTACGGCTATGGTTTCCTCAACTATGGCAACATCGGAATATACAGCAATGACGCCACGCCATTGGAGGTGCAGGCCGTTATATTCAACAAAAGCCGTGGAAGAATCGTGCAGCGTTATCCGCTGACTATAGATATCGACAATCCTGGTTATGGACAGTATTGGGTAAGCTCTGCCGACTATCAGCAGGATAGCTCAGACCAAATCGATGCTATCTTTGCAAAGTATTTCAACGGATATGTCGGATTGGGCTGGATGTTTGACGAGGACAGCGGACGCTTCAATGCCGTACTCGACTATTATGCCGAGAACAAGGCTGATGGAAACGCCACAGGCAACTATGTGCTGGGCTTTATCGTCACAGGCAAGGATGGACAGATTGTAAACTGTTATGGCGACGGTCTGTTCTCCTCAATGACCAACTTTGGTTTTGATGGTTATGACGATGGCATGTACAACGGCTCTATCAGCGACATGGCAACAGGAAACAGCATTCTTGTTGTCGGCTCGTACAATACCCGCAACGACTGGGCTGCACTCGACGGTGGACTGTACAATACTGGCTATGACTTTACAGACGGTGAGGTGTCGTCGTTCTCGTCATTCGGCACACTCGTCGACGGACGTAACCTTCCGCATGTATTAGCGCCAGGTGCTACAATCCTCTCCGCTTACAATACTTATTACATAGAGGCAGGATATGCACCGTCATCTTCTGTTAACGCTATGCTTGAGGAAAGCGACCGCACAAACTACTGGGGATGGTCAATAGGCACGTCTATGGCGTCGCCCCATGTGGCAGGCTCAATAGCATTGTGGCTTGAGGCCGATCCGACACTGACTCTTACTGACGTGAAAGATATCGTTGCCCAGACTGCGGTAAAGGACGAGGCTATATCCAATGCTGACCCCGTGCAGGTTGGTGCAGGCAAGTTCAACGCATACGAGGGACTTAAGGAAGTTATCCGCCGTGCCACTGCGGGCATAGGAACACTGGCTGCAGGCAAGCCGCGCATGCTTGTCACATCAGCCGGCAACAAGATGTTCAACGTGTTCATGGGTGGGGCTGCCGATATGGATGTCGTTGTCTACGACCTTGCAGGCAACAAGTTGCAGCAGAGCAAGACCCGTGGCGACGAGACTACCGTTGACATGTCGTCTCTGCCAAAGGGTATGTACATACTCAATGTCAACGGACATGCCTCACAGAAAATCATAATTAAGTAGTTAGGAGGATATAATGGAAGTCGGTAACTCCCTTTATTTTCCCTTAACTACTAAATAGATGAAACTTATAAAAACAAAACAATATGAATCAGATTAAAAACAAGTTTTTGTGGCTCGCAATGTTTTTGGGAGTCTTATTGTGTCTTCCGCAGACAGCTGTGGCACAGGCAGAAGAAGAGCCTGCAATGGTTATCAAGACTCGGGTGTACGAGGCAAGTGGCGGAGCAGGTTCCATAACTCTTATGCTTGGCGCCACAGAAGACGGCTATATCGATGTCGACTGTGGTTATGGCCCTATAGAGTCAGAGATATCTCAGGCATACTTCGACTCTGAGACAAGTGCGCTTAAAGGTACAAATATAACATGTAACGTGTCACCAGAGGGCGTGATAAAGATTTATGGCGATGCAAGCAAGATTGACGTGTTTGTTGCCAAGGAATGTTATCTGACAGAGGTGCAGCTGGATAAACTCGTAAACCTTGAGATACTCAGTGTGAACAACAACGAACTGAGCAAACTCGACCTTACTCCCAACACCAAACTGCAGTCTATTGATGTGAGCGGCAACCCGTTTGATGCTCAGCCATTGGTAATAGGCAGCAACAAGCCTGATTTGGCAATTCTCGACATGGGCCGCATAACGGGTCTTGACGCCTCGTTCAACCTGTCAGACTATCCAAACCTTGTTACGTTCGATGCCTGGGCAAACAAAGGTCTGAAGATTCTCGACCCTACAGGGTGCCCTCTGCTGCGCAAGATATCTATCGACAGCACACCTGTCGCAGTTCTTGATGTGACAAAGAATAAGGAGCTTAACATTCTGAATATCAGTGATACAAGGATTACCAGCATCGACCTGAGCCAGAATACAAAGCTTAACGAGTTTTATGCCGACCACATGTCTGGCTCTGTGAATCCTGACATTAAGCTCCAAAGCCTTGATGTGACAAACAATCCCAACCTTGTGTATCTGTTTGCGAGTGGTAACGGATTTACATCTATTGACGTTACAAACAACCCTCGTCTGCAGGATTTGTATATCAACAACAACAAACTTTCGTCTATCGACTTGTCTCAGAACCCAAATCTCTATAACTTGTCGATACGCAACAACAATTTTACCTTTGCCACACTTCCGTTGCCAAACGAGAACTGGATGTATTATGCCTACAAGCAGAATGATATGCCGGTGGCAAGAAGCCAGAAGGTGGGTACTGTGATAGACCTCAGCGACAAGGTTTTGCGTGAGGGAACAACCACAACAGCTGTTCTTTATCGTACAAGCGAGAGTAATCCAAGTCAGTTGACAGCTCTCAGCAGCGACTATTATACATACGCTGACGGTAAGGTGACATTGCTTAAGGCTGTGTCCGACAGCGTTTACGTTGCTTTCTCCAATGACGCCTTCCCCGAGAGTGCCGTTGCCTCCTATTCTCTCTGCACCAACAAGTTTATGGTGAAGAGCGAGGCTGACTACGGACAGGACGACAAGGTTATCACGTTCTATGCCCCCGCAGCCTCGTCTGCCGGTACGACAGTGAAGTTCGGATTGGGAATATATGGCGCTACAGCAGAGAATCCAAAGAAATTCTATGTAGACTTTGGCAAAGGCAAGCAGGAGTTCACCGCAACTTCTGACGAGGCGCCAGCTGTGCCAAACGCTACAGGTACAACTTACGGTAACGTGACAGTCTATGTTCCGGAAAACGAGCTTGTTGCGGCTTTCGATATGGCTGATGTGACGCTTAACTCCATTGACGTTACCGCCGCACGCTCACTCCACACTCTGCGCCTTGTAAACACAGGTCTCTATGGAAGCGGCAGCATTGACCTTGGCTGGAACAGTGTGCTCCGCAATCTTGTCCTCACGGGCAACCATTTCTCTTCTCTGAATATCCGTGGCGTTAACGACGCATATCAGAAGAACCTGCTCCATGATATCGACTTGAGCAACAATGAGTTGACCTCTGTGACGCTCAATGACATGCGAACCATCCACAACCTCAATCTTAGCAACAACAAGCTGACAGAGTTGTCGTTGAAGGATGCCGACTATATGCAGACTTTGAATCTGGCAAACAACCAGCTGGAGACTGTCGATATTAACTACTGCACACTGATGACTTATCTCAATGTTGCCAACAACAAAATTTCGTCTATCGTGTTGCCTGCGGAGATAAGCCTGAAGGAACTGCACTGCGAGTACAATGCTCTCGACTTTACCACTCTGCCAATAATAGCAGGGCTTGAGACCTACACATACGCTCCACAGAACGACATCGCAATAGCAAAGATTGGCCCGGGTGTAGACCTGACAAAGTATAATGTTGACAATGCCACGGCATACACATGGAAAAAGGCCGACGGCACACTTCTTCAGAAAGGTACCGACTATACTGAGGCTGACGGCGCAACCCACTTCATGACTCCGGTTGTGGGCAGCAAGGTGTATTGCGAGATGACAAACCCGAAGTTTGAGGGACTTACTCTGACGACCACCCTGATAGAGGCTGCGGCAATGCCTACAAACGTAATAGCATCGTTTGTGACAACGGCAAACCAGACCGGAACCATCAGCCTCCGCGCAAGCGAAGACAACATACCTGTCTATATAGACTGGAGCGGAACAGAGGCTGACCTTGTGGAATATCAGGTAAATTCAAATCCGCAGCAGTTTGAGGTGAAGTCGCATGCGGGAGCGACGGTTAGGGTTTACACTTACTCTGAGACAAACAATCTGACAGTGTTCAGCGTAAGCGGACTTGCTCTGTCGTCGATAGACGCATCGAAGCTCAACAACCTGAAGCTCTTCGGCGCGCAGGACGCCGGGCTGACAGAAAGCCAGATAACATGGCCAAACTCTGAATCTCTCATAGAGATGCGGCTGAAGGGCAACAATCTCAGCAATATAGACCTGACACGGTATGCAAATCTTTACGATCTTGAGCTGAACAACAACAAGTTCACAGCATTCGACGCATCCCGCTATCCAAATCTGGAGCTGCTGTCAATGTCCGGCAACCAGCTCACATCGTTCACCGCCGACAACGCCAAGCTGTGGCATCTCGACCTGGCAAACAACCAACTCAGTGAGATAGACCTCACCAAGGTGCCGGCAATGAACCAGATTTCGCTCATCGGAAACCAGCTCAGCCGTCTCGACGTGTCACAGATGAAAAGCCTCAAGGTGCTCTACCTCGACAAGAACAAGTTCCGTCCGAGCACTCTGCCGCTCAACAACTATGCGCTGTACACCTGCGCCAACCAGGAGCCGATAAAGGTTGAGGTTGTCAACGGCACGGTAGACCTGTCGTCTGAGGCTGTAATCAACGGCAAGGAGACTTCCTTCAGATGGTTTGTAGACACACCTTCGCTCGATGAGGAGGGCAACCTTGTAGGCGAGGAGCTATATGTCGATGACGAGTATTTCCTCGACAACGGCATCACATCGTTTATGACAACTGTTGACCACGTTATGTGTGTGATGACAAACGATGAGTTCCCCAACACATATTTCTATACCGACTTTATCGATGTTAAGACCACAGGCATTGACGGCGTGGCTTCCGACGGCAACATTTCTATTAAGGTAGATGGTAATGCTGTAACCGTCAACGCCGCGCACGATGCAGCCGTAAGACTTGTTTCATTGAACGGCTCGCTCGTACGCTCTGCAAACACCGTTGGCGGTACATGCACACTCACAGGCATTGCACACGGAGCTTATATTCTGATGGTTGGTAATGCAGCATATAAGATTGTGGTGAGATAACTCTGCAACAATAATTTTCAATTGTATTTGAAAATCTTAAAAACACATACGGACGTGTAAGCCTACACGTCCGTATGTGTTTTTATTCTCGTAGCACTTTTTGGTAATACAAAGGTGACGTGTTTTGTTTAAAATGTCAAACCGTAACTTTATGCTTACCTGTCTCAAATGTGCCAAGGCTTTGTTATCTATAAAAACAAAACTTGCGATTCTGAATGGAAAGTTTTGTGGGAGTATTTTGAATGCTATCCACTTATGCATGGATCGAGAAAGGCGAGAGACAGGAATTGCCGACAGTCAGAGGCGGCATCCCCGTCATTGACAAGTAATTTGGTCATATATCATTTGGAAGTATATGGAATTTCAAGTAACGGCCCTACAGCATTCAGGATAACGGTATTGTAAGCAATTTTTCAAACGCATCCTTATAAAAGCACTCTCGCTTCCCTCTGCGTAGCCAAACGCTTATATATGCGTTCTGAGTAAGATTAATAATCTTAAGGCCATAAGATTAATAATCTGTTGACCGTAAGATTAATAATCATAAGCGGTCGAAAGAT
>CABSIA010000115.1 GCA_902477645.1 uncultured Prevotella sp. | reverse complement strand
TATCCAGCAGGCTCTGAGTTGGTAACGTTCAGCTTCTTAATGTCGATATCGTATGCGATCTTACCGGCAATGCTCTCGCCGCTGTTTGTTTTCAGTGAGACACGCTTTGGTGTCACACCGAGCGTACTGAGATTTACCTCCACAACAGAGCAGCAGTGCTTGAAAGAGAACGAAACGTTGCCGTCGTCGGTGACAGTGCCCTTTGTAGCCATGTATGCGCCCATTATGCCGTTGTCGGCATTCTCTGTGTAGTCCTGTTGTGCATAAATCTGTGATGTTACCACACTGCCGTTCCAGCCAGTTACGGCTGCGGCAGGATAGAACACGTGGAAATTCTCGTCGCCTGTCAGATTTTTGTCAAACTGGCTGCTGCCGTCAACAACCTCAAACGAGCATGTCGTTCCGTTGATGGCTGTTGGCTTATACTTGTAGAACAAAGTCCCGTCGCTGATGCTTACAACGTCTTCTGTGCTCCAGCTGCTGAACACGCCGCCAGAGATGGTGCTTCGTGTGCTCTCTTCTGCCTGTTCGCCGTCGCATCCCTCGTTGTCCATTATCTCAAGGCCGCCATCGATGGAGCCGGCAGATTTTGACAATTCTGCCGGTGTTGTCCCATCGTTATTATTACCCTCTGGTACAATCTCATCGCTGCTGCAGGCTGCTACTGTAAGGCCGGCAGCCATGAGATACATATATTTTCTGATGTTCATAATTTTCTAAAAGATAAAATTTTAATATATGTTGTTTGTTGCATTTATGCCTCGTCTGTTAGTCGTTCCAGATGTTGAAGCTTTTTTTGGCACCCATGTCCTCACCTTCGTCAGGATCATCTCCACCGCCTGGCTGTAATCCGCCAGAAACGGTTCCGCTTACATTCATCAATGCGTTTGTAAGTTCTGTAGCATAAATGCTAATCATAGGACTTATATATTTCTTTTTCATGTTCATAGTCTTGATAGTTATTTTATAATCATTTTCTTACCGTTAACGATGTAAACACCCTTCTGAGCCTTTGTAACCTTGCGCCCGCAGAGGTCGTATATTTCTGAATTCTCCGCATTCTCCGCATTGATGCCGTCAATGGCTGTAGCCTCGCCGTCAAAGATTACGCTGATGGCTTTCACGTTGCTGCTCTGTGCTGGAATGAATGCGCGGAAAGGCTTAATGGTTGGCTGTACGTCGCCAACGAGATAGAATGCCACTGTTTCTCCATGCTTTTGCAATACGTATGAGCCTACAGGAGCCTGTGTGCTCTGGTATACGCCCGTGAGGTTTCCGTTTGTATATTGTGTGCTTGCGCTTGATACGGCAATGTCAACGTTTGCGCCTGTATAGTCGCCTGCTGCCGTAACCAGTGCCGGAGTGTTGGCCTGCAGCGATGTCAGCTCAGAGCCTCTAACGTTGCCGTCTATGACGTTGATGTCGGCATCCAGAGAATATGCCTTGCCGCCTGACGGGAGAGTTGCGGCGAATGGCAAGACGAGTGTCCCGAACTTACCGCCGGCAATGGCTGTCATTGTGTATTTAGCCGATGTAGCCTCGAAATTCTTGGTTGCCGTGAACGGATAACCGTCAGTGAGAACAAGGTTTGCGCAAGTGCCGTCGGTGACTACGTTGTTGCCACCGTCAGCCGTAGAGCCTGAGGCAAGATAGACGAGACCGTTAGGATTTGTGCGTTTAACGGTTGCGCCGCTTACTGTTGCCTTTGTCGCATCTACTACTGGTATAGCTTCTGTTACCTCAAACGAAGGTGCAGAATAATTGCCATAATAATAATGCGTGTTGCCATCAACCTTGTCGTAATTCTGGCCTATATAGTAGAGGTACATACCGCCGCAGTCAGCTTCACGATTGACGTTAGTATTTGAGAGGTTGATACTGATAGTTTTTGTTTCATTGTCGTCAGAGGTGAAGATGATATTCTGGTAAATCCATCCGTAACCCTTGTTGTCGTTGGCGAATGTAGCACCGGCAGCGATACCGGCAGCAACACTTTCGTATTCTGTACCGTCGGTAGCGATAGTTCCGCCTTCTGTACCTGTCGGTCCGTATGTCCTTACGGTTTCGCTGCCTACACTTATTTCGGCATACGATGCACTGTTGATAGGACGTATAGATGTCTTGAGCATGTATAGACCCTTGTTGGGTATTGTCACAGTCTGTTTACGTGCTGCGCCATTCTCGTGGTTCTGTGTGAAATAAACTCTTGATGCGTCACCGCTCCAGTGCTGACCGGTAGCGGTAGAACGTCCGCTGCCTGCCCAATCGATGGTAGGGTCATTACCTCCATTCTCCGTACATTCAGAACGTGAAATAACACCTTCTACGAGATACGGATGCTCAGGGCTTGCATTGTCCCATGCGTAAGTGTCGAAGTTTGTTGTCATGTAGTCGATAGCGACCTTCAAAGCAGCCTGGTCTGTTGCCTCATTGTAATCAGCGTATGAATTGTAGGTTGTGGCATATTCGTCTCCTTCAGTCCAAGGCTTGCATTGTTCGTAGAGTTCGGCAAATTTTGGATAAAGATTCTGTGAGTAGTAGGTCAGGGTGGGGGTGCCGAACCAGATCCAGTTGTCGCATTTGCCGTTTCCGTCACTTACAATACCGAAGTTATATGTCTGCCCGGCCTCAAGCCATACCCAGACATCGTTGGCATATTTGCCAGCGTTGAATTCTGCGGTACCGGTAGCTTTTGTGTTTGGCCACCATTGCGTTGCGTTGGCAGGTTTCACATAGTCGCTTGTTTCTGTGTCCTTCCCGGCTTCGCTATACAGAGAGCGTATCTTAGTCTTGGCATCGCCCATGTATATATAGGCAGTCAGGGCATCAGTCTCGTTGGTGTACCTCTTGTATGCATTGTCCGCTGAACCTGTACGGTTGTATGCGGGGATTGTCAATTTATACAGACCTGTTTTTGAGATTTCGACAGAGCCTTTACGCTCGCCTGTGCTTTGATAATACTCGTTAGTGTTGTCAAGTGCAGAGAGAATTACAGGTTTATTGCCGTCCCAAGTCTCAACTTCTGCTTCCAAGGCTACAACTGTTGTCATGTCCAATCCTGCAGCTTTAGCAGCTTCCGCGGCCTGATAGTTTTTCAGAGCTGTCATCTCTGCGGTATGTGTGGCAGGGGCAACCAATGTCCAGATATATGGTTCGGCGGCAGTGTTGGCTACAGGCTTTCCATCGCTGTTGGTGCCGGCAACAACGTATGTGCCGTATGTTATGTTCTTGATATTGTATCCTCCTTCAGCTGCTGTTATAGTATAGCGGTACTCAAGGGATGTGTTGTCAGTATACATGTCACCACCTGTAGCGACACCTAAAGGCTTGTCGTTGTCTGTGAAATAGAGTGTGGTCCCGTTGTTGCTGTCGGTGGCGACGTTGAGTGCTATACCCCATGGGTCAAGAGCGGCTTCTGTATTATATTTGGCACCACGTGAGATATACTTGCCATCGGCAGTCTTGATGTAATAGGTTCCGTCGAAGACTGCCGGGGTTGTGAGTGTTATGTCCTGTGCCTCGCAAGTGGCATGTCCTTCGTATCCGAACGCACCGGCAGGAATGCTGAGGGTGTATGCCGTAGATGTCTCAACATTGTCGGGAACAGTGAAACTGAAACTTCTGCCGCTTACAGTCACGTCAATATTTGCGCCATTGAACGTAACGTCGCCGAGTTTCGCGAATGTAGCCTCTGTATCGTTGGTGCCGGCTTCGCCGTATGTAATTGTTACGGTTTGTCCATTTTGAATATAATTTGCACTCTGTATGGCCGTACCAACGGTGTAGGTCTTGGTATTTGGTGTGAGATTGATTGTCGCATCCTCTGAAGCTTTCACATAGAGATATCCTACTTTAAGGTCGAGGTCTGTTGCTGTTGTTGTAGATGTTGCCTCTGCGTCTGCCTCATCAGGCATCAGCTCTCCGTTTTGTGTATAGTAGACGGTACCGGCAGATGGTGTCAGAGTGTAGCTTCCGGCAACCTGTACCTGTATGGCATACCATGTGGCGGCGGTGGCAGAGACGCCCGATGTTGTTGGGGTTGAGCCGTCGCGGAGGTTCTTGCCGAGGTAGTAAAGTTCTACGTTGTCGAAGTTTGCCCACTTTCCTGCACTACCTTCTGATTCCATCTTAATTGTCAGATTTCCATCAGTAACATAAGTTGCAGCTGTTACATAACGCCAGCCTCCTATACCGCTGCCCTCAGCAGTTTCTTCACCAGAAGCAAGAATGGTTCCATTTGATGTGCCGTACGAAGGGAATTTCTCCGATGCTGTCCCGACATTAAGACTCGATGTGACGCCCTCGGCAGATTGTTGTCCTGCAACACGTATCCTGTATTTACCAATTGATAAACCACTTATACTCTGTGAAAATGATCCTGTCCAGGCAGAACCACTCCAAAATTCCAAGAAACCACCAACGCCATCGAAGCCATTACCGCCATTTCGCTTGTTTGTTCCTGTCGCTGTCCAGCCGTTTGTCCCATTGAATCCCGCATTGGCGTTTGTTATCTTATATGAGATATTTGCCGGGTTGCTTTGTGAGGCAGCAGCCAGCCAGTCTACATCTGACCGTTTAATGGCGTAAATCTGGAAATGACCGATATTGTCACCAGTCTTGTTTCCTGCTACTTCTCTGCCATTTTCAAATTTTGTGTCTGTCCAGGGGCCTATATAACCTTTATCTTGGTATTTGCCATTCTGGATAGTCCAACTGCCATTTGAATAAGCAAATATCCATGCTCCCCAACTGTTATCGCCTCCGCCATTGTCATGTGTGCGGCAAAACCAAGAAGCGTCCCATTCTGTTTGCAGGAATTTATCCTGATATACTGCCGACTTGATAATGTGAGACCCACTGACTGCGCTGTTGTTGTCTTCTAATGTCCACAGCATGGCGGGTGTCATCTCTGCCCTTGCGCCAGTGCGGTAAACCATGGTCTTGTAGTCTATACTTGAACTTTGGTTTACACCTTCCTCAAATGACAGTATAAGGTCTTTGTCGTTGTCTACGAAAGCGAAGTAATAGTCAGAGAGTGTCAGAGAGCTAAGGTCGGTGACTTTCTGCCAACCGTTAGCGGCGGTTAAGAGCGACGTGTCTGCCCATGCGCCACCCACCCATGCGACGCACAGCATCGCTAAGGATAATAATCGTTTTAGTTTCATAAGATAATTAATGCTTGTGGTTTTTATTCATTTTTGTATTTATTCCCTTACGTATTAATGGCATTGGTTGACTATAGATGAGTGTAACTCATTGTGGGAGTGTGATATAGATTGTAGTTTAAACTCGCTACAAAGATAAAGATTATTATGAAATCATGCAATAAATTTAACGGGAAAGTGTTGTGGAACGCTAAACTTTTATATGTTTTTTACTGTCCGTGCCTTAATTTGTATTTAATCTATATGATTAACTCATAATTTATCGCTATCTTTGTAAGGTCGTAAGGCGGCTGGTAGGGAACAATACTATTTTCACCTCATAACCTTAAAACCTCAGATTAACACTTTTTGTGTTTTCTTCGTGCAAGGTTTCGGCTGCCTGCTCTTTTAAAGGGTGTAGACAACCCTAAAATAAAAATGAATATGAACAGAAAAATGAAAACACTTAGAACATTGATGCTGTTCGCAGTCGTTGCACTAGCGGCAGCCACATTCCAGTCGTGTGACCTCGATGACGATGATGACGCACATTGGAGCTCAAGTATACAACTCGCGACAGCGACCATAAAGCCGAGTGAGAACTCATGGTATATGCAGCTGAACGACAGCGTGGTTCTTTCCCCAAGCAACGCCGCGGCGTTTAAGTTGCCGGAAAAAGAGACGAGGGCTTACATACGCTACACTCTGAACCGTGAGCAGCCGACAGTGGAAGATATAAGAAATTACAGTATTAATCTGCTTTCGGTGGACACATTCCTCACAAAAAAAATGGCTCCATTGGTTCTTGAGCCGGAGAAAGTATACGGCAACGACCCTGTTGAGATTGTAAACAGCTGGGAGACCGTAGCCGAGGACGGATATCTGAACATCCGGTTCCGCACACGCTTCTCCTCGGGAAAAACTCACAGAGTGAACCTTGTACACCGCACAGATGCAAACACGCCTTATTTAGTCGACTTCTTCCACGATGCCAATGGTGATACAAACGGGGTGGTGGCTGACGATGTCGTGGCTTTCAAACTTGATGAGGCTTTCAACTATGCTGACATGCCGATAGAGATAACACTTCGCTGGAACTCATATTCGGGCGAGAAGACGGCAACGTTTAAATACATTCCGAGAAAGGAGTAGACTGTAGGGCCGCTATTCATAGCGGCCGCAAGCAAAGTTAGCAAACAAATATGTTTTATCGTTTGCGGCCGCTATGAATAGCGGCCCTACATAAAAAAACTGTAAAACCAATGGCAGGCAGCGAGAAGCAGATGGCAGAGGGCATTCGCAGGGGAGACAACCGTGCGATGAGGGACTTCATCGCCGCTTTTGGAGGATATCTCACTGCTGTCTGCTCACGCTATATGGCCGACGATGAGGACGTGAAAGACGTGATGCAGGAGGCCCTGATAAGGATTATATCAAACATACACCGTTTCCAGTATCAGGGAAACGGTTCGCTGAGGGCATGGGCAACACGGATAGTGGTGAGCCGTGCCCTTGATTTTTTGAAACAGCGGAAACGCACAGTGGCGCTGTTTGCCGACATGGAAATGGCTGCCGACAAAGAATTTGACGACTCTCCGCCAGACATTGATGATATTCCGGCAGATGTCGTCACAGACATGATACGGCAACTGCCCGAGGGCTACCGTATGGTTTTCAACCTCTACGTGATAGAGGGGCGGAGCCATAAGGAAATAGCACAGACGCTCGGCATAAAGGAAACCACCTCGGCTTCGCAACTGCACAGGGCGAAGGCTATGCTGGCAAGACAGATAAAAGATTTTAACCCCCAAACAAAAAGCTGACATGGAAGATAAGTGGAGAAAACAGATGCAACGCAAGATGGAAGGCCATGAGCGGCCTCTCCCTGACCTTTCATGGGACGAGCTGAACCGTGCTCTTGCCGCAAACAAACGTCCGCGCATGACAGTCGTTTGGGGCAGAAGAATTGCAGCTGCTGCGGCAATAGTAATCGTTGTAGTAGGTGGTGCCGTGTATTATTCGAAAGTGGATGTTGACGCTCCGAAATTTGTGGCCGTTACAGGTAACGGCCCTACAGATGCTGACAAGGTGCTGGATGGCAATGTGGGTGATGGCAATGTGGGTGATGGCAATGTAGGGCCGCTATGTATAGCGGCCGCAAGCAAGGCGAAAACAAAGTACGAGGCTGGGCGGCAACCGTCAATTGCGGCCGCTATATATAACGGCCCTGCAGGTGGCCACAAGCGAGGTGATGATAAGGCACGGGAAATCTCTGTAGAGCCGTTCAAAGAAAAAAACTCAGAATTGCCTGTAGAGCCACATCGTAAAGATAAGACGCAGGATATTTACAAACCTATCAACGAAACACCCCCCGCCGGGGGGCAGGGGGGCCTTATCGCCTCCGTCTATACGCAGAATGCTTTTAACAACACGTCAGATGGCATGAGAGGCATGACATATCTGCCGTATGGCGATGCCGACAGCGAGTTTAGTAATGGGACTAACGGCATTCTTGAAAACAACGCGCCTAAATCTGTAACTTACGACCATAACTTTCCGATAAAAGTAGGCGTAGGCTTAAGATATCGTATCGATAAGCGGTGGAGCATCGCCACAGGACTCACCTACAGCTATCTTAGCTCTACATACGAGGCGAGCGAGAAGGGCGACCATTGGACAGGGAAACAGAGCCTGCACTACGTGGGCTTGCCGCTTGCCGTGAGTTACAATGTTTTTGCCTCACGCCGCCTGAGCCTATATGTGACGGTAGGCGGAGAAATGCAGAAACTTGTCAGTGGCAAGTCGGCTGACAATGACACAGACATATCAGAGACTGTCAGGGAGAGACGCCTGCAGTGGTCGCTCAACGCAGCCGCGGGTGCGCAATACAACTTTACCGGCAACATAGGCGTGTACATTGAGCCTGGAATTGTGCATTATATCGACAATGGCAGCGCGGTTGAGAATTATTATAAATACAAACCGACGAATTTCGACTTAAGCCTTGGTCTGAGACTGGATTTATGATAAAAATAACAGTTTCTCAATAAAAGTTGCACATTTGTAAAGTGCTAATGATGAACGCTTATGCAGAGTAATTATCCTTGACGTTTTTGTAAAATTCTTCTGTATGTGTTGCCGGAGCCATTGGTATCCGTAAAAAAACGAATGCGGCTGCGTTGGCAACACAGAGGGAAGCATGGGCGCATTCATAAGGATGTGTTAAAAAATTGCCTGCAATGCTGTTGTCCCGAATGTTATTAGGAATATAAAAGAAAAATGTGATTTTCCTTTTATATTCCATTCATTTGCACTAACTTTGCAAAATAAATTAAGCTTAATTATTTTAGATGGAACAAAAGAATTTTAAGAGAACCACCGTTACGGCGGCTCTTCCATACGCCAATGGAGGTGTGCACATCGGCCATTTGGCAGGCGTATATGTGCCAGCCGACATATACGTACGTTATCTGAGGCTGAAGAAACAGGAGGTTGTGTTTATTGGCGGCAGCGACGAGCACGGCGTGCCGGTTACCATACGCGCGCGTCAGGAAGGTATTACCACACAGGAGGTTGTAGACCGCTATCACAGTCTTATAAAAAAATCGTTTGAGGATTTCGGAATCTCGTTCGATATCTATAGCCGCACCACCTCAGACATTCACCACAAGTTTGCGTCCGACTTTTTCCGCACACTTTATGAAAAAGGCGAGCTGGAGGAGCAGGTAGAGGAGCAATATTGCGACGAGGTGACGGGCGAGTTCCTTACAGACCGCAACATCGTGGGTACCTGTCCGCGTTGCGGCTCAGAGGGTGCATACGGAGACCAGTGTGAGAAGTGTGGCGCCACGCTCTCGCCAGACGAGCTTATAAATCCGACAAACAAGAACAATCCCGGACACGGACTCGTAAAGAAACCTACCAAGAACTGGTATCTGCCGCTCGGAAAATACCAGCAGTGGCTGAAAGAGTGGATTCTCGAAGAGCACAAAGAGTGGCGCCCTAACGTTTACGGACAGTGCAAGAGCTGGCTCGATATGGACTTGCAGCCACGCGCAATGACCCGAGACCTCGACTGGGGTATTCCTGTACCTGTTGAGGGAGCTGACGGAAAAGTGCTCTATGTCTGGTTTGACGCGCCAATCGGCTATGTGTCAAACACAAAGGAGCTTTGCGACGCAAATCCTGAGAAATGGGGTACATGGCAGAAGTGGTGGCAAGATGAGGAGACACGTCTTGTACACTTCATCGGCAAAGACAATATCGTGTTCCACTGCATAGTGTTCCCGACAATGCTGAAGGCACATGGCGGCTATATTCTGCCCGACAACGTGCCGGCAAATGAGTTCCTGAACCTTGAGAACGACAAGATATCAACATCGCGCAACTGGGCTGTATGGCTCCATGAGTATCTCACAGACCTGCCCGGAAAACAGGATGTGCTGAGATATGTTCTCACGGCAAATGCCCCTGAGACCAAGGACAATAACTTTACATGGAAAGACTTCCAGGAGCGCAACAACTCTGAGCTTGTGGCCATATACGGCAACTTCGTAAATCGTGCGCTGCAGCTCACAAAGAAATACTGGAAAGGAGTCGTGCCCGCATGCGGCGAGCTGCAGGATGTAGACCGCGCTGCCATCGGCGAGTTCAAGGACGTGAAGGAGAAGGGAGAGCAGTATCTCGACGTGTTCAAATTCCGTGAGGCACAGAAAGAGGCTAT
>CABSIA010000114.1 GCA_902477645.1 uncultured Prevotella sp. | reverse complement strand
GCGGCGGCAGGCAGCATTATAAATACAACGGCAAGGAGCTTGACCGCCTTCTCGCACTGGACTGGTATGACTATGGAAATGCATGTAACTACCCTACCTTTGGGGAATGGGTTTGAAGAGAGGCTAAATACTCCGCAAACACCCTTGCCGCACTTTCCACTTTCCTTGCACATGGACGGACTTTATAGTATTCGGCATTGCGCTCATCAGGAACGTAGGTGACAGGCTGCACCTTAACACCGCCAATACCCAAAAGCTCGGCACAGATTACAGACCCGTTGCGCTCCTTGAATTTTGCAAGCAGCTGCTGCACAACCTTGTAGCAAGCCGTCTTGCCTGCCCTGTCTGAGCCTTCTGTCTGTCCGCAGTCAAGACCTGCAAGTATAACTAATGCCGACACGGCACCGCACATCATCCGAAGCCTGCCGACTCCGCCTCCGAAGCCTGCCGACACGCGCTTCGCCATTGTATCATCGAGACCATACAAATCGGCAAACGCCGCAACAACACTCTGGCAGCAGCCATAACCCTGCATGAAATTCTCAACGGCACGGGTAATTCTATCTTCAAGCTCTTGTTTCATATTTTTCTTATTTTGCTGTTTATATTTTTAAGACGGAATTTGCAGCACCCACCTTAAGCCCATGCGTCAAACCTTCCGTCGTCATCGTATTCATCGTCATGCTCTGCAATATGCAAAGAGAAAATGCGCCGCTCCTTTATTGTTCTTCCATACCGCATCACGTCGTAATGATATTCCCCTTCGGGCGCAAGACGGAAAACATGGCCGTATCTGTCGCAAAACATCAGGCTGCCGTCATCATATACCGTAACAAAAGCCTTGCCATTGAACGAATAGTCGCCCTCCTGACTTGCCTCGCAAATCTGCGACTCATAAACACGTGGAAAGGCACAGGGAAGATTATCATAATACTCCACTACAGTGTATTTTGTATCACACCACATCCAAGGCGCATCGTGAAGGGCATAAATATCTATAGGCTCCACAAACTCATCATCTGCCCAAATCCCGTCCTGACTCTTCGCCCAGCTATCATGGCGCACCATCCGAGGCTCGTAATGCCCTAATCTGTCACACCGGACAACACGCCCGTTACTGTCAAACTCAGCCGTAGCCATAACGTTTTCGTAACTGTCTGGTATCCACGCCGGCTCTTCCCTCACCTCCAGCCCGTGGGTGATAATAAATCCACGCCCGTGGCGTTTACCCATTACAAAATCACCAGCATAGAAATGCATGTCATCAATGGCAACAATCCCTAATCCCTGAGGCTGCCCCGTTTCATTGTCAACAGCGCCCAAATAGCGTTTGCCATCTGCCAACTCCAACCATTCGTCCGTATGTAAAATCATACCTGTAATTATTTAGTTATTCCGACGTGAAAACAGCATCCTTAAAGATGCTGATACAAAAATACTTATTTATTTCGAAATATCATCAAAATTAACAGGAAAAATAATTCTACGACGGTTGTTGTGTCAAATTTTGGCAGCAGAACATGATTTGTTTTGTCATTCCACTCACTTGCACTATCTTTGTATAAGACAGGCGGCGCTCGGAAATGACAAAACAAAACTTCACATTTGTTTTGTCATTCCACTCACTTGCATTATCTTTGCACAAGAAAAATCATTTAAAGAAGAAGAAAAATGAAAATTTCAGAACAGAGAAGCAGTATGCTTCACGGAGTGTTGCTGATGACGCTCTTTGCTTGTGCGGCCTTCTACATTGGCGACATGGCTTTTGTCAAGGCCTTATCATTCTCGCCGATGATTGTCGGCATTATTCTTGGCATGCTGTATGCCAACAGTCTTAGGAACAACCTGCCCGAGACTTGGACTCCGGGTATTGCATTCTGCTCTAAGCGTGTGCTCAGGTTCGGCATCATACTTTACGGTTTCCGCCTAACCCTTCAGAACATCACCGAGGTAGGCGTCGCCGCCGTGTGCATAGATGCCATTATCGTGGTGTCTACAATATTTCTCGGAATGTTTATAGGGCGGCTGCTGAAAATGGACCGTGGAATAACATTGCTGACATCGGTAGGCAGCGCAATTTGTGGCGCGGCTGCAGTATTGGGTACGGAGTCGGCGATACGTGTAAAGCCCTACAAGACAGCCGTTGCTGTTGCCACAGTCGTAATTTTCGGAACCACGGCAATGTTCCTCTACCCTGCCCTTTACCGTGCCGGCGTATTCGACCTCACTCCACAGGAAATGGGTATATATGCTGGCTCCACAATCCATGAGGTGGCTCATGTGGTGGGTGCGGGAAACGCCATGGGTAAAGACGTGTCAGACAATGCCATCATCGTGAAAATGATACGTGTTATGATGCTTGTGCCCGTACTGCTCGTCATTAGCTGGGACGTTGCGCGTCAGGCACGCCGCAATCCGGAGAGCGACAACATGGGACGCGGAAAAATCAACATTCCATGGTTTGCCATACTTTTCCTCGTCGTAATCTGTTTCAACAGCCTCAACCTTCTGCCCGAGAGCGTCGTGTCGTTTATCAACACTTTCGACACGTTCCTGCTCACAATGGCAATGACGGCACTTGGCGCAGAGACGAGCATTGAGAAATTCAAAAAAGCCGGCGCAAAGCCTTTCGTGCTTGCGGCAATACTCTTCGCATGGCTCATGGGAGGCGGATATATGATGGCAAAATATCTTGTTCCGATGATGTAACTGCCCCAAGACCTAAAATTTCAAACAAAAAGTGTAACTATTCAGTCCCCTTTTGGCAAAGCCGAATGGGGACTGAATAGTTACTGCGTAATTCTTTTTTGTTTCCCGAAAAATATTTTTGTTCAGAGTGTAATAATCTCGATGTTTAGCTGTCTATATTACGTAAACAGAAAGTAAATGGAAGACAGAGAACTCGTAAATAAAGTAATCAGAAGCGGCGACACCAAAAGTTTTTCGGTCATCGTAAGCCGATACTCCGCCATGGTGTATGCCAAGGCTTTGGGACTGGTACGCCGTGAGGAGCTTGCCGCCGAGATTACGCAGCAGACTTTCATAAAGTCATACCAAAATCTTGAATTTTGGAGCGGGCAATCTCTTGGTCCATGGCTTTCGGCAATTGCAGCTCATACTTCGCTCAATATTCTTGAAAAAGAAAAACGACGAAGAGCAAAATCCATTGACCAGATAGCTGAGACGGAAGCCGCCGCAGAAGGCAACTACTCTGAGGAACACGAGAACATGCTATCGAAGATGGAAAAGGCTATGGAAAAGTTGCCAGAAGACGACCGACGGCTGATAGAGCTGCACTATTACAACAAATTGCCTACCAAAGACATTGCCAACAAAACAGGAATGAGCCAGGCAAACGTATTGGTGAAACTGCACAGAATTCGTGAACGCTTAAAGAAAATTATCGAAAATGAAGGAGATGAATGAACAACAAATGGACATGCTGATTGCCGAGACTTTGAAGCGTCAGCATATAGTAGAGAAAATCGGCAAGAACATAATGGCAGAGGTGCGACGAGCCGAACGCCGCAAAAAGATTGCCTATTGGAAACATGCCGTAGTCTTTTCGTTCGCACTGCCTTTGGTAGTTGTAGCCTTCGGCTTACTTATGTACAGGTATGTGTTCGCAGCCACAGAGGGCGCATTGTCAACAGTTTGCACCGTGATACCTGCCGTAGCGATGCTGTACTACATCAGTCTGATAGTAAAAAACTTTTCAGCCGATGACGGTGTAATAAACAGCAAGGTTACCGGTCTTATAGATGAAAGTAAAAAACAAAGAATAATAACAATTTAAAACATTCAGAATTATGGAAGGAATTATTGCAATTTTCATGTCTTTGCTCATCCCAATCGTAGCAATAGCTTTCGGTTGTTGGACTACAATCAATAAGAAAAATAGAGATAAAGACATCAGACAGCTTCTCATCGAGAACAATGTAGATATTGAGCGTGCCAAACTCTTGATTGGTGACGCAGAAAAGAAAGGCAACAAATACTCATATCTCCGTTTGGGACTTATCATCCTCGGTATGGGACTTGGAGCATTAGTAGACTATATCCTCGGAGTCGACTTCGAACATGCGGGGTTGTACCCTTACCTCATCCTCGTAGTGGGTATGGGATTGGGAATGCTCACCTCATTCGTCATAGAGTATAAGCTCAATGAAAAGGAAAGAATGCAGAAAGAAGCAGAGAAGGATATGTAAACAAAAAGAAAAACCGCAACTTAGTTAAAAAAACAACTAAGTTGCAGTTTTATATTTTCGAAACGAAATCACATTTTCAATTTAAACATTTCGATCCAATTCTCTATCGTTATATTTTCTAACTTTCCTAAATGCTTAACATTCTCCGTTACCATCACACAATTATTTACAATTGCTGTGCAACCGATGAGAATGTCCATATCGTCAATTGGTGTGCCTTTTCGTCTTAATATAGCTTTTTGTTTCGCATACTCCTCAACTACACCATCATCTATGCTCTGCATAGAAATATCGTTACAGAAAGATATAACCTCTTGTTTATTACGGACTACATTTTTACTACATTCTGCACCGTACAATAATTCTGCATAAGCCATTTGCGAAATACAACAATTTTCCCACCCAACTTTTTCAATGATAGTATCTATGCCTTTCTGTCCTCGCAAAAAATAAATACAGATGTTACTGTCGAGAAGATATTTTTTTGCCATATTAATCCAACGATAAAGGTTCTTTTGTAGACATCCGAGACTCAGTAATGCTGCTGATTATTTCTTCGGCAGTTCTGTTGTCATCCCAAACGCCAAAATGTTTGCTTATCATGTCTGACGTAAGGCTTTTCTCGTTAGCAAGCCCCTCTTCGCTTGCCTCAATAAGCTTTTCTCCAAGCCAACGTTTATTTCGTGAGCTAAGAGCCAGCGAATTTATAAAAGACAATATTCCATCCAAATTTACAATTGCTTCCATAACCGTAATTATCTTTTTTGCAAAGATAGTGCAAAATTTCGATTAAGCGAAGAGAATGCAAATGAATTTGTATTCTTGAGTGGGAGAAATTTATCTAAACGAGCGGAATATAAAAGAAAAACAATAAGATTTTTCTCTATTTATTCTTTTTCGGCTGCTTGCTGAGTTTAAACTGGGCATGCAACATGGCATACTGCTGAAGCATGTTCCGGCGCACTTCTGTCCGTCCTTGTCCGTTAATGTCGTAGCTCACGTTCTTCAGATTGCCAAGAATGTCAAAACCGTCGAGCATCAGCACTATGCGGCCTTTCAATATCGGACACGAGAGGCGGGCGTCCCATACAAGGTCGTTTGTGTTTAGCGACGACTCGTTGTATCCACGACGTGAGTAAACGGTTAAGCCCGTGGCGAGCTGCATCTGCAACGGCAAGGCTACAACGCCTCTTATGCCATAGTTGAAGTTCGTCACATGCATATCCGTAAACGACTCACGCGCAGAGTGCATATACCGCCACCAACCTTTAAAGAATGCGCTTACGCTATTTTTCTTCATTGTGTAAACGCCGTTAATATTGCAGTCTAATCTCTCGGTACGGACCGTGCTTTTTCCAACAATGCCATCCAGAGTTGAGCCTACGATATCGGCATTTTCAAGATGAGTGCCCGCAACCTCTGCCTCTACGGTGAGATGTTCCTGACGCATGCGGAATTTGTGGCTTAGGCTAATGTCCCAGTTACCGTCTACGTTGTAAGCCTTATACGTGCGCACACCTGTGGCAACATCGTAAATGTAGCCCATGGCTATTGCATTGTCGGTGACACTCCCTGATAGCGACAGCGAATATCTATATTTCTTGTTCCGCTCTATCCATCCCGACAACGCCATACGGTGACGATAGCTGTTTGTCAATCCGTTATTGCCCTCACGGATATTCAGCGGGTCAGTATCATCGTGTATGTCAACCATATATTGCAAATCAGGAGAATAACTGTTGAGCCAATATCTCAGGTCTATGTTTTTTGAGCGGTCGCTGCTCGTCCAGCTCACGTAAGTGCTGTTCAGCTCAGGCAGCAATGTGTTCCGTCTGATAATAGTATCTGTAGCTCCACGCAGATATTTCATATTGTAATGGACAAATTTCAGAGGCATTCTTATCTGTGCGCTCCAATATCCGTTCGCTGTTGGCTTGTATAATCCGTAGTATGGCATCAGCGTGTTCCGCACCTCATCGAGTGTGCGGCTGTAGCTATTGCCTAAATCCAGCACCGTCTCGTATTCGTTTACAGATGGTAGCCACCCGATTTCGCCATCCTCGTAATCATCCAGTTTTTCAAGCAGATACAGACGTGAGCCTTTTTTCTCCTTAGACACCGAAACCATATACTCCAACCCTAACGCGCTTATATCGTCAATCTCGTAATTGTATTTGGCACCAGCCCACAGGGAATGCTTACGGTCTGGAGTGTTGTTGAAATACTGGTCTGAACGTTTTGCCGCAACTTCGCTTATTCCGTTGAAAAGACTGTAGCGGTTGAAAGTCTCATCGGTTGCCCTGCTGAGACTTCCGCCAGCCTTCAGTTCAATATGATCGCTTGTTGCATCGCTGAATTTCACAACCGCTCTTGCTCCTAATTCGGTATAAAGATTGTTTCCACGGCTAAGCCCCTTCGAGATATATTTGTTTATAACGGTATCAGCAAACGCCATGCTCTCCGTACCGCTCTGGAGGTCGAATTTATTGTATTGTAGAAGATGCTTCAGAGTAAGTTGCGCCCAGCTGCCATTGTATCTGAACTCGTTTAGGCTTTCGACCGAAATATTCTTATTGCGAATGTTTTTCTCCATTCTCTCGTATGTGTCGCCAGAGCCGAGAAAATTTGTGCGGTCAGTTTTCTCGTTGTCTTTCAGTATGGAATGTGAGAACACGCCGTTTCCCGACAATCTCCATTTCTTGTTTCTGGAGTCTATCCTGTAGTCAAGTCCTGCCATCTGTCTCGATGTTTTTCCCGACTTCATGTTGTCGGGTTCCCAACCGCTGTCTTGTCCCGGCTGCCGGTCATCGTTAAGATTGTTGGCGTTTGCAAATACCGCCACACGTGAATGGTCTGTAAACCGCATGGCAAAAATGCGTCCGAGATAAGGGTCTTCGCCTCTGTATGTACCGCCTGCAATACCTCCGCCTGCCTCAACATTTGCCAAAAATCCTATCGAGTATTCTTTTTTCAGCTTCACATCCATTACATACGATTTGTCATCATGAATTTTTCGTCCGAGAAACTCGCTGCGCTCACCTTGCTTGTCGTAGACCTCAATCTGTTTCACGGTATATGTCGGCAAGTTGTCGAGCATGACGCTCTTGTCGCTCTTAAAGAAATCTTTGCCGTTGAGCAGGAGCGACTCTACGAGCTTGCCGTCGTGATAAATATCTCCGTTCTTCCGTATCTCAACACCAGGCAACTGACGCACAAGCGCATCGAGCATGGAACCTTCAGAGAGTACGAAAGCATCGGCATTGTAAACCACCGTATCGCCACGGTAGTAGAACTTAACCTTGGTGGCAGACACGGCAACATCGCCAAGCATCGTAGCCTCTTCCCGAAGCAAAATCGGAGGCAGGCGGCGCATTTTATCCCTTCGCCCCACATTCTCTATCCTGACATCCAAATAGCTCGTTCTGTAGCCCGCAAAACTGCATTTAATGATGTAGGCACCATCATGTTTAGCGACATGAAAACTATAATCGGCATATTTCATCACTATGTCGTCATTCCATGATTCGCTGTATGCCGATTTTGTTTCTATCACGGTGCTGTCTTCAGACATAAGCTGAACGGTTGCGCCCGGCAACTCGTTGCGTGTCTTGCTGTCTAAGACCTTTCCGCAAATTTCTATTGTCGATTGGGCACAAAGATGATTAGGCAGAAACAAGGTAAGCAAAACAGCCATCAAAATAAATAAGAATCTTCGCATAGTAGTATTTTTTATAACATATTTTGAAATAATTCAATCTTAAATCCTCAACATAATTGACAATTATTTTTCAAACGAAGAGAGGTGTGGCAATCTGCCGTCACGGAAATTACCCTTACTAATTAACTTATCAAACTTTATTCTATATTCCGTTATATGCAGATTTGCCAACACCACTGGGAGGGCAGGTTTCCAACCTGCCTATTTACTGCCTATTTGTGTGGCAGGTTGAAAACCTGCCCTCCCAGTTACTCCGTTTTTACACCCTCGGCGGGATTCATCGTAGCGACCCGCCAGCTCTGAACAACCACCGTAGCGAGAACTATTGCAGACACCACAAGAAATGCCACTGGGAATATCCACCAGTGCAAAGGCGTATGCTGGGCAAAGTTCTGAAGCCATTTCATGCTGATGTAATATCCAATTGGCACAGCGACAATGAACGAGAGAACGAGCGGCAAACTATAGCGGCGGGCAAACAGGGCGAGAGCCTCACCAACCGTGCTGCCCATAATTTTGCGTATGGCAATTTCTTTTCGCCGGCATTCTGTCTCGAACATTGTAAGGCAGAAAACACCAATAAGGGTAATCAGTATGCAGATTAGTGTGAATATCCTTACCTGACTGACAAAACGGAACTCCTCAACATAAGTGCTCTCCAAACTCTTATCGAGGAAATGGAAGCTGCAGGCCTGCGACGGCTCAAACTTTCTTATAATCTTTTCCAGTTGCCGCTTTGCCTCTATCTTGTCGAAGCCTGGGGCTATGCGGACTAAAGCTGTACGATTTCGGTTGCCCCTGCCCGCCATGTCGGGCCCCATAACGATGAAGCCTGCCGCAACAGTAGAATTGTCCTGCCGCATAGTGACGATGTTGATATTATCACATACGCCAACTATGGGATATGCGCTCTCTCCCTCTGTCCATATTGGCTTCCCTACTCTCAGCCATTTATATTTTTTCATCATGCACTTGTTCAGTATGAAGGCGCCCATGGCTGTATCGGTGTCGTAGAAGTCGCGTCCCTCAATAACTTTTATATCAATTGTCTTCAGATAATTCTGGTCAACGGGAATAACCAAAAACCTAATGTGCTTGTCGCCATCGCCACGTCCCCACGACATATACACATCGCTAATTCCAAGGCTGCTGCTTCCGAAAGCCACGCTCTCTACAAACGGCAGTTTCTGCAGCTCGTTGCGCAATGCCGGTTGCTTCGCCATACCCTCGCTTGACATAGCATCAGAAAACAGGACCTCGTCTTTGTTGAAACCATAGTCGGCAGAATATATATAGCGGCTCTGGCTATTCATTACGAGCACATAGATTGTGAAAACGAACGCCACAATAAACTGCACAAATACCATAACCATACGCAAATGCCTGCCCTGAGGAGATAATCCGAAAGAGCCTTTCAGAACAAGAGCAGGAGTAAACGATGTGGCATACCAGGCAGGATATGCAGCCGAGATAATTCCTATAGCGACAGCCGACAGCGCCATGGCGCAAAGAATAAGCGGATGACTGGAAAATGCCACACTGCCCGAGACAAGGCTCATGCACCGGCTGCTCGTCTGGAACAGCTCTACGAGTCCGTAAGCCACGGAAAATGCCACAGCAGCCAAAAAGATGTTCTCCATAATCATTCCGCAGCGTAGCGATGCCGCAGATGCTCCAATAACCTTTCTTGTGTTTATGCCACGGATGCGCATAGGCGTAACGGCAAGAGTGAAATTTGTGAAATTGAGCAGAGCCACAAGCAGGACAAAGACGGATGCAATGAGCACCACCATGACAAGATTTCTGTCGCCTTTGTCATCAACATCGAGTTTTGAGAAATAAATATCCCTGACAGGGGTAAGTCTTGCCTCAAAATGGCTTTTCTTTTTGTATTTAGAGCCTTATAACTAACCACAACTTACTATGACTAACCAAACATAAAGCCTTGATTTTCAATACTCTTTGATTTTTAACACTTTCTGAGTGCTTTTTGGCAGTTCCCGATTTTCCACATATTTTTGCAGCGTATTTCTACCGTG
>CABSIA010000113.1 GCA_902477645.1 uncultured Prevotella sp. | reverse complement strand
CGAAATCTTTCGTAGTGGCTGTAATTCTCGAGGTGGTATGCCGCATATTGTCGGCGTTTGAGGTTTTCTTCATACTCCTCGTCATAAATCCTGGAATAACCTACGTGCAGTGCATTTTGATAATCGCATTCACAACGCTGTTTGCCAATATGCTTTTCTTTATGCCGTTGCAGCTTGTGGGCAGGGAAGGCGGCTTCCTGATGTCTGCCACGCAGCTTGGCGTAAGTGCCAGCGGAGGTATATTTGTGGCGCTGATAGTACGTGTGCGTGAGCTTGTGTGGACAGGTATCGGACTGTTGTTCATAAAGCTCGGCAAGTCTTCAAAACCGGGTCCGAAAGCCTCTTAGCAGCATATCCGTGCGGTGCGCAATAAGCAGGCCGAAAGAATTTTCTTGAACAAAAATGCTTTTTTCTCAATAAAAGTTTGTAATTTTGTCAGCAAATGAATACAGACGAACTGCAAAGGATAAAACAGCGGTACAACATCGTTGGTAACAGCGACGGGTTGAACCACGCCTTAGACGTAGCCCTCCAGGTGGCGCCTACAGATCTCAGCGTGCTTGTTGTCGGAGAGAGCGGTGTGGGAAAAGAGATTTTACCACGCGTCATCCACGATAACAGCCCCAGAAGGCGTGAGCGCTATTTTGCCATAAACTGCGGTTCCATACCCGAAGGCACTATCGACAGCGAGCTGTTCGGGCACGAGAAAGGGTCGTTTACTGGTGCCATCGGTGAGAGCGAGGGATATTTCGGAATTGCCAACAAGGGAACAATTTTTCTCGACGAGGTGGGAGAATTGCCCATTGCTACACAGGCCCGGCTGTTGCGTGTGCTCGAGACTGGCGAATATATCAAGGTCGGAGGGCAGAAGGTTATGAAAACCGATGTCAGAATTGTTGCGGCTACGAATGTAAATATGCAGAAAGCAATTTCCGAGGGCCGGTTCCGTGAGGACCTTTACTATAGGCTTAACACAATTCCTATCCAAATGCCGCCATTGCGCGACAGAGGCAACGACATACTGCTGCTGTTCCGTCTCTTCGCCATGCAGATGGCAGAGAAATACAACCTGCCGAAGATTGTGCTCTCCGACGATGCCAAACAGATGATGCTCAACTACAAATGGCCCGGAAACGTGCGCCAGCTGAAAAACATTACGGAGCAGATGTCGGTGCTCAGTCAGGAGCGCACGATAGATGTGGAGGTGCTGAGAAAATATATCCCGCAAGACCAGGAGAGCATGCAGCTCGCCATGATTGGCGGCTCGGAAAAGCACTCGTTTGAGAGCGAGAGGGAAATTCTGTACAAGATCTTGTATGAGTTGCGTGGAAATGTCAGCGAGTTGAGGCGAGACCTCAATAACTTGAGAAAGCAGATTGACGACACGCATGCCTCACACATGCCCCACTCGCAGTCTCACAACATCACAACATCGCAGCCTCAGATAGCATACGTCGACAAATCATACCGTCAGGAACGTTTGCAGACAGATTTTGTTGATGCCGAGGAGATTACATCTGAAAACGACAATGCGGTTGCTGCCGACTCGCTGAATCTGAGAGATATAAGCAAACAGATGATAGAGAAGGCACTGGAGCGTAACGGAGGAAACCGCCGCCTTGCCGCTGCCGAGCTCGGAATAAGCGACCGCACACTCTACAGGCGGTTGAAGCAATATGGACTTGAAAACACCAATGAGAATGAATGATATGCTGCACAGAAAAATAACAATACTATCGGTAGCCCTTGTCGCAATGGCTGTTGTGGCGCTGGTGGCGGCATGTTCCGTGTCGTATAAGTTCAATATGGCGAGCATCGACTATTCGAAGGTGAAGACCATACGCATTTCTGATTTCCCGAACCGCAGCACTTACATCTGGGGACCTATGGCGCCGATGTTCAACAACGAGCTGAAAGACGCGTTTGCCAACCACACCAAGCTGCAGCAGGTGAAGCGTGGAGGTGACCTCGTGATAGAGGGTGAGATTACGCAGTATTCTCAGCGAAACAAGTCGGTGTCGGCAGAAGGATATTCCGCACAGACCGAATTGTCTATAACCGTCAATGTCAGATTTGTAAACAATACCAACCACTCAGAGGATTTCGAGAGACAATTCACGGCATCATCGTCATACGAGACCACGCAGAGCCTCAATGCCGTGCAGGAAGAACTCGTTACGCAGATGGTGAAAGAGCTTACCGACCAGATATTCAACGCAACGGTGGCCAACTGGTAAAAACACAGAATACGAGCAGGCAATATGGATTTAGCGCAATTGATAAAACATCCGGAAAACATGGACAAGGAGACCCTTTACGATCTCCGGTGCCTGCTTGCGCAATATCCGTATTATCAGACAGCCCGCCTCTTGCTGTTGCAAAACCTCTATCTGCTTCACGATCCATCGTTTGATGAGGAACTCCGCCGCTCGGCTATATATATCACCGACCGTAAAGTTCTTTTCAATCTAGTTGAGGCTGCCCACTATAAACTTGCTCCACGAAAAACTGTCAATGCGGCAAAGGCCTCACAGGCTGAGGGCGACCGTACAATCTCGCTAATCGACAACTTTCTTGAAACCATTCCTGCCGACGAGCCTGAGGATAAGTCAAAGAAAAGAAAGCCGACACCGGCTGACGCGGCAATCGACTACGTTTCTTATCTGCTTGAAATTGAGTCGGATGATGACAGCCAAGGCACTCCAGCACCGCAATTGAAAGGTCACGATTTGATAGATAATTTCATATTCAATGAAGGTGGGAAAATCCAGCTGAAGGCAGATCCGGAATATGTGCCGGTTGTCGAGGAAGAGGAAGATAATGACGAAAAAGCCACCGAAAATGGATATTTTACCGAGACTTTGGCTAAAATTTACATAAAACAGGGCAGATATTCAAAAGCTCTTGAAATAATTAACCAATTAAATTTGAATTATCCAAAAAAAAATGCTTACTTTGCAGACCAAATACGTTTCTTAGAAAAACTGATAATAAATAACAAAACAAATAAGTAAAAAAAAATGGTTTACACATTATTCGTTGTCCTGATTGTTATAGTGGCTTTGCTTATGATCGGCATCGTGCTCATTCAGGAGTCAAAGGGAGGCGGACTCTCTTCTAATTTCTCATCGTCTAACGCCATTATGGGTGTACGCAAGACTACCGATTTCGTGGAAAAAACAACTTGGACTCTCGCTGCCCTTATGGTTGTTTTCAGTGTTGTCTGTGCTTATGTTGCTCCTACAGCCTCTTCTGAGCAGAGCGTAATGGAGCAGGCTGCGACACAGAACCAGACTACAAATGCCACAAATACACAGGGCTTCGGTGCCAGCCAGCAAGCGGCTCCAAAGGCTGCCGATGCTCAAAAAGCAGCTCCTGCTGCTACTAAGGCACCTGCAACTCCTGCAAAATAAACGGAATTTCGAAAAAAGTGCGGGAATTATTTGGTAGATTCAAATATTTCCCGTACCTTTGCACCGCTTAAAAGAAATGGCAGATATGGTGCCCGTAGTTCAGTTGGTTAGAGCGTCAGATTGTGGTTCTGAATGTCGTGGGTTCGAGTCCCACCGGGCACCCAGCAAAAAGTTGCCGTAATTCTCAAATGAGAGTTACGGCAATTGTTTTATGATATTGATGTTCTTCTATATATAATGACAATATCCTAAGAGAAGAATGCGTCAAGGTCGGCAGATAGAAAATCTTCAACAGAAATTCCGTCTGTGCCTACGACAAATGCGCGATAGGGATGAAAGGCTTCCCTGAACAAGCCCAAACCTTTGTTCATGCTCCGCTTGCCACTCTTCACCTCAATTGCCCAAACCTTATGGTTTCGCTCAATAATAAAGTCAACCTCGTTGTTTTTGTCGCGCCAATAATATACTTTGTAACCCAGTTTATCTGCATAATTCAGCAAATGTGAGCCTATGGCCGACTCCACCAATCGTCCCCATTTTTCTAAGTCAAGACGCTGCTCCTCAAATGAAGATGTGGCATAGACATTCATCAAAGCATTGTTGTACACCTGGTATTTTGGTACAGAGGCGTATCTTCTGGCATTGTCGCCAGAGTATTTTTGCAAACCAGCCAATAGATGGCACTCATCTAATACTTGTATATAATTTGCTAAGGTTGTAACGTTTCCCTTGTCTTGCAACTGCCCCATCATCTTGGTCAGAGATAACAGTTCCCCCGAATAGAAACAGCCCAATTCAAAAAGACGTTTCAAAAGGGCTGGTTTATACACGTTGGTTGTAGCCAATACATCATTAGACAGAGCTGCTTCTATAAGCGAATCTTTAACATAGCGTTTCCATCTTATTTCGTTTGACACTAATGGAGCGGTGCCTGGATAACCACCGTAATATATATATTGGTCGAGTGTCCACCCAAAAGCTTCTTTCATCTCACGGTAGCTCCAATGTCCCATTCTTATCAATTCAAATCTGCCAGCCAAAGATTCCGTCAATCCTTGTTGAAGAAGGAGTCTTGATGATCCCAATAACAGGACTTTGAGGTTTCTTTTCTCCTTTGTGTCACGATCCCATTCTTTCTTCACTACTTCACTCCAGTTGCCAATCTTCTGTATCTCGTCTATAACCAGGATTCGTTCTGATTCCTGGCGATAATCCATTTCGTTTCTTGCTGCATCCCAAACATTACTTATCCACGATTGGCTCACATTGAGTTCTGCATCGGCAGAATAACTATTGAAAGGCAAGGTTGTCTTGTCCAATATTTGTTCTACCAATGTAGATTTTCCTACTTGTCGAGGTCCTGATATTACTTGAATAAACATTCTTGGTTCTTCAAGTCTGTCTTTAACTTCTTGATATTCAGCACGTACAAACATGATTTTGTGAAATGTTCAAAAGTTGTATTCTAAATGTTCAAATCGTTGAATAAAAATGTTCAAATCTGCCTGCAAATATAAATGTTTTTTTCCGGTTTTGCAACTTTTGTGATAAATTTAATATGTCGGGCGATGGGAAAATTTGCTAAAAGCTGTGAGTATTTTTGATTTAATTGCTACCTTTGCATATCTAAATATAAGTAAACGATGAATAAACAAAACTCAGAAAACAAGCCGACATCAATATTGTTCGTGTGTCTCGGAAACATTTGCCGCTCTCCGGCTGCAGAGGGCATAATGCAGCATATCGTTGACTGCAATAATGCCAGCCGCATGTTCCGCATAGACTCGGCAGGCATAGGGCCGTGGCATGTGGGCGAGCTGCCTGACAGGAGGATGAGGAGCCACGGTGCCGACCATGGCTATGATTTCTCTACCCGTGCACGGCAGATATGCAAAAAAGATTTTGCCGATTTCGACTATATCGTTGTTATGGACAGGGAAAACTATTACGAGGTGACAGGCATGGCTCCTGCAGAGAGTGACAAGGATAAAGTCTGCATGATGACAGATTTTGCCACATCGCATCCCGGACATTATGTTGTCCCAGATCCATATTATGGTGGCGACCGTGGTTTTGAGCTTGTAATTGAGCTTCTTGAGGATGCCTGTCAGGGACTGTTTGACAGCGTTATGAAGAAACATTTGTAGGGCCGTTACGTGTAACTGCCCTACAATAAAGTTGTTTTAATCTATAAATCTGCGGGTGATATCGCCGTATGCGTCGGTACGGCGGTCGCGCAGGAAAGGCCACCATCGTCTTACATGCTCGCTGTGCTCAAGGTCAACGCTCATGATTACGCTTTCCTCCTCGTTCTCCGATGCCCTGTACAGCAGTTCGCCCTGTGGCCCTACAACCATGCTGCTTCCCCAAAATTGTATGCCGTTGGTTTGTCCGCTCGGGTCTGGCTCATATCCCACACGGTTTACGGAGACGACAGGCAGTCCGTTCGCTACGGCATGTCCTCTCTGCACGGTTGTCCATGCCTCACGCTGCCGCTGCTGCTCCTCTGGTGTGTCGCTGCTCTCGTAGCCTATGGCTGTGGGATAGATAAGCATTTCCGCCCCTTGCAAGGCCATCAGCCGGGCAGCCTCGGGGTACCACTGGTCCCAACAAACAAGTACGCCAAGTTTGCCCACGCTTGTATTGATAGGGTGGAAGCCTAAGTCGCCGGGAGTAAAGTAGAATTTCTCGTAGTATGCGGGGTCGTCGGGTATGTGCATTTTCCGGTATTTGCCGGCAATGGTTCCGTCTTTCTCTATTACGACAGCCGTGTTGTGGTATAGTCCTGCCGCGCGCCGCTCGAAAAGCGATGTCACTATCACCACACCGTACATTCGGGCAAGCTCACCATAGAAGTCGGTAGAGGGGCCGGGTATAGGCTCGGCAAGGTCGAACAAACTGACGTTTTCTGTCTGGCAGAAATATAATCCGTTGTGCAGCTCCTGCAGTACAATCAGCTGTGCTCCTCTTTTTGCCAAGTCCGCTATGCCCTCGGCAAGCCTGGTTATGTTTGTTCTCTGGTCTGCGATGTTGTGCTGTTGCAGAAATCCGATTTTCAGTTCTTTCATTATAGTAGTGTTTTTATAATTATTCTAAAGCCCTTTAGGGTATTGCATGGTCAGGCAGTGTATGGAGCCATGCTGCCGTATGGCTGTGCGGGCATCAATGCCGACGGTGTCATATCCGGGGAAAGCCTCTTTGATAACGTCCTCTGCCTTTGTGTCGTTATCCGGTTGCTGATATGTCGGGAATATAACGGCACCGTTGATTATCAGAAAGTTGGCGTATGTTGCGGGCAGCCTCTCGCCGTCGTCATATATTGGGGCAGGCGAGGGCAGCTCAAGTAGGCGGTAAGGTTTTCCGCTCCCGGTTCTCAGCGTCTGAAGCTGGCTTTCCAAGGCCTTCAGGTCGTCGTACTGTTCATCGCTGCTGTCGTTGCATCCGACATATAGCAGAGTGTCGTCGGGTGCCACACGTACAATTGTGTCAATATGCCCGTCGGTATCGTCTCCGATGAGGTTGCCGTGGTCTATCCAGACTATTCTTTTAGCCCTGAGTCTTCTCAACAGCTCTTTTTCTATTCCCTGTCGGTCAAGCGGCTGATTACGGTTTGGCGCAAGCAGGCATTGGGATGTTGTGAAAACAGTTCCCTTTCCGTCGCTCTCTATAGCTCCGCCTTCGAGCACGAAGTCGAGATTGTCCTCAATGTCGGCCCTCAGCACTCCAGCCTCATGCAGTTTTCTGCCTATCTCGTTGTCTTTTGCCGCCTCAAACTTCCCGCCCCATCCGTTGAACTTAAAGTCGAGCATCAGCAGGCTGCCGTCGTTGGTGTTCCTCAAAGTTATGGGGGCATGGTCGCGCGCCCATGTGTCGTTTGAGTCGCACCGGGCTATTGTTGTGTTTGCCATGCCCTGTTCCGACAAACGGTTCTGAAGCCTGGTTTTTACATCCTCTGGATGTGGCGTGGCTATGATAAGTCTCTCACGTTCAGCTATTGCGGCGGCCATTTCCACAAACATTCTGTCGATGTCGGCCAGATAAGGCTTCCAGTCTGTACCGGCATGCGGCCACGTCAGCTGTACGCAGTCTTGCTGTTCCCATTCTGCCGGCAGGATATAGTTGTTGTCCATATATTTTACAGGTCTTGAGGTTATATATTTTTTAACGGGTGCAAATTTACAATAAAAATACGAGATAACACATCGGCAGGAGAAAGAAACCGTCTGCCTGTAGAAATAAATGACAAGTTTTTACAGTTGATGTTTGGTGGTGTGGGAAAGTTTTTCTATATTTGCCCTCAGAATTAAAGTATAAGATATGAAATCTACGTCAGAAATATTAAGTCTGTTGTCTGATTATAAGAATTCGTCAGCCCAGAAGTATGGACTGACAAAGATAGGCATCTTCGGCTCTGTGGCTCGTGGAGAACATACAGAAGACAGTGATGTGGATATTTGCATAGAGATGACTCATCCGGATATGTTCTCTATGGTGCATATTAAGGAAGACTTACAGGCTCTTTTGGGAATTACCGTAGATATTGTCCGTATTCGGGCAAATATGAATCCTGTGCTTTTAAAACAAATTAGAAAGGATGGTGTCTATGCTTGATGAGGAATTGTTGTATTATTCTTTAAGGCGGATCGCTGCTACCATAGAGAGAATAATTGGTAATTCTAAAACTATAGAAAATTCAGACTGTTATCTGTTGAACACTGCGGGGACAGAGCGTCTGGAGAGTACCTGTATGTTGCTTTTAGCTATCGGAGAGAGCATAAAAGGTATAGATAAAATGACTAATAAACAGTTGTTGGTCAAATATCCAGAAGTAGACTGGAGAGGCGTTATGGGCATTCGTGATATTATAGCTCATCATTATTTCGACATAGACGAAGCCATTGTTTTTGATGTGGTAAAGCATAAGTTACCAATGATGCTTGATACAATAAACAGGATAATTAACGATTTATAGTATTAGGATGCTGGAATTCAAGAACGTTGTCATATCCGGCGGCAGACAGCCGCTGTCGTTTGTGGTCAGGCCGGGCGAGATATTGGCCGTGATTGGAGCCGGGGGCTCGGGAAAGACGATGCTTGTCAACGCCGTCCTCGGCAGGCAGCCTGTCAGCAAGGGCTACGTCACCATAGACGGCGAGCCCGTCACGGCAGGCTCCGCGCCTTATTTCAGAAAGATGGCGGCATCCGCTCCGCAAAACGTAGACTTCCCTTTGAAGAAAGTGTCGGACATTGTAAATGCCATGATCGAGATATCAGAGTCGAGGGGAAAGGCATGCACGCGCAAGAATGTAGCTGACGAGATGGCTGCTCTTGGTGTAGACGAGTTTTTTCTTGACAGTGACACCTCAGCCGCTGATAAGGTTTTGCTCAGGGTGGTTCTGATGGCAGTCTGTGCGGCTATGGGCGGAAGGCTGTTGGTTGTAGACTCTCCTGTAGACGAGGCCGACGACCGCATGTCGGCAGCGTTGCGGACAATGGCCCTGAAAGGTTGGGCAGTCGTCGTTACAGAGCGTGGCGACTACGTGGGCTGCGATAAAAAAGTAGAATTATATTAGAATATCCGGAAATGATAAAGATTACAATATCAGGCCTCGTGTTGGGCTTGCTGCTGTTGGCATTGCCGCTGTATGTGATGTTCAAGTTCCGTCTCAGGATAATGGACATTGTGTTAGCGTCGTTTGTCAGAATGGCCGTTACGATGGGCACAGTTGGCGGTTTGCTGTATCTCGTCGTCAGCTGCGGCGCCTTGTGGCTCAACGCCTTGACTATGGTGGCAGTGCCGCTTGCCGGAGCCCTGTATGCCGTCAGGCGCTCGCGTCTTAGCCTCCGGCGTTTCTATATTCCCGTCGCCGCAGGCATGGTTACGTCAACCCTGCTCACAGGCCTCTACGTGCTGTTCCTTGTTCTGGGTGCGGACTCGCCTCTGGCGGCAAGCTTGTCTATGCCTGTGGCCGGCGTGCTGACAGGAGCCATGGCCGTGTGCGACGCCAAGGCCCTGCATGCCTACTATGTGGGGCTTGAGAACCACCGCCAGCTGTACGACTACCTTTTGGGCAACGGAGCCACACACCGGCAGGCCGTGAGCTACTTCGTGCGCCGCGCGCTCGAGGCAAACATAGTTCCCTGTGCCCGTGTCATGGCATACGCCATGGCAAGCGCGTCGCCCGCATTGGTGTGGGGGCTGCTCATGGGCGGAGTGGGAATATGGCAGGCCGTGGCCGTCAGTGTGGTGCTGGCTGTAGCGGCGATGTCGGCGTCAGTCCTGTCGCTTGTCGTGGCCCTGGCAGTTGCCCGCAGATATTGTTCCGACGACTACCAGTCCTTGCGGGCCGACATAAAGCAGACCCCGTCCCTATGATACCCACAAGAGAATATGCCGAGCGCAAGTTCGGCGAGTTCAACGCCCTGATTTTCAGCGGACAGCTGCCCCCGATACCCATTCATGCCACCCGTGCCAGGACCTTTCTCGGAAAATGCGTATATTCACGGCGGCGCAAACTGTCGGGCAGGGCCGAGTACAGTAATTTCAGCCTCC
>CABSIA010000112.1 GCA_902477645.1 uncultured Prevotella sp. | reverse complement strand
AGTGCCTGACGGCGGATGCAAGAAGCTTCAAGGGCACATTTGTGTCGATGGGAAACCCGCACTACGTGATATTCACAGACGACATCAGCAGCTTAGACATTGCCAGATATGGAAGCGTGCTGGAGAGGCATCCCGCATTTCCGCAACGGTGCAACATAGAGTTTGCGGAGGTCATGGCCGACGGCGGCATACGGACAAGGGTATGGGAACGGGGCAGCGGCGTGACGATGGCGTGCGGCACCGGGGCATGCGCCACTGCGGTGGCCGCAGCCACGACGGGCAGGGCCGGCAGGAAAAGCAAAATAGTGATGGACGGGGGAACTCTCGAGATAGAATGGAGCGAGACCGACAACCACGTATATATGACGGGGCCTGCGGCGTTTGTCTTTGAGGGAGATATAGAACTATGAAACAAAAACAACCATAAAAGAAAGGAAAAGAACATGGCATTAGTAAACGAGCATTTCCTGAAGCTCTCGGACAGCTATCTGTTTGCAGACATTGCCAAGAAGGTAAACGCATACAAGGTGGCGAAACACGGTGAGAGAGTTATCAGTCTGGGTATAGGAGACGTGACACGCCCGTTGTGTCCGGCAGTCGTAAATGCCATGCACAAGGCTGTTGACGAGATGGCGTCAAAGGCTACGTTCCGCGGATATGGACCCGAGAGGGGCTATGACTTCCTGCGCGAGGCCATAATAAAGAACGACTACGCGCCACGGGGCATACATCTTGACACAAACGAGATTTTCATAAACGACGGCGCAAAAAGCGATACGGGAAACATACAGGAAATTGTAAGATGGGACAACTCTATCGGTGTCACCGATCCTATATATCCTGTATATATCGACTCAAATGTGATGATTGGCAGAGCCGGCTTCATGGATGAGACGGGGAAGTGGAGCAACGTGACATACTTTCCCTGCACGGCCGAAAACAATTTCGTGCCGGAGCTGCCCGCCCGCCGTGTCGACATGATATACCTGTGCTATCCCAACAACCCTACGGGAACTGTGCTCACTAAGGAGGAGCTGCGTAAATGGGTGAGCTACGCCATACGCAACGATGCCATAATATTCTATGACGCGGCATACGAGGCTTATATACAAGACCCCGGCATTCCGCACTCAATATACGAGATAAAGGGGGCACGGAAGGTTGCCATAGAGTTCAGAAGCTACTCGAAGACGGCGGGCTTCACCGGCGTGAGATGCGGATATACGGTTATTCCAAAGGAACTGACGGCCATAACTATTGACGGCTCAAGGAGAGTGGGGCTTAACCATATATGGGACCGCAGGCAAAGCACAAAGTTCAACGGCACAAGCTACATAAGCCAGAGGGCTGCCGAGGCGATATACACACCTGAGGGCAAACAGCAGGTGAGAGAGACTATTGACTACTATATGGGCAATGCAAAGATAATGTACGGCACACTCTCTAAACTGGGATACAAGGTGTATGGAGGAAAGAACGCGCCATATCTGTGGGTGAAGACTCCCGGCAACCTGCCAAGTTGGAAATTCTTCGACAAGATGCTGTATGCGCTCGGAATTGTATGCACACCAGGAGTGGGATTTGGACCAAGCGGCGAGGGATATTTCAGACTGACAGCATTTGGCAACAGGGAAGACGTCGTTGAGGCAATGGACAGAATGGCACGTCTTTAGAAACAACACAACAACATAAACACAACAACATAAACACAACAACACAACCGCCTCCATAACCGGATGTGGGGGGAGGCGGCAAAACAGAAAGGGGGGTTACTATAAATTACCACCGTCAAGAGACTAAATTATTAATAAAGGGGCATGCTTTTCGTACAGCTAATTTATAGAGCCCTTTTTTAAGACAACTATGGCGAATTTAAGATTTGAGGTTGTGGCCGAGGCTTTCAAGAAAAAGCCGCTCGACGTAACGGTGCCGGAGGAACGTCCTTCTGAGTATTATGGCAAAAACGTTTTCAACCGCCACAAAATGTACAAGTATCTTCCGCGCGATGTCTATGAGAAACTTATCGATGTCATCGACAATGGCTCTACCCTCGACCGCTCCATTGCCGACGCTGTGGCAAAGGGCATCAAGCAATGGGCTGACGAGAATGGCGTCACTCACTACACCCACTGGTTCCAGCCGCTTACGGAGGGTACGGCCGAGAAGCACGACGCCTTCATAGAGCACGACGGCAAGGGCGGAATGATAGAGGAGTTCTCCGGAAAGCTGCTCGTACAGCAGGAGCCCGATGCGTCGAGCTTCCCTTCTGGCGGCATAAGAAACACTTTCGAGGCGCGCGGATATTCGGCCTGGGATCCCACATCGCCGATATTTATCATTGATGACACTCTTTGCATCCCGACGGTCTTTATTTCATATACCGGCGAGGCTCTCGACTACAAGGCTCCGCTTTTAAGGGCACTGCATGCTGTAAACGTCGCGGCGACAGAGGTTTGCCACTATTTCTATCCTGACGTGAGGAAGGTTCAGAGCAACCTCGGATGGGAGCAGGAATACTTCCTCGTTGACGAGAGCCTGTACTCGGCGCGTCCCGACCTTGTGCTGACAGGACGCACACTCATGGGGCACGACTCGGCAAAAAACCAGCAGATGGACGACCACTATTTCGGAACCATTCCCGAGCGTGTGCAGGCTTTCATGAAAGACCTTGAGATACAGGCTATGGAGCTTGGCATACCATGCAAGACACGCCACAACGAGGTGGCGCCAAACCAGTTTGAGGTGGCGCCAATATTTGAGGAGACAAACCTTGCCGTTGACCACAACATGCTGCTTATGAGCCTTATGAAAAAGGTGGCGCGCAAGCACGGTTTCCGCGCACTGCTCCACGAGAAGCCGTTCGACGGCATCAACGGCTCGGGAAAGCACAACAACTGGAGCCTCTCCACCGACACGGGCATTCTGCTTCACGCTCCGGGCAAGACTCCCGAGGACACACTGCGTTTCGTAGTGTTCATCGTAGAGACGCTTATGGGCGTATACCGCCACAACGGTTTGCTGAAAGCGTCTATTATGAGCGCCACCAACGCACACCGCCTTGGCGCAAACGAGGCCCCGCCTGCCATCATCAGCTCATTCCTCGGCTCACAGCTCTCCGAACTGCTTGACCATATCGAGAAGGCTGACAAGGACAATCTGTTCTCCATGGACGGAAAACAGGGTATGAAACTCGATATTCCCGAAATTCCCGAACTGCTCATTGACAATACCGACCGCAACCGCACGTCGCCGTTCGCATTCACGGGCAACCGCTTTGAGTTCCGCGCCGTAGGCTCAGAGGCAAACTGCGCAAGTGGCATGATAGCGCTGAACTCTGCCGTGGCAGAGGCTCTCGTCAGCTTCAAGAAGCGTGTGGACGCACGCATAGCCGAGACTGCAAAAGACTTTGAGCATTCCGAGCACAACGCCACATTCCACGCCATAATAGACATTCTCCGCGAGGACATCCGCACATGCAAGCCGATACGCTTCGACGGCAACGGATACAGCGAGGAGTGGAAGGCGGAAGCCGCACGCCGCGGACTCGACACAGAGACATCATGCCCCGTCATCTTCGAACGGTATCTCGATGCCGGGAGCGTAAGTATGTTCGAGAGCCTTGGCGTGATGACAAAGAAAGAGCTGGAGGCGCGCAACGAGGTGAAATGGGAGACCTACACAAAGAAAATCCAGATTGAGGCGCGTGTCCTCGGCGACCTATCCATGAACCATATCATACCTGTGGCTACGCATTACCAGAGCCAGCTCGCCAAAAACATTGAGGGCATGATGAGAATATTCGGAGAGGAGGAGGGACGCTCTCTTACCGCACGCAATGTGAAGATTGTGCGCGAGATTGCCGGGCGCACCCAGAAAATAGAGACTCTCGTCGAGGAGCTTGTGGATGCCAGAAAAATTGCCAACAAGATTGAGACCGAACACGATAAGGCGGTAGCTTACCACGACAGCGTGGAGCCAAAGTTGGACGAGATACGCTACCACATCGACAAGCTCGAACTGATTGTCGCCGACGAGCTGTGGACACTGCCCAAATACCGTGAGCTGCTGTTTATCAGGTAATTTTTTCAGTAGACGAGTAGACAAGTTGACGGGTAGACAAGTTGCTTGCTGATGAATTTGCGGGCTGAAAGCCCAAAAAGCGCATATCCCAGGGCATCGCCCTGGGATTATAGTTTCATAATGGATTATGCGCCCTGTAAGGGCAAAGGCATTGATTGACAAGAGGTTATTATGTTGATTTTACGCCTTTGCCCTTTATTCGCAAGCTCATCAGTAAGCAGTCAGGGCGCATCTCTTATGCCCATATTGTTAACCCAGGGTGCCGCTTCGCTCTGCCCTGGGCTATGTGCTTTTTGGGCTTTCAGCCCGCATTGTTTGCGTTTATCCCCAGTATTTTTGCCGAACCGTAAGCATCACTCCAAATATTGGATGAGCCAAGTTAATTTTTGTAATATGTTTGGATAATATAAAAAAAAGTTGTTTTTTTGCAGAAAATAAAAAATAGTATTATGCCTGAAATAAGTAGATTTTACGGAATAATCATTTATATGTATATGAATGAGCATAACCCGCCGCATTTTCATGTGTGGTATGAACAGTATAAGGCAATCATTACGATAAAGGACGGTATAATAACAGGCAGTCTTCCAAGACGTGCCCTAAACCTCGTATACGAATGGTTGGATCTTCATAAAGAAGAATTGCTTGAGAATTGGGTAAGACTGACGAGATATGAGTCGCCAGTAAAGATTGATCCACTTAAATAATATCGGATATGGATAAGATATTGACTGTAACACAGGCTGAGTACCTGGATGGCTATACTTTGGTCATTCTCTTTAACAATGGAGAAAAGAAAACGTTTGATTTCTCGACATTGTTAGATAAAGGGGTATGTGGCAAGCTGAAAGATAAAGACTACTTTAAGAATTTCACCATTGACCCGTTCTCCATTGACTGGAATAATGAAATTGGCTTTGCTCCGGAATTTTTATACGAGAATGGCGTGTCATGTAAATAGAGATTATGAGATATATTGCCAATAAAAAAAGAGGATGCGGCAAAACATTTTGCTTTGAGCCGCATCCTCTTTTTTTACGTCTGTCCGGGCAGATTTGCTATTCTGCCGGCATCATGCATACCGACAGGCGGCTGCTCTTTGCGTTGAACTCTTTCATGAACTGCATTATGGTCTCCGGAGTCTGAGCCTCTATGGTCTTCTTGTAGTCTGTGTGCTTGTCAATTCCGAATTTGTTCCATTCGTTGACTACGTTGAGCCAGTAGCCGTTGCTCTTTGCCGCGTCGTCTGCCTGCTTCAGCATAAGCTCCTTAACCTTTGTGACCATTGACGCGTCGCATGCTGTCTCCATGGCCTTAACCTCGCCTTCAAGAATCTTAACGGCTATGTCCTTCTTCTCTGGCTTAACAGGGCAGATGGCGTAAATCATGATCTCGTGAGTCTTGTCGTCATTAATCTGAGACATTCCTCTTGCACCTACAGAGTAAGCTGCGCTCTCTTCCTCACGGATTTTCTTCAGATAAATCATGTCGAGCACCTGTCCGGCGATGTCGGCTCTTACAAGGTTCTCAAGAGTGTAAGGCATTACGTCGTTGTGCCACATATACTGCATTCTTGCCTTTGGAGTCTCCATCTTGCGTGTGAAGGTGTTGTCTACGGTACCCTTTGCAAGGAATGCGATGCGCTTGCCGTTTACAACCTTGCCCTTTGCAGGCAGAGAAGCGATGTACTGGCAGATAAGTGGACGGATAGTCTCCTCGTCGTAGTTACCGATGATGGTGAATGTCCAGGCAGCAGCGTTCGCTGTGCGCTCCTTTGCAATCTGAAGGATGCGGTCGTAGTTGATGTTCTTTACATCCTCAAGCAACATTGGCTTCAGACGTGGGTTGTGCTGATAGTAAGTCGCTAATACAGAGTCGCTGAAAGCAATGTCTGGTGACAACTCACGGTTCTTCAGCTGTGTCTCGTATGTGCTGATGAGACTCTTGAAAGCGTCTTCGTCTTTGTTGATATTGGTGAAGTAGAGGTAGTTCATCTGAAGCATGGTCTCAACATCCTTAGGAGTAGAGCTTCCGCTTACAGATGTGGTCATACCACCCAGAGTGAGGTCTACATTGGCGATCTTGCCAGCCAATACCTTGCCAAGCTCTGTGCTTGAGAAGTTGCCCAGGCCGCTGTAGCCGATAACCTGGTCGAATGCGTCGAGGTTTGTAAGCTCGCTGACAGGATAGAGAGAGCTTCCGCCCTTGCCCTCGCCAGAGAGTATAACCTGATCTTTCTTGTAGTCGGTCTTCTTCAGTATCACGGTAGCGCCGTTAGAGAGCGTGAGCTTAGTGTAGCCGAACTTTTCGTTGCGCTCCTCTTTCTTAATCTTGCCTGCCTTAGGCATCTTGGCAATCAGAGGCTCATTCTTCACATTGTCGACGAAGGCCTCGATCTGCTCTGCGCGTGCGGCCTTAACAGCGTTGAGAAGTCCAGCCTCTGTCGGATAAACGTTGCCATCCTTCTCGTTGTTGAAGTTGATTATGACCAAGTTGCTGTCGTTCTTTGGCAGCAGCTCAGACATGAAGCCGTTGACGTATTCCAACGGGATGGCAGGGATAATCTGCTTCATCATCTCGTAGGTGTAGTCTATCGAGGGCATTGGCTCGTTAGAGAGGAAATGTCCCTTGCACTCGTTGTAGAACTGACGGCTGTAGCGCTTGTCCTTGTTGCTGTACATCTTGTCGTAGGCGCTGAGCATGCTCTCCTTGAAACGTGAGTACTCTGTAGCGGTAAATCCGAACTCCGCAGCCTTGCGTGCCTCTATGAGAGCTGCTTTTACGGCAGGCTCTATCTGTGACATGTCTTTTGGCGACACGCTTATAGTGAAGGCATCCTTGGTCTTGGCAAAGATGTAGTTTCCGTCGTAGGCTGACGCGCTAACGTATGGACAGTCTGCCTTCTGGACAGCCTCGCTGTAGCGGCTGTTGAGCATGGTTGTGGCTGCCTGCTTCATATAGTTGAACATCAGGTAGTTTGGAGTCTGCTTCAAAGAGTCAGGGAATGCGTCGTGCTTGAACATGATGTCTACGTCGTGCGACTGATATTCCTTGTCCTTGTCAATGATTACGATTGGCTCTGCATTGTCCGGAACCAGCTCGTCTACGATAGGAGCGGCATTCTCCGGGTTCTGCATGGGGCCGAAGAGTTTTTTAATCATTGCCTCTGTGTGGTCAACGTCAATGTCGCCGACTACGATGATACCCTGATTTTGCGGGTGATACCATTTCTCGTAGTAGTCGCGAAGCTCCTTTGGCTCAAAGTTGTCGATTACAGACATGAGGCCGATAGGGTAGCGCTTGCCATATTTTGAGCCGGGGTAGAGTTTCTCAAGGTTGCGCTCGAACAGGCGTGAGCTTGCGCTTGTTCTCAGTCGCCATTCCTCGTGAATTACGCCGCGCTCCTTGTCAATCTCCTCAGGGTCGAGAGTAAGCCCGTCAGCCCAGTCACGGAGAATGAGCAGACAAGAGTCGAGAGAGCTTTGGCGTGTTGTAGGAACGTTGTCGATGTTGTACACTGTCTGGTCGATGCTGGTGTAGGCATTCAGGTCGCCGCCAAACTGTACGCCGATCGACTCGCAATAGCGTATGAGGTCGTTGCCCTTAAAGTTGTCGGTGCCGTTGAAGCACATGTGCTCGAGGAAGTGTGCCAGACCGCGCTGGCTCTCCTCTTCCTGAATAGAGCCAACCTTTTGTGCGATGTAGAAGTTTGCGCGATGCTCAGGCCAGTTGTTGTAACGGATGTAGTAGGTGAGTCCGTTGTCGAGCTTGCCGATCCTTACCGCAGTGTCGAGCGGAATGGGCGGCATCTGCATCTGAGCCTGTGAAATGCCGGCGATGAAGGTCACGGCCAGCAACAAAAGTTTTCTTAATGTCATAATGTATATAATTAAAATTTAAGTTGACAAGTAAACGGGTTGACAAGTAAACGGGTTGACAAGTAAACGAGTTGACAAGTAAACGGGTTGACAAGTAAACGGGTTGACAAGTAAACGGGTTGACAAGTAAACGGGTTGTTTGTTGTCCTGTTTGATGGTGGAGGCGGACTCGTCAACTTGTTTTCTCGTCAACTCGTCAGCTCCAAAACCTTATATATGACGTTTTAATATGATAAATTGCTACATGCAGTTCGTGATTTAACATTCTTTAATCCCAAAGCGGCGGCCGGCCAAGATTGGGGGATGGGTTGTATCATTCATCAAAGCTAATTACTCCCCTCCCTCTTGGGGAGGGGTTGGGTGAGAGGCTTTTTTCCTCATATTTCTCGGATGATGCTCCAGTATCTCGTTTCTTAGCATAGTGGAGTCTATATGAGTATATATCTCGGTTGTCCCAATGTCCTCATGTCCGAGCAGAGCCTGAATGAATCTCAGGTCGGCGCCGCCTTTCAGCAATGCAGTGGCAAACGAGTGGCGGAGGGTATTGGGCGAGATTGTTTTTTTTATTCCCGCCTCCTCAGCCTGCCGCTTTATCATTATCAAAATCATGACTCTCGTAAGGTGGCTGCCACGGCGATTCAGAAACACATAGTCTTCCTCTCCTTTTTTGATGTCGAGATGGCAGCGGTCTGTAAACCAGAGCTGCAGCTCGTGGATTGCCTTGTCTGATATTGGCACGAGACGCTCCTTGCTGCCTTTTCCCAAGACTCTGATAAATTTTTCCTCTATGTAAAGGTTCGACAGTCTCAGGCTGACAAGCTCGCTTACACGCAGTCCGCACGAGAACAGCACCTCTATTATCGCTTTGTTGCGCTGGCTCTCGGGCTTGCTCATGTCGAGGCTGTCCTCAAGTCTGTCCACCTCCTCAAGTGTCAGATACTCTGGCAGGTGAAACGGCAGCTTGGGCGACTCCAGCAGCTCCGACGGGTCTGCCTCTATATATCCGTCCAAAAGCAGAAACCTGTAGAAAGCCCTCACGCCGCACAGTATTCTTGCCTGAGACTTTGCCGTAACCCCTTTCTCGTGAAGAGAGGCTGCGAAGTGCTGCAAATCCTCAAGTCCAACCTCCGCAGGCTCAATGCCCTCGCCGTTCAGAAACTCAAGCAACAGCTGCAAATCGTGTCGGTAAGCCTCGATGGTGTTTTCCGAATGGTTGCGTTCCAGCTTCAGGTATCTTATGTAGCGTTTCAGCATATTGGCAGCCGTTTGCTTGTCGGTTTCCATAATTTTTTGTAATTTTGTCGGCAAAGTTAGTGCAAAATTTCGATTAAGCGAAGATAATGCAAATTTATTTGTGTTATTGAGTGAAAGAAATTTATCTAAATGAATGGAATATAAAAGAAAAATCAATTTTTTCTTTTTATTTCTGAGTGAAGCCTAACTTATTTAAAGTTAGTAATAATTTTCGAGTTATCGAAGAGAATGCATAATAATTTATTATTCTTTATACATAAATGAAGATACAAATCATTAACGGCCCAAACCTTAATCTGCTTGGTGTCCGTGAGCCGGGAATATACGGCGACAACTCTTTCGAGAGCTATCTGCCTGTGCTGAGGGCACAGTTTCCCGATGTTGAGATAGACTACTACCAGAGCAACGTCGAGGGAGAGCTTATCAACAAGATGCAGGAGGTAGGATTTAGCTGCGACGGCATAGTTCTCAATGCTGGTGCCTATACACATACATCCATAGCTTTGCTCGACTGTATAAAATCGCTCACAGCTCCTGTAATCGAAGTTCATATATCAAACGTACATTCGCGTGAGGAGTTCCGCCACCACAGCATGATTTCGCCGGCATGCCTCGGCGTGATAGCGGGCTTCGGCCTCGACTCCTACCGCCTTGCTGTTGAGGCCATTGTAAGAAAGTAATGAAGGTTGTAGGGCCGCTATGTATAGCGGCCGCAAGCAAACGGACACAGCAATTGTTACCTTTGCAGACAGCGGCCGCAAGCAAACGGACACAGCAATTGTTACCTTTGCAGACAGCGGCCGCA
>CABSIA010000111.1 GCA_902477645.1 uncultured Prevotella sp. | reverse complement strand
ATATCTGCGGTGGCATACATGTTGCGTACGAGGTGTGTACGGGTGATGGTGTCACAGTCGGCATCAGAAAGCTGGCTGATTGATGACAGCCCTCTCTCGCTGAGATATGCGCTGAACGCATTGTTTGTTGGCGGGAAACATGTATATGCTCCGTAGGCAGAGAGAAGATCCATCATTCCCGCACGCTCAACCACGTCCTTGAACATGCTGAACTGCGGACGGCTATTGAGATAGTCGGATATCATCTCTCCCTTGAATGTGTAAAAATTTGATGTGTCTGGCTCATCAGAACAGCTGACAGACATTCCAGCCGTCCAGCAGACTGCCAACAAAATCATTATATACTTTAATAACTTTTTCATCGTCTTGAATTTTGAGTTTAGAATTTTGAATTGTTCTCGCTTCACTGCGATTTTAAATTATTAATTTTAAAATTTTACATCGGCGTAGCCGACAATTCGTAATTCATAAATCGTAATTTTTAATTCTTTTCGTATGAGCTGTCCTCACCGCTGCCGAATGCGGGGTTCTGCTTCAAGTTTTTGTTCACTTTCAACTCTTCGAGGTTGTAAGGCCAGAAGATGGCATCCATACGCGCCAGCTTGCTCTGTACGACACTGGCATTGTCGGAGCCACGGCGTGAGACCTGACTTACCAGATAGTTTGTGTTGCCGTCGCGCAATGAGCGACGCACAAGGTCGAACCATCTTTTGCCCTCGAACATCAACTCGCGCTGGCGCTCTTCCATCACAAGGTTCTCCATTTGAGTCTTGCTGCTATATGAGTCGAACGACAGCGGAGTGTAGGTGGACCCACAGCACGCGCGCTCGTTAACTGCCGACACGATGTCGAACGCCTCGTGCAGCAATTCCTGGTTACGCTCGCTATCGCCCTCTATCACCTGTTGTGTTAGTGCCTCAGCCTTCAGCAGCATGATGTCCGTGAGACGGTAGAGAATCCAATTGGCGTAGCAGTTGTTCTCTGTATAGTAGCTGCCGCTCATGCTTGAAATTCCGGAACTGGTAACCTGCACAGAAATAGACCTGTTGGCATATTTGCTTATTGCATACTGCGAAGAGCCGGCGGTTCCGAGATTGGCGTAATAACGGACATCAAATTTGTCGTTGAATACCTTGTACAGGTCGTTGCTTACGTCAGATGAGATAAATTCTGCCGGTTTTACAATGCCGGGATAAGTGGTCTGGTTGCCATAATAATAGCTCACCGCCCCATTCTTTATCATCGTCTCGTCTCTATCATATTCCAGCTCGAAGATGCTTTCAAACGAGCCGCCATCCATCATGTCGCTGAATATTAAGTTGAAAAAATTGCCTTTGGAAGAAAATCCCTCATCAGATAAGAGAGGAAAGCCATTGTAGAGCTTAACGTAGCTCGAGCCGATATTTTTATATTTTTGCTCATACTCATTTATCTTATCGTCAATCACGAGGTCGGCATATCTCACACAATTTGCGTAATCCTTCTTCCACAAATACATCTCGCAGAGCAGGGCGTTTATGGTCTGCTGTGTTATGCGGGCATATTGGTATTTGGGCTTTGATACAGGATATTTGCTCACGGCGTATGGTTTCACTCTCTCGAGGTCGTTGACAAGACTGTCGAGCACAGTGTAGAACGGTGTTGCCGGAATGTCCATCTTCTGAGTGTCGCTCAGGAAAGCCTCCGTGGAGAATGGTACGTCGCGGAAAGCCTTGATGAGGTAGAAATAGCACATGTCGCGCAGCACTGTCACCTCGGCTTCAGTGGCTCTTAGCTCACTTTCGGTGAAGTTAGGGTCTTTCTCTGCCACCTGTGGCGCATACTCAAGCACCACATTGCAACGGTTGATGATGTCGTAGAACGTTGCCCATTCGGTATAAACATTCTTCGCTGTGATATTCTCTTTCAGCAGGTTTGAGAGGCTCTCGTTGTTCTGGTAGTTTGTTCCTCCCGTTATGTTGTCGGAGCGGAACTCACCCCACGCCATCATCCTCTCCACCACAGCCTGCGACTGCATAGCCGAGTAGCATCCTGCCACGATGTTCTCCACATCGCTCTCACTGTTCCAAAACTTGTCCTGTACAATGTCATTGAGAGGGGCAATGTCCAGAAAGTCGGAACATGAGGAGGCGGTAACGGTCAGCATTCCCGCCAGAAATATATTTTTTATTTTGTAATTCATAATCTTTTTATTTTGTGAAGAAATAAAAGTAAAGAGTAAAAAATCCATTAGTTTTTTGTATTGGATTCTTTGTTCTTCGTTCTAACTCTTCGTTCTTCATTTAAAAGTCAACCGTTATTCCAAGAGTGTACGACTTTGCCCTTGGTGTCTGTCCTGCATCGGTAGCAGCTCCGTAGCTTCCGTAACCAATCTCAGGGTCGGCACCTGTGTATTTTGTTATACAGAACAGATTGTTTGCGCTCAGATAAAATCTCAGTCCTGAAATTCCGAGTGCTCTCTTCAACGTCTTCTGGTCAAAGGCATACGACAGCTGCATGTAGTTGAGGCGCAGGAAAGAGCCGTCCTCAACGAAGCGGTCACTGATCTGAGTGTTATAGTTAGTTGTTGTACCATACATAGCACGCGGTATCGAGGTAATGTCACCTTCCTTGCGCCAGCGGTAGTTTACGGCCTGGCTCTGGTTGTTGTTGGTGAGCATAGCCTCAGCATCGAGACGCGCAAGATTTAGCACCTTGTTGCCTATACGGTAGTTGAACTGTGTGTTGAGTTTCCAACGGCCGTAGTGCAAATTAAAGCCGAAACCGCCGGTAAGCTTTGGCAGAGAGCTTCCGAGATACACGATATCGAGAGCATCGATATTTCCGTCGTTGTTCACGTCTTCGTAAATGGCATCGCCACCTTTGAATTTATAGTTCCGGGCCGAAGACCCGTTTGAGTAGTTGTACATCATTCGTACAGGCATCCCCTTGTCGTCGTAGATAATCTGTCCTGCTGCATTCAGAGCCACAGGAGCTGTCTTACCCGATGCTATGAATTCAGCCTGCTCCTCATGCGACATGGCTGCGAAAGTCTCATACTGATACTGGTACACGCCCTTGCTGCGGAATCCGTAGATTGCACCGAACGGGTTGTTCACCTGTACACGCTGCAACACCTCACGGTTGCCGTATGTGAACTCGCTGTTGAGAGTTTCAAGAATTGTCTCGTCCATCTCCAAAATCTCGTTCTTGTTGTTTCCGAGAGTAGCGTTTATGTCCATATAGAATTTTCCAGCCTTTATCAGGTGGTCGGTATTCAGGTTCAGTTCCCATCCAGTGTTGCGCATTGAGCCTACGTTGCGGTAGGCCACTGTCGGGTAACCAGTATTCGACGGAATTCTAACGTCACGCATCAGCATGTCGTTTGTGGTCTGGCTGTACCAGTCGAACACCACAGACAGCTTGTCGTTAAACAATCCGAGGTCTGCTCCAACGTTGTATGACGATGTTGTCTCCCAACGCAAGTCGGTGAGTTTCATTGTCGACGGACGCATTGCCGGCATATCAAGATATTTGTCGGCAGACACATATTTGCTCTGATACAGGTACTCGTCAGTTGGCTGATTGCCCACCTTGCCCCAGCTTGGACGCAAGCTGAGCATAGAGAGCCATTTGCGCGCAGGTTTCATCCATGGCTCGTCTACAATATTCCAACGCAGCGACACAGCAGGGAAATATCCCCAACGGCGGTCAGGGCCGAACTTTGTTGTTCCGTCGGCACGCATTGAGAAGTCGAACATATAGCGGCTCTTGTAGGCGTAGTGCATTGAGAAGGTGTAGAACATTGAGCGCCACTGGCTGAAGCTTGAGCTTATACCCGTGATAATACCTCCGGCATCAGGACTTTCAATGCCTCCTGAAGGCAGACCGCTGGCATCCGATGACTGTCCGTTTGAGCTTCCCGAGGTCAGTTCAAAACGTCCCATCGCCATCAGCGAGTGGTCAGGGTTGTTGAAGTGCGGAATGAGGGTCAGCGTCTGTTTGGTGTTGAAAGCCACACTCTTTGTGCTCGCCGACTGTGCGAGGTTCACTCCGTTGTTCCATGGCACTGTCACCAGCTCGTTTGGATAAAACTTGTCAACATATTCGTTGAAAATATTCATATACACACGTCCCTGCCAATTGAGCTGCCAGCTCTGTTCGTCCATGCCCAACAATTTGTAATCAAGCTCCAACTCTGGTGTGATGTCGTATGTGCGGTCATCAAACTTGGCGAGTTTTGCGCTTGCCACAGGGTTCACATATTTTTTCTGGTCATCGTTGAACACGCCCGATGCAGTCTGAAGCATTGTGTAGTAGCGGTTGGTGTCCTTTCCCGTAAGCGGATCCTGCTCATAAATGCTCATGTTAGGCATCTTCTTGTAGGCAATGGCCAACAGGTCATCGTAGTTCTTCTTGTTTTTGGTATATGTAAGTGCAAAGTTGGTGACAATCTTTATACGGTCGCTCACAAAATAGTCAAGAGCCACACGTGTTGACAGACGGTCAAGCTGCTGCTCTATAACCGAGCCCGTCTCACGGTCGTAGCCTCCCGAAATACGGAACGACGCTTTCTCACCACCACCAGTTACCGAAATATAGTGGTTCTGGCGCAATCCCCATTGTGTCACAGCATCACGCCAGTCGGTGTTGTTGTTATACTGCTCGTATTCAGAGAATGTCGGATCGTAGTTCAACTCTCGGATATTCGATGTGGCATCGTTCTGCTCGGGATTAAAATAGCTTTCTTTCAGCAGCATGGTGTAGTCGTCACCATTCAGCATCTTGTAACCCTCAGGCTGATACGTGCCTGTAAGACGCAGCGAATAGGTTACTTTCGGCTTTCCTACCGCACCGCGCTTGGTGATAATCTCGATAACACCGTTGGCGCCCTGTGAGCCATAGATGGCTGTTGCGGCGGCATCTTTCAGCACGTTGATGCTCGAGATATCCTCGGGGTTAATATTCAGCAACTGTGAGAACTGCTCGTCGTTGGCATTCTTCACGTCGAAGTTGGTCATATCCACATTCCACGTGTTGCCGTTAACCACGATGAGCGGGTTTGAGCTGGTGAGCGTACTCACCGACGATGTACCACGCAGGCGCATGCTGGTTCCCGCGCCAAGATTTCCTGACACAGACACAATGTCGAGACCAGAGATACGTCCCTGCAGAGCCTCGTCAACGGTTGTAAACGACAAACCCTCAAACTCTTTCATATCGATGCTCTGCGAGGCGAACGACTTCTCACGCTCAGGAATTGCAAGTCCGTTACCCTTCACGCGTTTTTTCGACGTGACAACAACCTCGTCAATGAAAGTGTCAGACTTCAAGGTAACGCTATACTCCGTTTTATTGATTGGCAGCTTTGTTGTCTTGAAGCCTATATAGCTGAAACGCAACATGTTCTTAGGGTTACGGATTTTCATCGAGAAGTTACCGTTAATATCAGTCACACATGCCTCGATAATACGGCCGTTGGCATCCACCTCGCACACAGAAGCACCGGCAAGTCCTCCCATCTCGTCTTCCACCACACCATGCACATTGGTAATTCCCTGTGCGAAAGCTCCAGTCGCCATAGCACACAGGAGCGTCAGTATCATATATTTAAATTTTCCTATCATAGCTTATTTCCTCCTTGCATTATTGGTGGTAGCCGGTTTCAGACTGTCCACCTCGTCTTGCCATTTTGTCAGCTGAGAGGCGTTGTAGAGCAACACGCCGTCAATCTGATGCACCACGATATCCGATGCGTTGTAGATTTCCGAGCGCATGCTGTTGTCCTTGTTCGAAATCCAATATTCGCGTCCCTGATTGTTGTACAGTCCATTGGCGGTCACCACGTGGCGTGTGTTGTTCATCTGGTCAGTAATGCTCATGCTGTTGGCGGTAGAGCTGACCTGCAGACTGTAGAAACGCTTTGTGGCAGGGTTGATGGTAAACGACTCATACTTCACATTGTCTTGTGGAGCGGCGCCGATTATCACCGAGTTGTCCTGAATATGGTATCTCAGGAAGTTGTTTATCTTGTCTTCAATAAGTGTTTTAGCCTTCTTCAGCGCATTTGCGTCACCGCCAAACATCTCGGCTGTCAGCGCGTCATGGTCTTCCCAGTTTGGCAGCGTGCCGTCGGCATACATTTTCTCTATGGCCTCGTTTGTGGGCGCATATATGGTGTAGTTGTATGCGTCAAACAGCGTGATGTTCTGGTCTACGCACGAGTTGCCAGAAGAGCGTGCCGAGAGCAGCTTGCTTCCGCTGAGCAGCTCGTAGAACCGCTTGTACTCAGGTTTGGCACTTAGTATGGAGTATGCCGATTTTCGGCTTGTGAGCGGCATCTGCTGCTCTACGACATACGACTTGCCGTTACCCGTCTCAGTCTGGTCATAAATGGTGTTTACGGTGATGGCTTTACCTAATTCGTCCTGCAGTCCGCCAATGATGGTCATCGTGCCGGCCTGTCCCGCATTAGCCACTTTTATGAAGCTGCCGCCCTTGGTCTTGTGGTAAGTGTTGCCGTCTTCCACGTTGCCCACAATGATGAGATTGTTGAGCAAGTCCTCCAGACGGTCTCTAACCTGCGAATCCGAAGCGTCGGGCAGTGCGTCGCCTGGCACAATCTGCTGCGCCTGCATATCGTAGTTGTAGCGGCGCGCCTTCACGCTCTTTGTGTCCTTGTCGTAATAGAACTGATAGAGAATGGTGTTCGGGTCGCCGTATGAGCACGGGTCTACATACTGCAGCATCGCATTGTTGGTTGGAATTATGAAGCTGTAGTATGAGTCCATTGAGTTGAGGTAAGGCTCAAACTCAAGATTTGAGATACCCCAATAAATTACACTCATGGTATTTTCGTTCACAAGTGCGGGGAACGAAACCGAAGAGTAGTCGGCAGGGCTGAAAACCCTATTCAGCAAGTAGACAACACCGTTGCAGCCCATGAAGCAGCTGTCCACGTCGGCAGGCTTTATGCCGAGACTCGTCTTGGTGGTGTTGTCAACGATATTGTCGAATTTCGAGGGCACAGTCTCCGAGAATGTGCTTATCATGTTGATATTTAACAATTTAACAAGCACTTTCATAGGCACGTTTTCCCATGAGCCATACATGTCCTGCAAAACCTTGCCGTCATTGTTCCACCAGCGGTCGAGTGCGGCATTGTTGGGGACAAGCACCGCTCCTGCGTCGTAGTGCAAATCCTTGCCTGTTGTGTTTGCAAAGATATACTGGTTCCATCCCGGGTCAAAGAGCAGCTGTGCGTCAACCACGTTTCCGTCGGGATCAGTATTCAGCTCGCCCGATGCCTGTGCTCCGAAATTTCCTGTGTTTGTCGTGGTTGCGAAGTAGCGGAGCACAAACGCAGAGTCTGTGTTGTTGTACAGACGGTTGTACTCACGTGTCGCAGCCTCGTCGTAGTATGGCGCACAAAATCTGTTGAGCAGACTGTTGAAAGTCGACATGTTGGCATGCGTGCCGATAATCTCAGCCATGTTGTCCGACGAGGTCATAACTCCATCCACTTTATGTATATATCCGTTCTTGCAAGCGATGTCAGCCTCGGTTACTTTTTTGCCGTTTACCCATGAGTCTGAGATTGCCGACGACTCTCCGTTGGTTAGAATAGACAAGTCGTCGCCCGTAATTCCGTTTAGCTTCATAAAAGCCGGCAGAAAGTGAATCATAGGCTTAGAGGTGTTGTCGCGTAACAGCACTATGCCGTTGGGTTTATTGCGGTATTTTGCCCAGTATTGTGTGTTTGGCATGTCCTCGGGCAGTATGCGCGAGATTGTGTCCAGTACCGATGCCGCCGACTCGCGTCTCATGCACTGTCCCTCTGCGGGCGGGTTGCCGCTCACATTGCTGAGCAGCTCAATGAGATATGCGTTGTTGATCATCGAGCTGTTTAGCAGCATTTTTTTCTGCGCAAGGGTAAGCCCGTTGTAGTTTCTCACTCCCCAAGGGTTGTTTTGGAAGAACTCCTCATACGCCTTGTCGTCGGCAGCGAAAAGTGTCTTGCTACCTGTCTGGCTGAGCACACCTTTCTGGTCAAGGTCATTGATTAGCCGCAGAGTCGTCGTGAAGTTGCCGTCTTCCTCAAGCCTCTCGTAGATAGAGTTGCCGAGCCACGTTGGTTGTCCTTCAAGCACATCCTTCTCACACGACTGTATCATCCATGTACCAGAAAGCATAGCCACACAGATGACGGCTCTTGCTCCAGCCTTTTTGATTTTTGGATAATGTTGGGTCATATTTTTGGTTTTTAATTATTTTATAAGATTATAAGATTTATAAAATTTATAAGACTTATATTTTTTACTTAACCACGATTTTTTTCGCAGCCTGCTCATGTCCGTTATATGCCGAGATTATATATACTCCTTCCTGTGCCGATGCCGGAATTTCGATAAATCCGTCTCGAAGGAAACTCTTGCGTGCTATCGCCTTACCCGACATATCGCTGATTACAACAGGAATTTGCAATGCTCCGGCTGCCTTTATGCTAACCTGTAGCTGCCCGCCAGGGCTAACCACGCTCTTGTCGGTCTCTATGGCGAACTTGGCACTTTCCTGCTCTGTCTCAATGCTCTCAATTCCAGAGAATGTGTCGTCTTTTATATTCTGGCGGTAGTTGTACCACTTCAGCTGTGCCTTTGCCGGCTGATAAACGTTTTGTCCCATTTGCAGGCGGTAGTCGTAGTGTGCCTTTCTGGTCTCCTCGCCCTCATAAATATAATCAGTGTTGCAAACCACAGCTATTACCACCCCGTTGGCAGGTTTGTAATTCAGTTGCATTGCCACGTCGCCCTCGCCTTCCACAGGCTGTGAGTAGCACAGTCTGCCAGTGCGCTCGGCCCTATATGCCAACTGGCATACCATGTTTTTGCCAAGGGGCTTGAAATGAATGCTTATGATGTCACCCTCATTGCCGCTGACGTGCAGAGGTATCTGGTTGGCGCCGCTCCATCCCGGAGTTGTGCGCAGCTCAGGATAATACCATCCCTCGCCCATTTCCTCATCCTTGTACATATTTGCGTATGGTGTAGCTTTCCATTCCGCCACCGCCTGGCTGTATGGCGACCATTCCTGCCTGATGCTCACAAGCCAGTTGTCGTCGATGAGCTTGCGGCAGGCGTTCGACCACATGCCGACATCTATCATTGCCTGGCGCACACGATACTCACGTATCATTCTTCGCATCTGCCTGTCGCCAAGCCTACTTGCCATTCCCTCAAGCACTCTGCCCTTGCAATAGCGCCAAATCCAAGGAATGCTGCCTCTGCCAAGTATCTCGCTCACGAAGTGCGGGAACAACTCACCATACTGCACGCCGCCGAGCAAATTGCGCCACGTGCACACCTGCTGTCCGTCGGGCTGGAACATATTGACACCTTCTGCGCTCGGGCCTCCGAAACTGCCGTCGAGAAGCCACCCTGAGTAGCACTCTATAGGCATGAACGGCGCAATCATGTTGCCGGCGCTGAGATAGCCCATGCTTGTCGGAGTCTGTCCAGTCTTCAGCACCTCTGCCTCAGCCTGCAGCCAAGTATTGCCGGCCTCCTGATACCAAGCTGACTCCTTACACCCCTCAAGGACGGCCAAGAGAGCGTGAATACCCTCATGGACACATGCGTTCTGCTGGAATATCTGGTCGTTAACTGCCGAATTGTAATATTTGTCGTAAGTGAACGCTGGGTCGAAACATGCTATCGGATAGTAGCTTATGTTGACCATTGGCCAGCTGCTGCCATTGTACCATGTCGCGCCCTGCCATCCTCCGCGCGCCGTTGAGTCGGCTGGGTCAGAAAACAGTCCACTACCATACACATACACCGTGCTGTAGTATCCGTTGCGGGCACGTTTGTCGGGCGGCCACCCCATCACGTCGCGGAAGTATGCGAAGTCTTCATTCATCTTTTTCAGTATGTTCTTTTTTGCCGTCTCCGTAACATAATGGCTGGTCTTTGGTCCCCAGGCTATAGCCCACCATCCGTCAGCAAGATATCCCTTCTGGTTGTTGTTCTCTGGCAGGAATTTTGTCGGAGCCTCAAGAGTCGGGTACTCTGTGCGGTAGTCATAGTCGAGAGTTGGCGAATACGAAGGCCACTGGTATGCCACCGACGGGTCGAAGACTTTGTAGCCGAAGAGTCTCACCTCATGTATTCCGCACGCCTTGCCGCTCTTCATGTAAATTCTGAGCCGGCTGGTGGTTATGTCCAGTCCTGTGGTTTTCGACAGTCCGTCGTTCTGCGGGTCTGGAGATGCGAGCGTGCCGGCATTTTCCCAGTCCTTACCGGTCCAGCGGCTCAGGTAAGCCT
>CABSIA010000110.1 GCA_902477645.1 uncultured Prevotella sp. | reverse complement strand
CCTGCGCTCTTGGGGTTTCCAGAACATCAATGTGGTTCCTGAGCAGATGGTTGTGGACGGCGATTTCCCTACTGTTGTATCTCCAAACCCTGAGAATGCGGAGGCTATGACTCTCGGCATGAAGCTCGGTACAAAACTTAACGCCGACCTTGTTATTGCCTCAGATCCTGATGCTGACCGCTTGGCCATCGTCTGCCGTGACAACAATGGCGAGTGGATTATAATAAACGGTAACCAGACCTGTATGATGCTCTCATATTATATCATTGAGAACTCTAAGAAACTCGGCAAGCTCAACCCGTCAGACTTCGTAGTTAAGACTATCGTTACAACCGAGGTTATCGCCGAGATCGCAAAGCGCAACAATGTAGAATACCGTGACTGCTACACAGGCTTCAAGTGGATTGCGCGTGAGATTGCCATCAGCGAGGGCAAGCAGAAATATATAGGTGGCGGTGAGGAGTCGTTTGGCTATCTGCCTTACGACAAGGTCCGTGATAAGGATGCACCCGCATCTATCTGCCTGATTTGCGAAATCGCTGCATGGGCAAAAGACAACGGGCGCACTCTCTACGATCTGCTTATGGACATATATAAAGAATACGGATTCTCTAAGGAGTCAACCGTAAACGTAGTTAAGCCTGGTAAAACAGGCGCTGACGAGATCAAGCAGATGATGGCTGACTTCCGCGCTAATCCCCCAAAGGAACTCGGCGGCTCAAAGATTACACTCTGGAAAGACTACCAGACTCTTGAGGCTACCGACGAGAACGGCAATGTAACTAAGATAGACATGCCTGCAACAAGCAATGTGCTGCAGTGGTTCTGCAGCGACGGCACAAAGGTAAGCGTTCGTCCTTCAGGAACAGAGCCTAAGATTAAGTTCTATGTCGAGGTTAAGGACAACACCATGAAGTGTGCCGGCTGCTACGAGCGTTGTTGCAAAGACGCCGAGGCAAAAATCGAGGCAATTAAGAAGTCTCTCGGCCTGTAAAGCTTAATGTAGAGCCGTTACATGTAACGGCTCTATGCCTTTTTTATGAAACATATACTAACCAAAACTGATTTATGAAACTTATTCACTTATCTGCATTTTCTTTGTTTTTTGCTACTGCTAATGCAACAGCTCAGCCAAGAAATACAATAAACTTGAAAACATGGCAGTTCTCCCGAGACAGCGTTGAGTGGAAAACCGTAAACATTCCGCACGACTGGGCAATAAGCGGGCCGTTTGATAAGAAATGGGATTTGCAAAACGTTGCTATAGAGCAGAACGGAGAAAAGCAAAAGACTGAGAAATCGGGGCGCTCTGGAGCTTTACCATGGATAGGCGAGGGCTTCTACCGCACAACCGTAAGCATGGATGAAAAGCCACAGAGAGCAATTCTGCATTTCGACGGCGCCATGGCAGAGCCAAGGGTCTTGGTTAACGGAAAGTTTGCAGGATATTGGGCTTACGGCTATAACTCATTCAGGCTTGATATTGCGCCATTGCTCCAACAAGGCAACAACACCATTGAGGTGCATCTGCAAAATGTTGAGGAAAGCTCAAGATGGTATCCCGGCGCAGGACTTTATCGCCCTGTTACATTGACAACAACATCTGACGAGGCCATCGACTCTTGGGGAACATATGCCCGCACAATGGCATTGTCGAAAAAAGAGGCTCAAATTGAGGTTACGACAAAGGTTGTCGGCATGAAGGGCAACTGCCTGTCGGTTGAGGTGGCGCTTGTTCACCCCAAAGGCTATGAGGAAATAGCAGCCCATGCAGATGTTCCTGCCAGCGGCTTTGTAACGTTGCCGATGACAATGAAGAAACCACAGGCATGGTCACCGGAAAATCCTTTCCTTTACGACCTTGTGACACGTCTGTACAAAGACAATAAGGTTATTGACGAGACTCGTCAGAAATTTGGTGTCCGCACGGTAAGCGTAAGTAAGGAGCATGGTTTCCAACTCAATGGAGTTGGCAGAAAGATAAAAGGTGTCTGTCTTCATCACGATCTTGGGCCTCTTGGTGCGGCTGTCAACAAGGCCGCGCTCATACGCCAGATAAAGCTTATGAAAGACATGGGGGCCGACGCAATCCGTACTGCGCACAACATGCCAAGCCAAATGCAAATGGACATTTGCGACTCATTGGGCATGATGGTTATGGCTGAGAGTTTTGACATGTGGATATATCCTAAATGCAAAAACGGATATGCCCGTTTCTTTAAGGAATGGAGCGACAAGGATATGGAAAATCTTGTTCTTGCTCACCGCAACCATCCGTCTATAATCATGTGGAGCATAGGCAACGAAATACCCGAACAGGGTATGAAAGGCGGAGCTGATATGGCACGCCACTTGCAGGACATCTGCCACCGGCTTGACCCCTCACGTCCTGTAACCCAAGGCATTGATCGTCCTGATAATGCCTTAAAGACAGGTTTCGCACAAGCAATGGATGTGCCTGGGTTCAACTATCGCGTACACAAATATGAGCCTGCTATAAAGCAACTTCCACAACAATTCCTGCTTGGATCTGAGACTGCGTCAACAGTTAGCTCGCGTGGTGTGTATAAATTCCCAGTCTCATGGGGAGTGACTAAAGCCGGGAATGACGGTCAGGTGACATCTTACGATACTCAATGGTGCTCATGGAGCAATTTGCCGGAAGAGGATTTCCTTGCGATGGATGATTACAATTATACCATCGGACAATTCGTATGGACAGGTATTGACTACCTTGGCGAGCCAACTCCTTACGATGAGTATTGGCCAAGCCGCAGCAGCTACTTCGGTATCTGTGACCTCGCCGGATTACCAAAGGACCGCTACTATCTGTATCGCTCACAGTGGAACAAAGAAAGCCACACCTTGCACTTGCTGCCGCATTGGACATGGCCGGGACGTGAGGGAGAGACAATACCCGTGTTCTGCTATACAGACGCTCCAGAGGCAGAGCTTTTCGTAAATGGAAAGTCTCAGGGACGCATTAAGAAGCAGCATGCGACAATGAACGACAAGCCTGAGGCTCGTGCAAAGAGATACCGTCTGATGTGGAACGACGTGAGATATGAGCCTGGTGAGCTGAAAGTCGTTGCATACGACGAGAAAGGCGCAAGAGTAGGCGAGACCGCTGTGCGCACTGCTGGCAAGGCAACAGCCATAAATCTTGACGCTGACAAAACCATACTTTGTGCAGACGGAGAAGACCTTGCATATATCACCGTCTCGCTTACTGACAACAACGGTACAGAGCTTCCAACAGCATCTGACGACATTGAGGTCTGTGTATCGGGCGCAGCATCGTTCCGTGGCATCTGCAATGGCGATGCGACATCGCTTGAGATTTTTACCAAGCCAAAGATGAAACTGTTCAACGGTAAGCTTGTCGTAACGGTACAGGCTTCTGCTAATGAGGGAGATGCTGTTGTTACTGTCACAGACAAGAGTAACAAGAAGATTGCTCCTGCAAATATAATATTGAAGGTAAGAAAGTAATATTTGTCTCCTACAGACAATATGGTTTGAGCCATCAAAATTTATTATATACAGAAAATCCCTGCAAGTTTAAACTTGTAGGGATTTTTTAATATTATAAGTCGCTTGCTTAAAACATTCTGCAAGGTTAGATTTTCTTCTTTAGAACAGGCTCGCATGTAACATTTACACCAAGCTTCTTGAATATTTTACGGTCAACTTCGCTCAACATAACGGTGCAGTGCACCTGGCATCCTCTAAGTTTAGGGAGCTGGGCCAACGCCAGACGGCAGTTATCGTCATCTTTTGAAAGAACAGACAGAGCAACAAGAACCTCATCGGTATGCAGGCGTGGGTTGCGGCCTCCGAGATAGTTGATTTTTGTGAACTGTATTGGCTCAATCATAGACTGCGGTATGAGCTTGCGCTCATGGTCGATACCAGCAAGATGTTTAGTCACGTTAAGCAACAATGCTGCGCTACATCCGAGCAGAAGACTTGAATGGGCTGTGATTATTGTACCGTCTTCAAGCTCAATGGCAGATGATGTATGTCCAGTGCGCTTATAGCATTCCTTTGCCGCAGTTGTCGTCCGGCGGTAGGCGGTTGTTATCTTTGCCTGATTAAAAAGCATCTGTATCTTTCCAATCTCCTGTTCATTGCAAGCACCATTTGCCAGTTTATTGGTGGCGTCGTAGTAGCGGCGGATAATTTCATTCTTAGATGCCTCGCAGCAAACTTCATCGTCACTTATGCAGAAACCCACCATGTTGACTCCCATATCAGTTGGCGATTTATATGGGTTAGATCCATATATGCCTTCGAACAACGCATTGAGGACTGGAAAAATCTCTATGTCGCGGTTGTAGTTGATGGCTGTTTTGCCGTATGCCTCAAGATGGAATGGGTCTATCATGTTTACATCGTTAAGGTCGGCAGTGGCAGCCTCGTATGCTATGTTAACGGGATGTTTAAGCGGAAGATTCCATACTGGGAATGTCTCAAATTTCGCATATCCGGCTCTTACGCCGTGCTTATTCTCATTATATAGTTGACTGAGGCAAACAGCCATTTTACCGCTTCCCGGACCAGGTGCCGTAACAATGACAAGAGGACGTGATGTTTTGACATAGTCGTTCTTGCCGAAGCCTTCCTCTGATGCTATCAATTCCACGTTATGTGGATAGCCCTCAATCAGATAATGGCAATATGTGGCAATGCCGTCACGCTCCAAACGCTGTCGGAAAGCCATTGCCGCAGGCTGTCCGTTGTAGTGTGTGATTACAACAGAGCCTACCATGAAGCCAAGATTTAGGAATTCACTACGAAGTCTTAAAACATCCTCGTCGTATGTGATGCCAAGGTCGGCACGTTTCTTGTTTTTCTCGATATCGGCAGCGCTGATAACAATGACAATCTCGATACTGTCGCTGATTTTCTGGAACATCCGCAATTTGCTGTCGGGCTGGAACCCCGGAAGAACACGGCTTGCATGATGGTCGTCGAAAAGTTTTCCTCCAAGCTCAAGATAAAGTTTGCCGTCAAACTGCGATATACGCTCTTTGATGTGCTCTGACTGAATAGTCTGATACTTGTTGTTGTCAAATCCAATTTTCATAATACCTGCAAAGTTACTACTTTTTACTTATTTATGAAACATCAAAAACTAAAATACCTATTTATTATTAATATACGCCATTGCTCTTTGTTCTGTTTGGAGAGCGAGATGCGTCTACATATTGAAATATTCCTCTAATTCTTGTTCTGCCGAACCATTTGCATTTGGGAGGTCTTTTATGATGACACCTTGTTCGAGCAATGCTATCCGGCTGCTGATGTCAACGGTGTGTTGAAGGTTGTGGCTCGATACGAGAATTGTTGCGTTAGTTTTGGCATTATAGTCGACAAGGAGTTTTTTCAATGTGTTCTGACTGCTTGGGAGGAAGTTGAACGGCTCATCGAGAATGAGCAACTGTGGCTTGTTGATGAGTGCTGATATGATACCAATCTTCTGCTTGTTGCCTGCGCTATAGTCACGTATCAGTTTCTTTTGTCCCAATATCTCACCCGACATTAGCATTTCGTATTCTGCAAGCCTCTCATCAAGAGTTTCTCTATCGACATCATTGACTTTTGCAATGAAAGCAAAATATTCCTCAGGGGTAAGGAAGTCTATCAAGAAACTGTCATCGATAAATGCGCCTGTCGACAATTTCCAATCCTCGCAACTTGCAGGATCCATGCCGTCTATACTCACACAGCCTTCATCAGCCTTCAGTAGGTCGAGCACAAGGCGGAACAATGTCGTTTTTCCAGCTCCATTATTGCCGACAAGTCCTAAGATATCACCACTATTGACTATAAAAGACTGAATATCTACAGCAGTCTTCTCGCCGAAACATTTCTTAAGATTATTGAGGGATAAATACATGAGTTATTATTGTATTATTAAAAGTTATCAATAAAACAAAGAGTCGGAGTGTTACAAAAAGACACTCCAACTCCTTATATGTATGTAAAATATTATTAAAGTCCTCTGCCGTGGCAGTTCTTGAATTTCTTGCCTGAACCACATGGACACGGGTCGTTAGGACGCGGCATCTTGTCTCTGACAATTGGCTGTGGACGTCTTATCTGGCCGCCGCGAGTGTCTGTGGATGCGGCCTTGCGCTGTGCCTCGGCACTTTCGTCAAGGTTCTGTTTTGACTCTACATACTGCTGCTGTTGGCGAACCTCAGGTCTTGCCTCCTGTACGTGTTCCTGCTGTATCTCTGGTATCTGACCGCGCATGAGCACACTTGCTGTTCGGTTGTTCATATCGTTAATCATATCGTCCCAGAGCTTTGCACTTTCAAGTTTGAAGATAAGCAGTGGATCTTTCTGCTCGTATGATGCGTTTTGAACACTATGACGCAGCTCATCAAGCTGGCGGAGATTCTCTTTCCAGTTGTCGTCGATGATATGCAGAAGTACGTTCTTCTCGAACTCTTTAACAATATTCTTTGCTTCTGTATCGTATGCCTCCTTTAGATTGCAGCGGAGCTGAATGATATGGCGGCCGTCTGTAATTGGCACCATAATATATTCAAACTGCTGTCCCTGATTTTCGTAAACGTCTTTAATGACAGGGTAGGCCACAGACTGTATGCGGTCTGTCTTGCGCTTGAAAGCAGCCATTGCAGCCTGGAAAGCTTTCTCTTCAAGATCAGCCTTAGACGTTTCTATAAATTCTTTCTCTGTAAAAGGAACCTCCATAGCCAATACTTTCAGGAAGTCTTCCTTGGCACCTACAAAGTCGTTGTTCTCGATGATAGATACGCAACGGTCCCAAATTATGTTGGCGATATCCATTCCGATACGCTCACCCATAAGAGCATGACGGCGCTTCTCGTAAATTACACTACGCTGTTTGTTCATAACGTCATCATACTCAAGAAGATGCTTACGAATTCCGAAGTTGTTCTCCTCGACTTTCTTCTGTGCGCGCTCAATGCTGTTTGATATCATAGGGCTTTCAATACGCTCGCCCTCCTCAAAACCAAGACGGTCCATGACTTTTGCAATGCGCTCGGCGGCAAAAAGTCGCATAAGTTTGTCTTCGAGCGACACATAGAATACTGAAGAGCCAGGGTCACCTTGACGTCCTGCACGACCACGAAGCTGTCGGTCTACACGGCGGCTCTCATGACGCTCTGTACCAATAATCGCCAAACCACCTGCAGCCTTAACCTCTGGTGAGAGCTTGATGTCGGTACCACGACCAGCCATATTTGTTGCAATTGTCACGGCACCAAGTAATCTTTCTTCAGAATGAACCATAGACTCAGCAGAGCCTTCTGGTAATTTATTTTTTTCATCATTGTCAATAAGGTTTTGCTGATACCTTATTGCAGACGGCTTGTCGCTGAAAGTCTTACCATCTGAGGCAATCCAAACAATACCATTTGTGCTCTGTCCGGCAAGTGCAACGATGTCAGCCTCTTTCTGGTGAAGTTTTGCATTAAGTACCTGATGAGGAATTTTACGCATAGAGAGCATCTTTGAGAGCAACTCTGATATCTCTACAGAGGTGGTACCCACAAGGGTAGGGCGACCGCAGTTTCGCATGTCCATTATCTCATCGATAACCGCACTGTATTTCTCACGTGCGGTTTTATACACACGGTCATCCATATCGTTACGTGCAATAGGACGGTTGGTAGGAATTTCTACAACATCAAGTTTGTATATATCCCAGAATTCGCCCGCCTCAGTGCTTGCCGTACCTGTCATACCCGACAGCTTGTGGTACATGCGGAAATAGTTTTGAAGAGTAATGGTCGCAAATGTCTGTGTGGCAGCCTCTACACGTACATGCTCCTTTGCCTCTATAGCCTGGTGCAGTCCGTCGCTCCAACGGCGGCCCTCCATAATACGGCCAGTTTGCTCGTCAACAATCTTAACCTCACCGTCCATAACAACATACTCATCGTCTTTGTTGAACATTGTGTAAGCCTTGAGTAACTGCTGAAGTGTGTGAACGCGTTCGCTCTGTACGCCATAATATGCCAGCAGCTCATCTTTTTTGTTCAGACGCTCCTCGTCTGAAAGTCCAGTCTGGCTCTCAAGCTCAGACATCTGAGTTGTGATGTCTGGCAATACAAAGAGATTTTTATCGTTAACCTGATTGGCAAGCCAGTCGGTACCCTTGTCTGTAAGGTCGCATGACTTCTGTTTCTCATCAACAACAAAGTACAATGGCTCAACAGCCTCCGGCATACGGCGGTTGTTGTTCTCCATGTATATCTCCTCGGTCTTGAGCATGCCAGCCTTGATTCCCTCTTCAGAAAGGAATTTGATGAGTGGCTTGTTCTTTGGCAAACACTTATATGAGCGATATAAAGCCAGGAAACCTTCGTCAAGAAGTTTCTGGTCGTTGTTCTTCTGACCTTCTGATATCTTCTGACGCGCATCGGCAAGGAATTCAGAGGCCAGCCTTCTCTGCACTTCGTACAGACGCTCTACAAGTGGTTGGAACTGTTCGAACATCTGCACCTCGCCTTTGGGAATAGGACCAGAGATGATAAGCGGAGTACGGGCATCGTCAATGAGCACAGAGTCTACCTCGTCGACAATTGCGTAGTTGTGGCGACGCTGCACAAGATCTGTTGGTGACATAGCCATGTTGTCGCGCAGATAGTCAAAACCAAACTCATTGTTGGTGCCGAAAGTAATATCAGCCTTGTAAGCCTTACGGCGCTCTGGTGAGTTAGGACGATGCTTGTCAATGCAGTCCACGGACAATCCATGGAACATATAGAGAGGTCCCATCCACTCCGAGTCACGCTTTGCAAGGTAGTCGTTTACAGTTACGACATGTACGCCGTTGCCTGTGAGGGCATTGAGGAATACAGGCAAAGTCGCAACAAGAGTCTTACCTTCACCGGTAGCCATCTCGGCTATCTTGCCCTGATGCAGAACGATACCGCCAAAGAGCTGTACATCGTAGTGTATCATTTCCCATTTCAGGTCGTTGCCGCCTGCAGTCCAGTGGTTGTGATATATTGCATTGTCGCCATCTATGGTAACAAAGTCGTTCTTTGGGTTGGCAGCAAGCTCACGGTCAAAGTCCGTTGCTGTGACAATAGTTTCCTCGTTTTCTGCGAAACGGCGGGCTGTATCTTTAACTATGCAGAAGGCGACTGGCATAACCTCACCAAGAGCCTTCTCATAAATTTCAAGAGCTTCTTTGTCGAGTTTGTCTATCTTGTTGAAGATCTCCTCACGCTCGTCAATAGGTGTGTCCTCAATTGTTGCTTTGAGCTCTTCAATCTGTGCCCTCTGCTCTTTCGCTGAGTCTTGGACGTAAGCTTGAATTTCCTTTGTTTTTGCTCTCAGTTCATCATTGCTGAGTTTCTGGATATCAGGATATACAGCCTTTACTTTCTCTACAAGTGGCTGTATGAGTTTCATGTCTCGGCTTGACTTGTCGGCGAACAATGACTTTAAAAATTTGTTGAAGTTCATTATTTTGTTTATTTTTTTATTTCTATTATTTATTGAACAATGCGAATGTACTGGCACATCAGAAATACTGCTTTTAACAGGTGTATAAAGCAGTATTTTGGCATAACCTATGCAAGTTTCGCATAATTCCCGTGCAAATTTACAAATAATTATCGGTAAAAAGCACTCTTATTAGAATAATTCTCGGTATAATTGCAACAAAATGTAGTGCCTGTTCAAAATAAAGGTGCAGAGGAACATGCGTTAGGTGCCCTTATTCTGATACTTTTGGCTATGGTAGGAGCTATACGGTCTACCGTAACTTGTGTGTTTATTCGTTCTGGTTTTATTCCTGCCCCATAAAAAATAATAGGGAAGGGGACATAACCAGCACGGCTTGTAAATGTTTCTTGTGTATCTTCGTTAAGCAGCTTCCATCCTGGTGTGACTTCAATTATAATATCGCCACACAGAGTAGGATTGAAACCGTTTCTGATTTTCAAAATGTCGTTGTTGCCGGCAAGCAGGCGCTCAGATGTATATACATCGCTGACACCGGAGCTAAGTACGAGAAATTCTTTTGACCTGTCAAGAATTTCCGACATGCTTACACGCTTCTGCTCGATGAGCTTATGGTTCAGATATATCTGATTTTGATGGCACGCCTCGGCATAAGTTCCCTGTCCGTAGATTGCGCTGAGATACATGTTCAACAAGTTCGCAGTGCGGTTGATGTAGAATGTGCCAGTAGGTATTCGGTAGCGGGTTAGGTCGGTGACGTTCTCCTCTACGTAACCAGTGCTTGTAATTACGAAAAGTGCATGGCCTGCTCCAACTTCTTTTTCCACGTTCTCTATGAGACGCACCACAGTTTTGTCGAGTTGCA
>CABSIA010000109.1 GCA_902477645.1 uncultured Prevotella sp. | reverse complement strand
AATTTAACGGGTGATTTCAGCATCTGTTTTTCGGAACATCTAAATGAACACCCTACAAATTAAATTCGTAGGCTAAAAGCACTATCAAAACAGAACTTATTTTTTTGATGTTAAATTTGAAACGGTATTGCATTTGCATATTGCTGATATCTAATGTATTAGATGCTAATTTAGTGCTAAAATCGGAACGGAAAACGGAACATAGAACTGGACACCCTAATTAATAAAACACCTACTTCCTTTGCTTATTGCAAGAAAAAAAGTATCTTTGCATGCGTATAAACCTGATAATAAATCTTATGAGACTGAAAACTTTACTTATTGCTTTGTCATTGGTGGCAACAACTGCCACGGCACAGAAATATGTTGGCGGCGACATTTCTTTGTTGCCCGAATATGAAAAAGCCAATGCGTCTTACTACGACCACGACGGCAACCGCATTTCGTCGCCGTTGGGCTTTTTCCACGAGCAGGGCATGAACGCCATGCGGGTGCGCCTGTTTGTAAATCCAGGTCAATATGCCGGCAGCGACAAGGATGCCAATGCGTGTCAGGACTTGGAATATGTGAAGAAATTGGGAAAGCGTATAAAGGACAGCGGAATGAGGCTGATGCTCGATTTCCACTATTCCGACACGTGGGCTGACCCTGCAAAGCAGTGGACACCGGCAGAATGGGCATCGCTTACCGACGAGCAGCTCTATCAGAAAATATACGATTATACAAAGGATGTCCTCAGCCAGATGGTGGCTGCCGGCGCCACACCCGACTTTATACAGCCTGGCAACGAGATAAGCTACGGCATGTTGTGGGGCGCATACGGCTCAAGCAACCTTAAAAAATGTTTTATGGGAAGCTCTGCCAACTGGAAGCGTTTTACAACTCTGCTCGACAGGGCAATCGGGGCTTGCCGTGAGGTTTGTCCGCAGGCAAAAATAATCTTGCATACCGAAAGAGCTGCCGCGCCGGATGTATTGGTGAATTTCTACAATGAGATGGCGAAGGCCAATGTCAGCTACGACATAATAGGCCTGAGCTATTACCCCTATTTCCATGGCACATTGCCGGTGCTTGATACAGCCCTGAAAAGACTTGAGGCGTCGTTTGCCGGAAAAGAGATAATGATAGTCGAGGCCGGCTATCCGTATGCCTGGGCTGTTCCCGGCACAACGGTTGACTATTCTGCAACATATCCGTATTCTGACGAGGGACAAAAGAATTTCACCCAAGATCTTATAACCCTGCTCAACAAACACGCTTCGGTGACAGGCCTTTTCTGGTGGTGGATGGAATATAATGCGAAAGACACTAACCTTAGCGGATGGTACAACGCTCCTCTCTTCGACAGCCGCACGGGCAGAGCTACGGGCGCATTGGGCGTGATGAGAGATTTTTCCGGCTCGTCTGCCAATATCAGCGGCATAGTCTCTGAAAACGCAAACAGCAAGGCTTGGTATACCATCAGCGGACAGCGCGTTGACCGTCCTGCACAACGTGGCATATACATATATGAAGGCAAAAAGGTTGTGAGATACCGATTTTAAACATTAATAAATCGCAATCGGAGCATTTCTTTTTGTTCATATTGTTTTTTATTGCTATTTTTGCACTCAATCCTGAACGGATATGTTAAAATCTATTGATAATCAAAACAACCTAAGATGAATTCTCTTTTCAGTAAAGACGGTGTAAGCTATTTTGTGCCATTTGTTCTTGTGACATTTTGCTTTGCGCTGTGGGGTTTTGCCAACGATATCACAAATCCTATGGTTGAGGCTTTCTCGCGAATATTTCAGATGAGCACCGCCGAGGGGTCGCTTGTGCAGCTGGCTTTCTATGGCGGCTATTTCGCCATGGCTTTTCCCGCAGCCATGTTCATACGAAAGTATTCCTATAAAAGCGGAGTGCTCATGGGTTTGGGGCTGTATGCCCTGGGCGCGTTCCTGTTTTTCCCTGCCAAGGCAATAGGAGTGTTCCCCGTGTTTCTGCTCGCATATTTTATACTGACTTGCGGCCTGTCGTTTCTTGAAACAAGCTGCAACCCCTATATCCTTTCCATGGGCTCAGAGGAGACTGCCACCCGAAGGTTGAACATGGCGCAGAGTTTCAACCCCATAGGCTCACTTTGCGGAATGTTTACGGCAATGGTGTTTATACAGGCCAACCTGCACGATACAAAGGAATATGCGACAGCCACCGGTGTGGAATTGGAGGCTATACGGGAGGCAGACCTTACAACGCTGATATCTCCCTATCTTGTGATAGGAATTGTTATATTGGTGATGTTTTTTGTCATCTTGTTCAAAAAAATGCCGCATAATGGCGATGCAAATACCAACATTGACTTTATCCCTACATTGAAGCGCATTTTCACTATTCCACGTTACCGTGAGGGCGTTTTGGCGCAGTTTTTCTATGTCGGGGCGCAGATAATGTGCTGGACGTTTATCATTCAATACGGAAAGTATCTTTTCACCCACGATGCCACTGCCATAAACAATGGTCTGATGACATTTGCCCGTGACATTCTCTGCGTGCTGCATCCTGCAACGGCCGAGAGCATAGCACGTGAGATTGCTGCCGGAGGCCTGTTGTCGGAGCAGAATGCGGCAACTGTCTCGCAGATGGTAAACATCATTGCAATGGCACTGTTCTGCACCAGCCGTTTCGTATGTACATTTTTCCTGCGCTATGTATCCGCCGGCAAGCTCCTGTCTGTGCTGGCTGTAGTTGCAGGATGCGCTGTTGTTGGAGTCATCGTGTCCACTGATATAAAGGGAATGTATTTCCTCATTGCAGTCTCGGCATGTATGTCGCTTATGTTCCCCACCATATATGGCATAGCCCTTGAGGGTGTGGGCGACGATGTCAAGTTCGGCGCAGCCGGACTCATAATGTCAATTCTTGAAGGAAATTAACTTACCCCGATACAGGGAGGTATCATAGATCTTGGACGCTGTGGAGACACCTTCATGGGGCTGCCCTACGTCAACATTTCGTTTGTGCTGCCGCTTGTCTGTTTTGTCGTAATTGCCACATACGGATATAGAGTGGCTTATAAAATGAAGAATTAAGGTGGAAATTTATAAACCCACCTTAAGAATTTTGAGTTATAAATTGTCGACAGAGCCAATTGAGAATTAATAGAACTTGTCAAAACAAAAAATATGAGTAATTATCCTAAAATAGGATCCGTCCCATCATTGACGGACGTCAGGGAGGTGTCCGTGAGAGCCTAATGACCGTATCGCCCAAGGGAGTGGCCGGCGCGCCAGAGGATATTTTCTCGTTCGACGCTACCGAGGCGAGCGTGGCGGCCATCTGCGACATGCTCCTCCAAAGCTACGACGGCGCAATCGAGTTTCTGCCTGCGCTTCCTGACGTATGGAAAGACGGTGAGATTAAGGGTGTTTGCGCACAAGGCGCCGTTACTGCCGACATGAAATGGCAGGGCGGCAAGCTACAGAAGGCCGTGCTCTATGCCCAGAAAGACACCAAGGTGAATGTAATAATACCTGAGGGCATGAGCCGCAAGGCCGGAAAGACAACATTCTCGCTGAAAGCAGGTGAGGAGGTTGTGATTGAGTGAGCTGTAATGACAAACCTCATAATCCCAATTGACAATAAACACCATGCAGGTGTATCGCCGGGATTATGAGTTTTTAATAGTTAAAAAAATAATTAAACTTTATAATAATGAATTTCTTAGTAAATAAATTCCGTTTTGTTATTTCCGTAGTCTTCTTGGTTGCTGCGGCTTCCACGGCTTACGCTTGGGACGAGGACATTGTCGTATCTACCGACAACAGCTCGCTTGTTCTTTCTTCAAATTACGGTGAGGAGCCACGCTTTTCACATTATGGTGCAAAAATCGAAGACAGTCAGGTAAGTGCCATGCACGATATATGGGCTGGAATGAACAGAAATGCTTTCCCCGTGTTTGGCAGGGAGTACAACACTCTGACATCACTTCAGATAGTACATGCTGACGGAAACCCTACGACATACCTTGCATTTGAGAAGGTGGAGCGCATGGAGACACCTCGTGGAACGCTTACAACTCTTATAATGAAGGATCGGAAATATCCTGTAACTGTCAAACTAAATTACCTTGCTATCACACATGATGATGTAATCGAAATGTGGAGTGAGGTTACAAATACAGGTAAAAAGGCGTTCTCTATCCGTCGGCTTGATTCTGGCAACCTGCCTTTTCGCCGCAGTGACGCATGGGTAAGCCATCTGCATGGCGCATGGACAGCAGAGTGCAATCTCGTCAGTGAGCCTCTCAATATGGGTGTGAAGACTATAAAAAATCTTGACGGTGCCCGCAATGCTCATCTTGATCATGCTGAAGTGATGATTTCACTCGACGGCAAGCCGTCTGAGAACAGTGGCGCAACCATTGGTGCCGTGTTGTGTTGGAGCGGAAACTATGAGATCCGAATAGACACAGACAATAATTATTGTCACAATTTGATGGCTGGTATAAGTGCCGAAATGTTTGAGTATCATCTTGCTGGAGGCAAATCATTCTCTTCTCCACGTTTGGCTGTCACTTACAGCAAGGAGGGTATGGGCGGCGTGAGCCGCAATATTCACCGTTGGGCACGAAATGGTGCTGTACACGGAGGTGACAAGCAGCGTGATATTCTTCTCAACAGCTGGGAAGGTGTCTACCTTGATGTCGATGAGGCTAAGATGACGGAGATGATGCGTGACTTCGCAGACCTTGGAGGTGAGCTGTTCGTTATGGATGACGGATGGTTTGGCAGCAAACATCCACGTAAGCAGGACAATGCCGGACTCGGTGATTGGGTTGTTGACCGTGAGAAATTGCCTGACGGCATAGAGAGCCTCATAAAAGCTGCAAAAAGCAATGGCTTGAGATTCGGTATCTGGATTGAGCCTGAGAGTGCCAACTCTCTCAGCGAGCTTTACGAGAAACATCCCGATTGGATGATGCAGGTGAAGAACCGTGATATTAGATATGGTAGAGGTGGCACACAAAGCCTTCTCGATATGGCAAATCCTAAAGTTCAGGATTTTGTGGTATCGGTGGTGGATAATCTTATGAGGGAATATCCCGAGATAGCATATATAAAATGGGATGCCAATGTGGAGGCCATGAACTATGGCTCGCCTTATCTTGGCGACAAGAATCAATTGGAGGTCAACATTGCATATCATCGTGGTCTTGAGAGTGCTCTTCAGCGTATCCGTGCAAAATATCCTGATTTGGTTATGCAGGCGTGTGGTGGTGGCGGCGGCCGTGCCAGCTATGGCGTAATGCCTTATTTCGATGAGATCTGGGTCAGCGACAATACCGATGCCTTGCAGCGGATATATATGCAGTGGGGGACCTCGCTGTTCTATCCCTCCATCTGCATGGCACAGCACGTCAGTGCATCGCCAAATCATCAGACAGGAAGAATAACGCCGTTGAAATTCCGTTTCGATGTAGCTATGACGGGTCGCCTCGGCATGGAAATGTTGCCGTCGTCAATGACCGACGGGGAAAAAGCATTCTCACGTAAGGCGATAGCCGACTACAAGCGCATTCGTCCAGTCGTACAGTTCGGCGACCTCTATAGGCTTATATCTCCTTACGATAAGAAAGGCGTGGCATCGCTGATGTACGTTAGCCCTGAGAAAAATAAGGCGGCATTTTTTGTCTACAAGCTTGAGCATTTCCGCAATCAGGTTATTCCAAGATTTACAATGCAGGGCTTGGATGCCACAAAGACCTATAGATTCCGTGAGCTAAGCGTTCCTGAGGGCAAATCACCGTCGTATCTCGACGGAAAGCAGGCTACGGGCGATATGCTCATGAATGTTGGCTTCGAGGTGCCTCTCGATGGGGAGTATGAGAGCCGTGTATATGAGGTTACGGTTGTGGATTGATAATAATTGTCTGCAGTTGTCACGTGTGAGCCTGATGTGCCAAAAATGAGCCTTTTTGCCCCCCGAAAAGTATGTGGACATACTTTGCCATTTATGTCCACATAAAATGCCATTTATGTCCACATACTTTGCCTTTGAAGTCCACACCACAGGCGGAAAGACCTATACAAACATAGCATACGCCAATAAGCAGAAATATATGAATTTCACAGCTCCGAGGCTTAATACCGAAGTTGAGGCTGCCGGTGATGGCTACGACGTGACAGTAACTACTGATATCTTCGCGCGTGGCGTGTTTTTCTCTCTTGAGGGCATCGACAACTTCTTCTCTGACAATTATTTCGACATTCTGCCAGGCGGAACACGCACCGTTCATGTCACAACTCCGCTTGCCTTGAATGACTTCAAGAAGCAACTCACCATTACCACTCTTGGCCATGTCTATGCGCACGGGGAAACAACCATAAACGGTGACAACATGAGGAGTGATGCAAACTTTAAGCCCCTTGGAGGCAATTAACGGGGAAATTCCGTAACTCTGTAATATGTAGGGCCGCTATATGTAGTGGCCCTACACTTAAAAAACTGTCTTTTATAAAACGTTCTTTTTTATTCTTCTTCCTTTCCTCTTTTTGAGTTCATCCACCTTAGGATGGCGTTGAAAGCCTCGAGTCCGACGAGGACGAGGGCTGTTGCAATCGTGGCGAGCAGATACATTCCCACACCACAGGTAAGACCGATGGCAGCCGTAACCCATACACCTGCCGCAGTGGTCAGGCCCCTTACATTGGTCTTTTGGAATATTATAGTTCCGGCTCCTATGAAACCTATGCCTGTAACTACCTGCGAGGCTATACGCGACGGGTCGAGAGACACGTTGGGATAATTATTCAGCGCCTCGCCAAAGCCGTGTACGGACAGTATCATAAACAAAGCTGAGCCAAGGGCAACGAGGAAATGGGTTCTGAAGCCGGCTTCCTTGGCACGGTATTCTCTTTCCAAGCCTATGGCGCCACCCAACAGTGCCGCTATGAATATTCGCAGTATAAATTCTTCTGTCATAATTATGTTATTTAAGTGAAGAGTGAAGAACAAAGAGTGAAGAATCCATTAGCTTCAACTAATAATTCCATTAATGTTTGGGTATTTGATTCTTTGTTTTTCACTCTTCGTTTTTCACTCTTCACTCTTCGTTCTTCACTTTATTACTACTTTTTTTCCTTTGTGTATGTATATACCTTTTTGTGTTGGAATGCCATTTATGCGCATGCCGTTGATGGTGTACCAATTGTTGTCGTTGACGTTTTTGTCGGGTGCATGGACGTTGTTGATGCCCGATGTGATGGATTGTGTAATATCTTTGACAACCAGTCTGCCGCCTGCCGTTTCCGTGTACTCGAAGTATGTGTCTTCTGATATCGGTCCGATGTCGGCGGTTTGCAGTTTGCCGTTACCCTGGTTGAAGATAATGTTGAACGAATAACCGCTGGCATTGATGTCGAAATTGTGGCTGTACCACTTCTCGCCATATTTCTCTACAGTTTCCGTCATCCTTGTTCCCGGCCATGAGCCTAATAGCTGGGTGTTCTTTGCAGTGTTGTCCCATGCATAGAAATATACGGGTGTCCATTCTGGAACTTTCAGATATACAGTGGCTTTGTGGGCTACGAATGGTTTTATTGTGTAGTTGCGTGTGATAACTTTGCTGACAATGCCATTCACAAGCAGCCCCACTTTCAAGGTTGTCGTTGCGTTTATTTTCACGATGGTTCCGCTTGCCGACGGATTGCTTGTAGCTTTAGGCTCGCTGCCATCCAAAGTGTAAACTATTTTAGCGTTGTTGTTTGTAGATGCGGCTGTAAGCATTACGTTTATGGCATCCCCGTATGTACCGGAAGCCTTGTCTGCCCATGCCATTTCAGATGCTTTTGCCAAAAGTAATGCGTAGTGGTAGCCGTCGACGACTTTTACATAGTCGTTATGTGAAAAACTATTTGCGTTGCTGCCAACTGCAACTGCCAAACTGCCGTTTGTGCCGTTGACAGCGACTGCGTATTTGCTCGCATCGTACAGTAAAGTTGAGAATGTGCTTGTGTTTGTGATGCCTGCAGCCTTGCGCAGGTCTATCATTCCCTTAATCTCTTGCTTGTAAGCCTTCCAGTGGGGTAGGAATACACACGGTGTGCCAGGCACGGCGAGCATGAAGGCGTTGGCAGCCAATGTGTCTTTTCTGATTGGGTCTTGCTGCTCTGTAGCCGAGCGGTATTGGGTGTCGTGGTTCTCTACGAAAGTCACGGCAAACTGGCTGTAGCCCGGCTGTCTCATCAGGCTGCTGTTGCCAAGTTTCGCCCAGTTGCCGGTATTGGCGGCATCACGTACAGTGTAGCGGAACGGGAAGTCGAAAGCGGCAGACATAATGGTTCCGTTATCTTTCGTCCTGTCTACCCATCCTTTAAGGTTTGTCACGTTGCCGTCCCAATATTCTCCGACAGAGAACCTGGTGCCAGAAGCTTTGTTGTATGCTGCGGTGTAAGAGCCTGCGTAGCCCTTGGTCATGTCATAGCGGAAGCCTGTATAGCCAAGGTCGTTGAGCAGATATTTCAGATATACGTTGATGCAATTCTGCACGTTCTGGCTCGAGTGGTCGAGGTCGCGGCAGCCTGACCAGTCCTCACCTGTGTCATTGTTGCCGAGAGTCTGTCCGTTTTGTGTTGCCCATGTTTTTGTCTTGCCGCCGTCATCGTTGCCGCAAATGTCTGAAGGCTGCATCTGGTATTTCACACCATTGTAAGTCTCTTCCGGGAAATCTGTCCACGAGCCTCCGTTGCCAAGATTGTTGCGGTGGTTGATTACAACATCTGCTATCATGCCGGTGCCTTTCGACTTGAAAGTGCTTATCATAGAGCGCAACTCGCTTTCTGTGCCGAACGAGCTGTTCTGGTTGAAATAATATACCGGCATATAGCCCATGTTGTTGTATGAGGTGTTGCAGTTGCCGCTCTGAGGAATCCAAATAAGATCGAAATACAGCGACAGCTCATCAGCCTGCGCTTCCAGATTTGTCCATTTGGTATCTACATAAGAGTCCCATGAGAAACCTTGCAGCATTACACCGCCATATCGTGTGGGCCATCCCTGTGCCTGCATGCTCATTGTTGCGAGGAGTGCAACAACCAGTGAGTAAATTTTTTTCATTATGTCAGTTTTTAGTTATGCTGCAAAGATACGTTTTTTTATCTATATTCCTTTCTCGTCTTTCTATGAATTGTTTGACACCAATGTGCAAACGATTGCACATGATCTTTTCTTGACTACTTGTATTTCTTAAATTCATAGAATGCCGGCAATGCTCGTCCTGTGTGGTTGTCGAACAGTCCACGGTTGAGCCACCCTTCGGTAACATTATTGCCTGAGGCGTTTTCTTCGGGGAACCACCAGAACAGTCCTGTCACATTACTATGACGGCGCAGCTCACTTACAAGCTCTTTGGTAAACATTGCCTGTCCTGCCGGTGAGATAGGATAGAACTCCGCATACAGCTCGGGCTTTGCCCATTTATCATTGTCGTGTGAGTAATATCCGGCAGTTTCCACAATCATCACTTCCTTGTCGGGGAAAACTGTTTGCAAAGAGTCGAGAGTGGCGGCAAGCACACCGACATTTCTGTGCCACATGGGGTAGTAGCTCAGTCCTATGATGTCGTAGTCGCATTTGTGGTTCTGCAACTCTGTGTAGAAGCGATGTGTAATATCCCAGTCGCCCGCCTTTTCTGTATGAATAATTATGCGTGCCTCAGGACACTGCTCGCGGCAGGCTTGGATGCCGCTGCTTATCATTTTGCATAGTATGCTCCAGTCGTCAGAGTCATTGTGGTTTATTTTGCCTACGGGCCACAGCATGCCGTTGGTAATCTCGTTTCCAACCTGAATTATGTCTGGCTCGGCACCGGCTTTTCTCATCGCTTTTAGTGCCTCCACCGTATGCTCATACACTTTGCGGCATAATGCATCGACACAGTGATCTGTCCATTCTGTAGGTATAAACTGTTTCCCTGGGTCAGCCCATGTGTCGGAATAATGAAAGTCGAGCATGAGCTGCATGCCGGCCTTTTTGATTTTGTGACCAAGTTTTGCGACAAAAGGAATATCCTGACATACACCCTCGTCCTTGTTGGATTGTGGTGCTTTGTCAGGATTTACAAACAACCGTACGCGCATGGCATTCCAGCCATTGTCCTTGAAAAACTTTAAAGGAATGACAGGCGTTCCTGCAGCATTGCGGTAAACAGTTCCTTTTTTTTCATATTCGGGCAGCAATGATATATCACCGCCAAGCAGTTTCTGTGCTGATGCGGTAGTGGCGCATACCGCTGTCAATGTGAGTAATAAAGCTTTTAATTTCATTATCAGAGTTTGTCTATTTCCTCTATCGATAATCCCGTGGCTT
>CABSIA010000108.1 GCA_902477645.1 uncultured Prevotella sp. | reverse complement strand
TACGGGTTCTCCATAACGCACTCCATCTTCTCGGCATCGGTAACAAAATAGCCTGACAGATAACCACGGTCGAACTGCATACCCTCTACCACCCCGATGTTTGTGTCACGGGTCTTGCTTTCCTCGATGGTGATGACACCGTCTTTAGAAACCTTGCGCATAGCGTCGGCAAGAAGTTTTCCAATCTCTGGGTCATTGTTGGCAGAAACTGTGGCAACCTGCTCTATCTTGTCGTAGTTGTCGCCAACCACCTCTGCATTTTCTTTGATAAACTCAACAACTTTGGCAACAGCCTTGTCGATACCGCGTTTCAAATCCATCGGATTTGCACCGGCAGTAACGTTTTTCAATCCCTCTGTGACGATAGCCTGAGTAAGGATTGTTGCGGTCGTTGTACCGTCGCCGGCATCATCGCCAGTCTTGCTTGCCACGCTCTTCACGAGCTGCGCGCCGGTGTTCTCAAACTTATCCTCAAGCTCAATTTCCTTTGCCACGGTCACACCGTCCTTGGTAATCTGCGGAGCGCCGAATTTTTTCTCGATAACAACATTGCGTCCCTTAGGGCCAAGTGTCACCTTTACTGCGTTTGCCAACTGATCGACGCCATTCTTAAGAAGCTCACGTGCGTCAACATCAAATTTTATATCTTTAGCCATAATTGTTTTTATTTTAAGAAATTGTTTTGAATGTTTACTCTACTACTGCCAAAACATCGCTCTGGCGCATCATCAGGTATTTGTTACCGTCAAGCTCTATCTCTGTGCCTGAGTATTTGCCATAGAGCACGGTGTCGCCAACTTTCAGCACCATATCCTCATCTTTTGTGCCGTTGCCTGTAGCAACAATTTTACCGCGCTGCGGTTTCTCCTTAGCGGTATCCGGGATTATTATTCCTCCTACTTTTTCCTCGGCCTGTGCCGGCTCTACCAGCACACGGTCTGCCAATGGTCTAATGTTCATAATGTTTATAGTTTTTTTGGTTATACTTATCTGCCACAATGTTTGCCAAAACCGTGCCAAACGAAAAGCTACTGACAATTTGTCACACCCGAGTACCCTTTCTTTCGCCCCCTGTTGAAATTGGAGTATTTGTTTGGCCGTTCAACGATTATGTCATATCTTTGCATAAGATAAGCTGCACTCGGCAATTTGTGAGCAAGCTCCCATTGCCCTCATTTGCATTATCTTTGCAGAATATAGTGAAACCAATATACAAGCCGATAATTACATGAGACAACTTATTGACAAATATACCACAGCCATATTCGGCATTTGCCTTACCGTTGCCATATCAGCCACACACAGCACAAGTGCCCAAGCACAGGACAACGGCGTTATCAGGCATGATGCTCTGACAGCGAGCCACCTGTCGGTTGCCAACGGACTTACGGGCAACACCATAAGAGCCATGGTTCAGGACAACCAGGGATTTATATGGATGGGAGGAACGGCAGGACTGACACGCTACGACGGATATTCGTGCGTGACATTCAACGACCCAACGGCTGCGACAAACAACGTGGGACTGCTTGACTACGACAGCAAGAACAACCTGCTATGGATAACTCTGGCCACCTACTCCATCCGCTGTCTCGACCTTAACAAATGGCAGTTTGCAGACTATACCGCACGTGGAGACAATGACAAATGCTACCGCAAACACTTAGCTGCAAAAAACGGGATGTGGCTCTATACAGAGTCGTACGGAATCAGGCATATTGAGTACAAAGACGGAACTTTCAAAACAACAGACTACAACACCGCCAACCACAGAATTCCCGAGAACCACGTCTCGTCTATAGCGGAGGACGGCGATGGAAATATCTGGGCCATAAGCTCACGTCACATAATAAGAATTGACGGCAACGGCAAGGCAAAAATTGTAAAAGGCGGTATCTCTCCCCTGAGCCTCAGGGCAGACGGCAACGATGTTGTGGTTGTCGACACCGACAACTGCCTGTACCATTTCTCCGCCAATGGAGAATTAATGCGGAAAAGTATCTTGCCAAAAGCCTTAGGAGACATAAAGACTGTGACAACCGCCATGATATGGCAAAACCAATATATCGCATTCACACTGGGCAGCACATTCTCGTGCGACCTGAAATCAGGCACTTGGCAACGCCCCGGCAACATGCAGCTGCCAGGGGCATTATGGCAGGGAGAGGCCGCAGGATATAAATTTGTCGCCAACACAAAGGACGGAACATTATGGATGTTTCCCGACAAGGGACAGCTGCAAAAACTGAAAGTCATAAACCACATAAGCGCAAACCCCGGACGTGGCAGAATTTTCAACGTGACAATGCTCAACGACTCCGTGATGGCAATTGCCACATACGGCGCAGGACTTGCTCTTTACAACCCTAAAAACGGCAATTTGACAAAATACACAGCCGAAGACGCTATGCCGCTGTTCCATTCCAACTACCTTTTCCACATACTGAAAGACCGCGACAACGGACTATGGCTTGCCGCCGACGCCGCAGGTGTGTCGCATATTAAGGCTAAAGAGCCGCCGATAGCCACATTCGCCATTCCCAACCCCGACAAACACGGAAGCCGTGACAACGGCATAAAAGGGCTGTTCAGAATTAAGTCGGGCAAAATAGTTGCATCAACCTTCAACGACAAAAACTATACCGTAGACACAGACAATGCGACTCTTACCCCCTATACCGCATTTGAATATGGAATCAGCGCATACACCGTAGACCACAACGGCAACGAATGGATTGGCACAACCTCCAACGGCCTCTTCGCAGGCAACTTTAATTTTACAGAAACAAAAAGCAAGACCGGGCTGACATCAAACGAGATACGCGACCTGGCATGCGACCGCAAGGGACGCATCTGGGTGGCAACATGGCGGGGCGGACTGCTATGGACACACCCCGAAAGCAAAGGTACATTCCACCAGCTGCTCAACGACAGTTACAACAAAACCAGAATACAAGATCTTGAGCTTGCTCCGTCGGGATGGCTCTACATCGCCACATTCGACGGACTATATGCCATTGACACTAATGCCGACAGCATCAGGGCTGAGAGCATTGTGGGCTACAACACGCAAAACCACACGCTGCCTACCAACGAGGTGACTGTCGTAATGGCTGCCGACAGCAACACCGTATGGATAGGAACCAACGGATACGGGCTGATTAAACTCACCATAAACAAAGGTAAAATAAAAACACAAAGCACAACCAGGCTCAACGGACTGCCCAACGACAATGTAAGATCTATACGGAAAGACGCCAACGGGAACATCTGGGCCGGAACCGAAGAGGGGCTTGCCATGGTAGACACAAAGAACATGACCGCCCGCCGGTATATGCCCTCAGCCACTATAATGGGAAACGTCTTCAACACGTCATCCGCTTTGAGCGACGGTACGGGCCGTCTGCTTTTCTCCACTAACGAGGGAGTAGCCGTCATAACACCAGACGCCGGCAACCAGCCCTCTGACGGACAGTCAAAGTCACCTTGGCTGACAGACATTATTATTGACGGAAAATCTATTTTCACAGACGCAGGCCTCTTCACCGCAGGCAACCCTTTTTCTGACAGAGCCATATCTCTGCGGCACTATCAGAACCATATCGTTTTCTGCATGTCCCCACTCCGCTACAGCAGCATTGACGCCACTCTCTACCAATACCGCATTGAGGGTGTCGACGACGCATGGCAGACGCCAACCACATCGAACTGCATAGAGTGCCAAAATCTCAGTCCAGGCTCATATACTCTACATTACCGCACACTTACCGACGGACAATGGAGCAAGGCGGAAACGTTCAAATTCACCATACTGCAGCCATGGTACAACAGCGTTTGGGCATGGATTGTCTACATTGCCGCCATAATGACAGTGGCAACCATACTGTACAGACAGTGGCGCCGCAACTTTGAGCTGAGACAGCGGATGCAGGTCGACAAGCAGGTCTCAGATTTCCGCATACAGTTTTTCACCAACGTGGCTCACGAGTTCCGCACTCCGCTCGCAATAATCCAAGGCGCCGTAGACGACCTGACAACCGGCAATAATCTGCATGCCGTATCACTGCACCGCCCCACACTGCAAATGATCAGAAGAGGCACCACAAGACTGCTCAGGCTCGTCAACGAGCTGATGGAGTTCAGAAAAATCACCACGGGCAACTCGCGCCTGCGGCTTACGCAGTGCGACATCATCGCGCCTATACGTGACATATACGACGATTTCAGGACCCTCGCACAACAGAAAGAGCAAAGCCTCACGCTCACACCTTTCGACAAAAGCTTCACATTGCCTCTTGACCGCCCCAAGGTTGAGACCATTGTCTACAACCTGCTGTCGAATGCCGTAAAATACACACCTGCCAAGGGCACCATACATCTGGGCATCAGACATGCCAACGGGCATATCTCGGTAAGCGTAACCGACAGCGGACAAGGAATCAGCGAGCGTCAGCAGCAGAGCCTGTTCAAACCTTTCCTGCACGGCCACACGAGCCAGGGAGGAATGGGAATAGGCCTGTACACAGCCTATCAGCTGGCACGCCTGCACCACGGCGACCTAACATACAGCCACGACGGGAACGGCTCTACATTTACCCTTACCCTGCCCGACAGCGACGGGCCATACAGCGCCGGCGAATATGACACAACGGCAGCCATAGAGAGCCAGAAAACCACACCGCATATTGCAGACGAGATTATCCTCGAGCCGGCGGCACAAGCGCTCAACGACGCGACAATAGCCATTATAGAAGACGACGCCGACATGCAGCATCAGCTGAGAGCAACTCTGTCGGCATACTTCAACGTTGTGGCATACTCCAATGGCTCCGAAGGCTATCAAGGCGTTACGGAAACAATGCCGTCGCTCGTGGTATGCGACGTAATGCTGCCCGACATGGACGGATACAAGATAGTGGAGAAGCTGAGACAAGACCCACGGCTTGCCGATATGCCCGTGATAATGCTCACGGCACTCGACGACGTAGATCACCACATAAAAGGATACAAGGCCGGAGCCGACGATTATTTGGTGAAACCATGCAACAGGAAGTTGCTCATAACAAGAGTCGCGCAGCTGATAACATGGGCGAGAAAAAGAGCCGCGCAAACCGCACAGACCCCACAAGGCACAGGCAACGTAGAGCAGCCCGGGAAAATTGTAACGTCGCAGGCAGAGAAAAACTTCCGCACAGATGTCGACTACTACATTTCAAGCCATATCGCCGACCCGGACTTCAATGTGGAGATTTTGGCCGCACACATGCAAATGGGGCACACAAAATTCTACGGCAAGATGAAGGAGCTTACGGGCATGTCGCCAAACAAATACATCATGGCACAGCGAATGCGCATAGCCGGAGAACTGGTTGCCGAGGGACGCCTCAACATAAGCGAGATAGCCTACAAGACTGGGTTCCAAGACCCGTCATACTTCAACAAATGCTTCAAAAAACATTTCGGGACTATTCCGTCAAAATACGGGAAAGCGGCTGAATAAATCTGCTTTAAGACCATTTAAGGCGGGGGCCGCAAATTGCCGTTGCCCGATGCGCCCAAGTTTTTTCACATTGAAGGATGACGCTCTTCCGGGTGGTAAATTCCCTTTACATTATGTTCGTTTTCTGTCTGTTTCCAGGCCTCCATTTTTAAGAGTTATAGCTGTCCCGAAATTGTCCTATAAGATATTTTAAATTGTCTTATAAGAGAAGAAAAATTGTCTTATAAGAGAAGAAAAATTGTCTTATAAGACAATTTTAAGAATTATACATCACTGGTTATCAATGTGTTACAAGCACCAGCTGCTGGTAATGCGCTGTTTTTTAGCGGAACCGTGCGCAATGGTAAAAAAAAACAACAAATTATGGAACAAAACAAGAAAGAGCGCTTTTTCTTATGTCATTCCAGAGAAATCAGGCGGATGGATAAACGAACGCTATCGTGAGCTGGACGAGTCTGTTTTAGGTCTATACCTGTTGGCGGAATAAAATCCGCCAACAGGTAAATTTATCAAACTTTACGGAAAGGGAACACCCTCTTCACCACCTTCACGCTGCCGTCGGAGTATATGTTCCTCTCGATGACAACACCTTCTGTTGTGCTCACGCCGCGTCCGTAGATGTCGTGCCGTGAGGTGGATATTATTTTGGCGTCGTTGCCCGACTGTTCTGGAGCAACGATGCCGTCGGCCTGTGCCTTCTCGGCGGCAAGCCGCAACTGGGCATGCACGTTGTAGTAGGCTGGCTTTGGCTTCAGGCTGCTGTCGAAGAGCAGCGGATTGTTGTGACGCCATGAGTGGTTGTCGGATATTCCCCACAGAAGCATCGACGGACAGTTGTCGTTGCGCAGGAACACACGTGTGATGGCACCGTATTCCTTTGCCTGAATGTCGAGGGCGTCATCGGCGTATGGATTGGCAAGCGCAATGTCAAGCTCGGTGATGATGCAGTCCATGTCCATCTCCGCATAGCGGCGTATGTTCTTTTCCAGTTTCAGGGTGTCGAGCTGCCCTGTGGTCAGGTGACACTGCAGTCCGCATCCGTCAATCGGGCGTTTGTCGGCTTTCAGCCGCTTTATCAGATTATAGTAAGCCACTGTCTTTGTGTCGCCCATGAACTCTGCTCCGTATTCATTTATGAACAGCCGTGCCTCAGGGTCTGCCTGGTGAGCCCATACGAAGGCTGAGTCAATAAACTCCTCGCCAATGTAGGTGGACCATATTGAGGGACGCAGCTTATATGCGTCAGGATTGGTGCGCACTATGCTTTGGTCATCGTCGAGCACTTCGTTGCACACATCCCATTCCCGTATGCGTCCCTTGTATTTTCCCACTACGTTGAAGATGTGGTTCTTCAGTATGTCGAGCAACTCCCTGCGGGTGTAGTTGTGATTGTTCTTCTTGCCGTCCTGGCTTACCCATGCGGGTACCTGAGAGTGCCATGCCAGAGTGTGACCGCGCACCTCCTGCTTGTATCTGTCGGCAACCCACATCACAGCGTCGGCACCGCCGTAGTTGAACGAGCCCTTAGATGGCTCCGTGGCGTCAAACTTCATTTCATTTTCTCCCACCAGCAGGTCAAACTCACGTCCCACCAGTCCGGTCTCGCCGTCATCGCGGCTACAGTCGTAGCGATAGCTTGCCACAGCCACTCCTATGTTCTTTTTCAGGCGTGCCGAGTATGTGCGCAGCGGTGTGTCATCGTTAATGTCTGCTGTCCAGTCGTCATCGGGATATTCTCCCTTGTTTCCCGGGTCATCATCATCGTCGCTCACATCTCCCTGACCGCTGTAGTCGAGCGATGTCACCTTGGCAACGATGCTGTATTCTCCATCTGCACCTTCCCGTTGCTCCACCACCCATGTGTAGGCTTGGGGATAACGTATTCTGAAGCTCCATCCGTTGCCGTCTTTCTTGTTTGTTGTAAGCAGTGTTATCTCATCGTTCACCTGCAAGGCGGCATCATCGGTGAGGGCGATAGTCAGCCGTGGTGTTTTCTCGGATTCTTCAAATTCCTGAGTCTTGTTGTTGTATGCCATCGTTCCCTTTATGTCAAGGCGGGCATATTCTTGGGCATTTTTCACACGGCATATTATGTTGGCCTCAGGGTGCAGAGTGACGTTAACGCCAGCTGATGTCGTGTAGTCGGCAAAGGTTAGTGTCCCTGCGTTTGCCATTCCGGGGATTATCGTTCCGTACACTTCTGTTTGTGCGCCTATGCTACCGTTGCCGCCGAGAGTGGTGCCGTTGAATACAAACAGTGTTCCGCCGTTGCCAGTCGCGCCGCTTTTGCCGCCAGCCTCTGCCGCCTCTGCGTCATTGTTTATGAGCAGTGTTCCGTCGAGCAGGCGTATTCCGACGTTTATGTTATTTTCGTTGCCGGTGATTGTGTATGTGCCGGCTCCCTCCTTTATCAGTCCTACGCTGTTGCCCGAGCTGGAGGCAAGGATTTTTCCTGCCAGGATGCCGTCGGTGCCGGTGCCTCCTACGATGTAGTAGGAGTTTGCCGTACCTTTCTTATAATATCCGTCGAGTGTGCTGCCCGCCATGGTGTTCAGCTCACCGAATCTTATGCCGCGCGTGCCCGACTCTATGGCTATTGTAGCTCCGTCGTGCAGCACTACTTTGCTGTTTTTGAAAACCTCGTTGCAGCGTGAGGCTTCGAGATTGTCGGGCTGGAACGTGCCGCTGCTCATAACCAAGCCGTAGAAGCCGCAATTTGCCGCCACTTCCTTATACGGATAGATGTTGACCGTGCCTCTCATTGCGCTCCAGTCGGGCCATGTCGCTCCTTTGCTCTTCGCGGTGCCTATATACGACCGCACGCCTCCGGAATAGATGTTGAGCGTGCCGTCTCCTGCCACTTTTCCTGTCCATTCCGTGTATCGCGATGTGCGCACATTGGTTGTTGTGCCTGCCGGAATGAATATATTGTCACCGATGTTGCGGTATGAGCTTGACGTGTTGGCAGTGCAGTAGTCGAGTATTCCGCCGTCTTCCGTTGTCAGATAGTCGTCATATTCTCCAACCAGACAGATGTTGTCGATGTAATAGTCGGTGTTGTTGTGGTGCAGTCCCAGCCTTATCACTCCTTCGGTGTTGTCTGCGCCGGCAGGTTTCATTGTGTATGTCCTGTGTTGCCACACTTTCATGTCGCCCTGATGCGGATAGCCCTCATCACGGTAAACCTCCTGCGAGCCTATGAACACGGCAAATTGTTTATAAGCATCGGCATTGTCATTGCCACTGCGGTAAATGTCACATGTCACAATCGGATAGCGGTCGGTCAGTGCCTTTCCGCGCAGTTCCGTCGGAATGTTAAACTCAGGATGGCATCCCCATTCTTTCAGTGCTATGTGCAGCACTTTGTTGTCGGCGTTGGTCGGGTCGGTCTCCACTGTGGCTGTTGAGGTGATTTCACCGTTGCCGTTGTTCCATAACATCCATGTTGTGCCTACCGGATAATCTTCAAAATCGCATACCGTCAAAGGTGCGGCATGTGCTCCTGCAACCATTAGGGTTGCGGCTACTAGACTACAGATTTTTTTCATTATATATTATTTTAGTTATACTTTTGCATTCTTTATCAAGCTTGCTTGAATGTTATGCAGAGTGTCGCCTATCTTCTGCAAAGATAGCACAAGCCTGTGAAATAACAAAACAAATACATTATTTTGTTTGTGTATACACAAGCGCAGCATATAAGTAAAGAGTCACAACTCACACAACCTAATAAAGAGTGATATGTCTCAACAAGTTTGCATATTTAGAAAAATCATCATAACTTTGCAATAATTATTTTACGATTTAGCAATTTCCTCAGTTAGAGATATGATGACAAATAAAAAGAACACTGCAGTTTTATGCGTGGCACTGGCTTGCGCCACAGCCTTGTTGCTGTTTAACCGGACAACGAAAGACACCGGTAACAATACTTCTTTGACAGAAACGATGACCGACAGCATATCACACATCGTGTCGGCATATTCCGGAGAGATTGGAGTGGCTGTGATTATCAACAACTGTGATACCGTAACGGTGAACAACAAGAGCATTTATCCGATGATGAGCGTGTTCAAGGTCCATCAGGCACTGGCTGTCTGCAACAGATTTGACAAATACAAACACCCGCTTGACACTTTGTTGAATATAAAGAGGGACAAGCTTGACCCTGAGACTTGGAGCCCGATGATGAAAGAGCATTTGGAGGCGTCGTTTACGTTGCCTGTCAGGGATTTGCTACGATATACGCTCACTCAAAGCGACAACAATGCCAGTAATCTGATGTTTGAGCGGCTGGCAAGTGTGGCAGAGACCGACAGTTTTATCGCCACGATAATTCCACGTCAAAGTTTCCAGATAGCTTATACAGAGTCAGAGATGTCAGCAGACCATGCCAAAGCATATTCCAACTACACATCCCCGCTTGGTGCGGCAATTTTGATGAACAAGCTATTTACCGACAGTCTTGTGAGCAGTGAGAAACAAGAGTTCATCAAGAAAACTTTGGGAGAGTGCGAGACAGGCAAAGACCGTATAATCGCACCGCTTCTTGGAAAGAAAGGAATATCAATTGCACACAAAACGGGTTCAGGTTATACCGAGAACGGTATTCTTGCCGCACATAATGATGTTGCTTATATCTGTCTGCCCAATGGCACAAATTATTCCTTGGCCGTGTTTGTAAAAGATTTCAAGGGCGACGAGGCACAAGCCTCTAAAGTTGCGGCAGAGGTGTCGGCAATAGTGTATTCTATGCTGACACAAAAGTAATAATGTTCATTAGTAAACAGCAGAAGCGGATTTGCAATACAAATCCGCTTCTGCCGAGTTAAGTCATTAATATTCAACGTGATGGTGCTTATCAAATTCTCACCGCTTTTCCACCTACGATATATACTCCGTGTGGCAGTCCTGTAGTAGCCTTACTCCGCTCAACTTTCGAAC
>CABSIA010000107.1 GCA_902477645.1 uncultured Prevotella sp. | reverse complement strand
CACGTGCGGTGTTGTTGTCTTTGCCGAGTACGATTGCAGCAACCGCCTTGTAGCGTATTGATGTCTTGCGGTCTGATTTCAGCAACAGCGATTTCAGATATTTTATAGTGTTGTTGTCTCTCAAGCTGTTGGGACATATCGCACATAGATACAGATAGTCGAGGTCTAAATATGAGAGTTGCGGATTTTTCTCTTTTTTCAGTTCTTCCACTCTTTTGTCGGCAGCTTTGTGCAGATAGTCCATAGCTTTGCCAAGCATGTTCCCGACTTTTTTGTCGAGTTGTCCGAAAGTGTTCAGACGGGCCATGAGGGTAGCTACTGTGGTCGTCATGAAGCTGTTGCCCGTCATGCCTTTCCACCAGGAGAATGAGCCGTCGGCATTTTGCAAATCAGCGAGCAGGTTACTTATGCTGCTCAGCTTGTAAGCGAGGTTGTTTTTGTTGAAATAGTTTGTCAGCATGGCTTTCTGGCCGGCTTCGTTGTTGGCCTCTGCGAGCCATGGCGACTCCGAAAGGATTATGCTCTTCAGCTCCTCGTTGCGCTCAAGGTCTGAGATGAGCGATGTGCTGTCAGCTTTCCAATTCTCCAAAGCCTCCTTAAATTCCGGACATCCTGTTATGATGCTCTTTGCGGCAACAGTGGCATAATATGCCGCAGCCAACGACAGGGCGTTCTTATTGCTGTAGTCGCTTACGGTAGGCAGGGCCTGCATAACGAGCCATGCCGGGTTGTTGGTATATTCAATGCTGATTTTTCCGTTCTCTGCTTTTTCGGAAATCAGTTTTTTGAGGTCTATTGACATTGTTCCCGGCTCTGTTTGTGTGAAGGGCAGGGTGTTGGTTACCATCTCCTTGTCGCTGAGTACCGGCAGATAGTGCTGCTCGCCATCAGTAAATCCTTTTCCTGTAGCCATGATTTTGCATACATACAGACCTTCCGGCAGCTGAATGTCGAAATCTGCAGAAGTTGAGCCTTCGGCAGTCAGCGAGAAGCTCTTATCCTGTTTTGCAACAATTTTTCCCGTCTCGGCGTCAGATATTTCCATGCGTATGATGCCCTTGAGGTCGCTTGTGGTTGTGTTTGTTATCATCGAAGCCACCACAGCCTTGTCGCCTTGTCTGACAAATCTTGGCATATAGGGCTGCACCATAACCTTTTTGCTTGCTATAGCCTCGGCCTCAAGTGTTCCGCTGTTCATCTGCCGGTCGTGGGCGAGAGCCAGCATGCGCCATGTTGTGGCACTCTCGGGCAATGTGAAAGCCAGTGTGACGCTGCCGTCCTTATCTGTAGTCAGGTCTGGAGCAAAAAATGCGGTCTCGGCAAAGTTCTCACGTATCTGCGCCGATGTGTTGAAGCCTGCCTTGTCATCGGTTGTCCCGCCTGTTCCGCCGCTAATATCCAATCCGGCAATGACACCTTGTAAACCGTCTGCATTTTCCAGAACGCTCGTAGCTTCTGACGCCATAACCTTTGCATACGACATTTGGGGGACTACTTCCTGCAGATCCATAGCTTTCGTTCCTCTGATTCTCATGGTCCGGTTCTTCATGTATGGCGAGAACATATAGGCAGACAAGAAACATGCGTCGTCGAAGTGGCTGAGCAAAATTTGTTTTTCCGGCAGCATTTTGAAGTCCTGATAGCCATAGAGTCCTGTTGTGGCATCAGAGCCTCCGCTCCATCTTGCCCATGGCAGGGAGAATGTGAAAAATTTTGCCGTGTTTTGGGTTATTTTTTTCAGTGAGTGCTGCTTGATGGCATCCAATGACTTGTCGTAAATTGTTGCCATCATCTGTGCGTCGGCAGGTTTCCCGTCGTTGGTGGTTATCTTCAGAGTCCACTTCTCGTCTTGTCCTGGTGTCAGTTTGTTGCGGAAACTTGTCCACTCCATTTTAAGGCTCTTATCGGGTTGCGGGCGTTGGATTTTTGCCTCGTGTGTGTACATTTTCCCGTTGTTCACCCATGCCATTGTGATGGTTATTCCATCGCCATATTCAGGCTTGTATTCGAGTGTTCGCGTGTGCAGGCAGTCGTGTCCCTCTACAACTCCCTTGGCAAGCACCTTGCCATGAGTCTGCATGTTGTAGTAGATATAATGCTCGTCGTCAGAATTGCCGGCCTGAATTGTGCATGGGAATGTCTCGCTGCTCTGATAGAACCAGTCGTGGGTCTCAACCGGCGCTTTCTTGTCGTTTAGGGTGAACACAACGAAGTCGCGTTTTATGGTGTCGTTGCCGCAAATGGCATTAAGCTTGTGCAGTCCTGAGCCAAGTTTCAAGGCTTTCATGTCGATGGTTGTGTTTGCTTGTGCGGAATATTCTTTTCCATCGATAGTATATTTTACATTGCCCTCAATTTTCTCTTTGGCAATGTTCATGTAGCTGAATGTCATCGACAGCAGGCTGTCGGCAAGACTCTTATCGGGCAAATCGCATGTGAACACGGTCGATACGTTGCTCAGAGGCAGCGACAGTGCGCCCTGATGAGTCTCGCCAGTCATGCTGGTTACGTCTGCGACTGCATTTATGTCGTAATACAATCTTGCGCCCGGCTGTTTTGTCTCAGGCAGAGTCATCGGCATGCGCAGGTTGAAGCGTCCCTTGTCGTCGGTAACGGCAGAGTCGGTGAGCAGCATAGTCTCATTCTCGGCCCCATACCACCACCTGCACCAAAGCATGGCTTTGCGCTTTATGGTGTATCTTACCTTGGCGTTTTGAATTGGAGTTCCGGCGAACGAGCGTGCTGTGCCCGAAACCGTCAGTGTGTCGCCGGCATTGTAGGCAAAATCCACTTTTTCCATTTCAACCTCAAATGTCGGGCGCTTGTATTTCTCTACTTTTATGGTTTTTCTTGCGTTTCCGGCAATCACAGTCCAGTTGCCCGACAGCATTGATGCCGGTATGTCGAAACTTGCCGATGCCTGTCCGAATTTGTCGGTTGTCACTTCTGTTTTCTCCACCTCCTCATAGTTGGCGTTTCTGAGAGATATTGTCAAAGTCTTGCCTGCCGCCGTCTCTGCTTTCATCTCATTTTTGTCAGTATTCCAGCATATTGCCGAAATTTGCACTTTCTGCCTGGGGCGGTATAACGAGCGGTCGGTATTTACGATGGTCCACTCTTGCTTTTGTCCGGCGTAGCCGGGGTAAGACGAGCCTAACTGCACTTCTGCGCTTGCCTTGTCCTTGTCGGTATAGGTGTATGCCATGTAGGGTCTTTTTTTGCCGTACTTATAAACAACATCTCCATTTTTACCAGTCACAACGGTGGCCAGCACTTCTTTATTGTTTCTCCATCCTGCGCCCAGCCTTACCTTTGCGCCGGCAACGGGTTTTCCCGTTGTCGCATCAACCACGGCAATGCGGATATTCTTGTCGGGCAGAGACTGCGACATTGTGAACAGCCCCGTGACGTGGAGCAGACAACGCTGTGTGGCAATGGCCTTGTTGTCGGTGCTTACCTCAAGCAGGTAAACGCCAACAGGCAGCGGAACAATTGTCATTGAGTCGGCAAACTCATCGTATGGCGCTTTGCCCACATATTTCAGCTGGTCTGTGCAGACAACTGTGCCAACAATGTGTTTTTTTATCTGTGCGATATCTTTCTCGTTGTTGGGGTCGAGATTAGTGTCGCCCGAAAGCGACAGTCTGTAGACTGCCATGTTGAGCTGTGAGATGTTGCGTATGGAGTTAACCCTCAGTTTTCGTGCCACTTCCGGCAGCATCATTCTCTCACCGGCATTTATGTTGAATGCCGGACGCTCGAGTTCGGTTTTTGCATTGCGGAGATAGTTGAGTCCCGGCCAGTTGCCCCATCTGCTAAGGGCGTAGTTTATGTACTGCACCTTCTCAGCAGCCGTGGCATCCTGCGATCTTTCCATGCAGCGGAATCTCTCAACCGCCAGCTCGCCGCCTGTTCTCAGGTCGCCATATAGATTTATCAGTGAGTCGATGCTCTGCAGGCATTTTGACTTTTTTGTATAAGTCTCGTCGCCCGCAGGTTGCGAGCGTACAATCTCCAGTGCCGTTATGCACTCAGCGTGCCGGTTGCCTTTTTGTGCGTAAAAATCGTGGAGCAGACGGTATTCCTTTGCCTCGTATCCCAATACGTGCAGCAGGTCGTTGTCGAAAATCCGGCTGTAGTCCTCCTCTACTATAAAAGGCTTGTAGGTCTCGGCTTTAACCGATGCCAGCAAGTTTGCGTCTGCAAGCGACATTTTATAGAAATTTCGGCTTTTCTCCCCGAACGTCTTTTTTTCGTCCAAGTCGGCTGTGCCCGATGCTTTCAGATTGTAGATCCGTCCCAGTGCGCTGCGCATCACCGCCTTTGCGATGCTGTCGCCAATAGTTTGTGTGCGCTCTTCAATGCGCTGTATCTGAGCGCTTGTTGAGTCGGGCGAGATGCTTGCTGCCGTCTCAACTGTCATGAGCATGGCCTTGAGCAAGTGACCGTATTGTCTCTCGCTTTCTGCTTTCTTGCTTATTTTATCCAAAAGTTGCAGCTTGTCCTTTGGCAAATCTTTCTGACTCGCTGTTTCCACCTGTTTCCACATTGCCGAATAGCTTTGTGCCATCATGCACGTGGTAATCAGCAGAGACGCTATAGTCGTGAGACTTCTTTTAATCATAATAATAAAGTTTTTTGTTTCTGCAAAAGTAGCATTATTTTTCCAAATTGCCAACATTTCCTGTTTTTATCGGTAACTAATCAACATCTATTAAGTCATTTTTACATATATAGTGAGCGGATGATGATAAATTCTGACATTTTGTCATTTCTTTCAGCCAAATTGTCGTTGTTCTCGGTTCGGGCACACGTTTTGAGGGGATGAGAGGTGAGGAGTATGAGGTTAGTGGTAAGATTGGCAACGAGTGTAGGGCTGCTATGCATAGCGGCCGCAATCAATGAGGTTTTAAGATGAAAAAAGTAATCTCCCACCTCTCAATACCTCGTCAACTTGTCAACTTGTCAACTCGTCAACTCGTCAACTTAAAAAATATATTTATGACATTAGACAAATTTACAATCAAGGCACAAGAGGCTGTGCAAGCTGCAGTCAATGCTGCACAGCTCTACGGACAGCAGGCTATAGAACCTATACACCTGCTTAAGGGAATAATGGAGAAGGGCAGCGATGTCATAAACTTCGTATTCCAGAAACTTGGCGTAAACAGCCAGCAAATCTCTCAGCTTGCCGATTCTGAAATTCAGCATTTGCCGAAGGTTCAGGGCGGCAATCCATATCTGGGCAACGACAGCAATAAGGTGCTCGTTAAGGCACAGGAATATGCCACCTCAATGGGCGACGAGTTCGTATCGGTAGAGCCGCTTTTGCTGGCTTTGCTCAACGTCAGCTCAACAGCCAGCCGTATTCTGCGCGATGCGGGTTGCAGCGAGAGCGAAATGATGAAAGCCATTGCGTCGCTGCGCCAGGGGCAGAACGTGAAATCGCAGTCGGGCGACGAGAACTATCAGGCGTTGTCGAAATATGCGCGAAATCTTGTCGACGACGCACGCAAGGGAAAGCTCGACCCTGTGATTGGACGTGACGAGGAAATACGCCGTGTGCTCCAGATTTTGAGCCGCCGCACAAAAAACAATCCTATCCTGATAGGTGAGCCGGGTACGGGTAAAACCGCTATCGCCGAGGGACTTGCAGAGCGTATAGTGCGTGGCGATGTTCCTGAAAATCTGAAAGACAAGCAGCTTTTCTCGCTCGATATGGGCGCGCTTGTCGCTGGCGCAAAATATAAAGGTGAGTTTGAGGAGCGGCTGAAAGCCGTTATCAAGGAGGTTACGGCAGCCGATGGCAACATCATCCTGTTCATCGACGAAATCCACACCCTCGTAGGCGCAGGAGGCGGAGAGGGGGCCATGGATGCCGCAAACATCTTGAAACCCGCTTTGGCACGTGGTGAGCTTAGAGCTATCGGTGCCACAACTCTCAACGAATATCAGAAGTATTTTGAGAAAGACAAGGCTTTGGAGCGCCGTTTCCAAACCGTAATAATAGACGAGCCCGACGAGGCTGACGCAATCAGCATCCTGCGTGGATTGAAAGAGCGCTACGAGAACCACCACAAAGTCAGAATTCAGGACGACGCGTGCATCGCTGCCGTACAACTTTCGGAGCGTTATATCTCCGACCGTTTCTTACCCGACAAGGCTATCGACCTCATGGACGAGGCTGCCGCAAAACTCCGCATGGAGCGTGATTCTGTGCCAGAGGAGCTCGATGAGATAACACGCCACCTGAAACAGCTCGAAATTGAGCGTGAGGCGATAAAACGTGAGAACGATGAGCCAAAAATAGCATCGCTCGACAAGGAAATTGCCGAACTCAGGGAACAGGAAACCTCATACAGGGCAAAGTGGGAAGGCGAGCGCAGTTTGCTGAACAAAATTCAGCAGCACAAGCAGAGCATCGAGGATTTGAAGTTTGAGGCTGATCGTGCCGAGCGTGAGGGCAACTACGGGCGTGTGGCAGAGATACGCTACGGCAGAATAAAGCAGCTGCAGGCAGAAATCGACTCCATACAGCAACTGCTCAAGTCGGCTCAGGGCTTGGAGGCTATGGTGCGTGAAGAGGTTACAGCCGACGACATCGCCGAGGTGGTGAGCCGCTGGACGGGCATACCGGTTACCCGGATGTTGCAGAGCGAGCGCGAAAAGCTGCTCAATCTAGAGGCTGAGCTTCATAAGCGTGTCGTGGGCCAGCAGGAGGCCATTAATGCCGTCTCGGATGCCGTTAGACGGTCGAGAGCCGGTCTTCAAGATCCGAAACGCCCTATCGCATCGTTCATTTTCCTCGGCACCACGGGTGTTGGCAAAACGGAGCTTGCCAAGGCTCTTGCCGAATATCTGTTCAATGACGAGACCATGATGACACGTATCGACATGAGCGAGTATCAGGAGAAGTTCAGTGTTTCCAGACTTATCGGAGCGCCTCCCGGATACGTTGGCTACGATGAGGGTGGACAGCTCACAGAGGCGGTCAGACGCAAGCCATACAGCGTGGTACTCTTCGACGAGATTGAGAAGGCGCATCCCGATGTGTTCAACATCCTGTTGCAGGTGCTCGACGACGGACGGTTGACCGACAACAAGGGACGTACGGTGAATTTTAAGAACACCATTATCATAATGACGTCTAACCTTGGCTCGCAGCTCATCCGCCAGCAGATGGAGGATGCCCGTGGAGCTATGGATGAAAATCAGATTGATGGTCTGAGAGATAAGCTCTTCGAAATGCTGAAGCAGACCATACGCCCTGAGTTCCTGAACCGTATCGACGAGACAATAATGTTCCTTCCGCTCAGCCGTGAGGAAATCCGTGACGTAGTAGAGCTGCAGATGCGGGGAGTAAGAAAAATGCTCCGTCAGCAGGGCTTTGAGCTTAAATGGACACAGGCAGCCCTCGACCATCTTGCCGATGTGGGCTACAATCCCGAGTTTGGTGCCCGCCCCGTTAAACGTGCCATACAGCACCATGTGCTCAATGAGCTTTCACGGCAGATTTTGTCAGGAACAGTTGAAACCGGTAAGCCGATAACAATCGATGCCGGTGAAAACAGACTGATTTTTGGCAACAGATAAATCCAGATATGCGTAACGCATAAGCATGGGGTAAAAAGTATCTCTACATAAAGGCCTAAGTATGTCCACATAAAATGCAATTTATGTCCACATACTTAGGCCTTTATGTAGAGATACTTCTTTAGGCTCTTCTGGAATTTGGAGTGATTTTAAAATCCTCCATCCAAAATCCAACCTTTCAGTTCCGTATCGAACTTTAGAGCTACGTGTCGTTTCTGCTTCTTGCCGTCGGGATATGTCAGCTCGTAGAATACATATACTCCGCTGTAGTCCTCAGTCCGTTTGGGCTGACTGAAATTCGTGGCTTTGCATCCTTTCAGCATTTCCGTCATTTTGTCCAGCCCTTGACTGTAAAAAAACAACGCTTCTTTTGCTGTTTCCGGCTTGTTTTCTGTCAGCGCACGGAGTATTCGTTCGGCGGCTTCCGTGGCTGTCTCCTTGCGCAACGATTTGTTTAAGCGGTAGTTTTTCAGCTTATCATCAGACAGCCAATTTTTTGATTCTGAGTCCGGAATCTGAAGAATCCTGTTGGAGTCCATCGCCACATTGTAGGCTATATGGCGGCTTTCGAGCATAAGAGTCTTAATGCCGTTTTGCTCAATCCATATACGAATTTTTCGTAAAAGTCCATCACGCTTGCCGAATGTGCTTTCGGTGGTGTACAGGTCGTGTTTGCCGGATGTGTTATTGTTGTACAGGGCAATCAGTCCGTTTCCGGGTCTTTCTGATACTACAGTCACGATGGTAGTGCTGTCGGTGTCAGAAAATTTGATATTGTTGTGCTTGCCCGTGCCGAAAAAACCGTTTTCCTCTGCATCATACTTGTCACCTTTCAACAACACGGAAAAATTCTCTTCCAAATTATCATTGGGAGCACCAACGTATTTGTATTCTCCAGCCCATGCGTATTTCTTGTTTCCGTCGAATACGAGCGTGCGCCCTCCCTCTTTCTCTATTCTCCAGATTGCCTTTCCGTTCATTCTCATGGACATAATTCTGACATTGAGCAGACTGTCGTCCGGACTAAAATACGAGAACGGTCCGTCAGGCTGAGTTCTCACGCTCAGTTCCATGATGAAATTGCCCACACTGCGAATGCTCAGTAATGCCTGTTTCGCCAGTTCTGATGATTTCGATGCTTGTGCATCTGTAGAGAAAAAGTTACTCAGTCCTGTACACACACCTGCTATGAATATTGCCGCGGCAGCGGCAATGCGCATCAATTTTTTGCTCCATTCTGGATTTTTGCGAACTTCGGGTGTCTTTTGTGGCTCTTTTCTCATTCGTGGTGTGTGATGCGGAGTAAGCATGTTGACAATCTGATTTTGGCTTTCGTATTCAGACCTGCAATCTTCACATTCCACGACATGACGCATAAGTTCCTCTTTCTCTTCCGTATTTATTGACTTATCCCATAGGGTAGTCATGTTTTTTTTAAATTCTTCGCACTTCATAGTTCTATTTTTTTTTATTGTTTGATGAAATCGGAAAAGACTTATTTAGTCAGGCCTTTCCTAATTTTCTCAATCCCGTATTGGAATCTTGATTTCACAGTGGAGACAGAAATCTCCAGAATTTCGGCAATCTCAACGAAACTCTTGTCACAGTGTATTCGCATGCGTATCACTTCCGCCTGTTCGTCGGGTATTGCAGACAGCAGATTGTTAATCCTGCGGTATTCCTGTTCAAAGTTTTCCGCTTCTGGATTGCACACATTATTCAAATTCTCTATAGGTACGAGTCTCACATTTTGCCTTTTGCGGAGATAATCTGTACACATATTTGCCAGACTTTTGTAAAGATAGCTCCGCATGTTATGTATATCCGTCCCCATATTCTGCTTTACATGTAATGTCAGATAAACATCCTGCAACATATCTTCGGCATCGTTTGCATTGCCTATTTTGTAGCAGATATATCTGAACATGTTCTCTGTTTCATTTTCAAACAGTGCGGATAAATCCGGACATGCTTCTGTGGAAATATTTAATCGTTTGCCATTCATTATTCTTTTTTTTGTTTTAATGACAGTGTTTTAGATTTTATAATCGCGATTTGTTTATATGACGTAAATTTAAGGAAAAAGACGTAAAAGACAAGAATTTTTTTTTGATTATTTGTGGCAACTAAATTTTAGAGGATAGACATTGAGAACTTGTCTGAAAAAGGGGTGTTAAGGTCTGAAAAAAACGAAGCGGTGTTCAAGTGCCAATGAAGCAGGCTTCGTTGGCACTTGAACACCGCTTCGTTGGCATTTGAACTATAGGTGCATTTTTTTGTATTCAAATTTCTGATGAGCCAAAGCTCTTTTATTTTTTCCACTCTTTGATTTTCTCTGCCACATATTCGGCTTCGGCATCCGTCATTGTCTGGTTGCACGGCAGGCTTAGCTCAGACTCGTGGATATACTCCGTAATGGGCAGTGGCGGGGTTTGCCAATCGCTGTAACATTTCTGCCGGTGGGGTGGAATAGGGTAGTGGATCATGGTCGATATTCCATTTTCGGCGAGGTGGCGTTGAAGCTCTTCGCGGTGCCGTGCGAGGATAGGGAAAATGTGATATACGCAGTCTGCCTCGTTTTTCGGAATGTTGATGAGCGGGTTGCTGATGGCATTTTCGTAGTAGCGGGCTATCTGTTTGCGTCTCTCGTTGTCGGCATCAAGATATTTCAACTTTACGCTGAGCACGGCGGCCTGTATCTCGTCCATGCGGCTGTTGTAGCCAAGGTAGTCGAAAACGTATTTTCGTGAAGAGCCGTAGTTCCCTAATGCCCTGACAACTGCTGCAACCTCGTCGTCATTGGTCGTTACGGCACCGGCATCGCCCAGCGCTCCAAGGTTCTTGCCGGGATAGAAACTGTGGGCGGCGGCATTGCC
>CABSIA010000106.1 GCA_902477645.1 uncultured Prevotella sp. | reverse complement strand
GCGTAGATGGTGAGCGTTGTGCCGAAATGTGCGCACGGTTTCTGGCGGAAAAACAATAAAATTCCTTAAAAGACACAATTCTTTATGGAAATGTTTTGCAGGTTCCGAAAATATTTGTAATTTTGCACCCTGTTTGGAATAAGTATCAAAAAACGAAAACAAAATTTAATCATAGCAATGTCTAAGATTTGTCAGATTACAGGCAAGAAGGCACAGATTGGTTGCAATGTGTCTCACTCAAAGCATCGCACAAAGCGTTCCTTTGACGTTAACCTCTTCAGCAAAAAATTCTACTATGTGGAAGAAGAGTGCTGGATTTCACTCAAGATCAGTGCTGCTGGTCTTCGTCTTATTAATAAAGTAGGTCTCGACGCAGCTCTTAAGCAGGCGGTTGCCAAGGGCTATTGCGATTGGAAGGACATAAAAGTTATAGGAGATTAATAACCATGGCAAAGAAAGCTAAAGGCAATAGGGTACAGGTTATCCTCGAGTGCACTGAGATGAAGAACAGCGGACTCCCAGGAACAAGCCGTTATGTTACCACAAAAAATCGCAAGAACACTCCTGAGCGTCTTGAGTTGAAGAAGTATAACCCAATCCTGAAGAAGATGACTCTTCACAAGGAAATAAAGTAATAAGGAGATTTAGAATATGGCTAAAAAAGCGGTCGCTACCCTTCACGAAGGTTCTACTGACGGACGTGCTTATACAAAGGTTATAAAGATGGTAAAGAGTCCTAAGACTGGCGCTTACATCTTTGATGAGCACATGGTTCGTAATGAGGATGTTAAGGATTTCTTTAAGAAATAATTTTTTATCAGCATTTCAGAGAATTGCAGGCCTGTAAAAAGGTCTGCATTTTTTTTCTAAAATGCAAAGTGTGTTTTATTGCAAAATTTTCTGTCTCAGATTTAAATTTTAGAAAAACGCATTCTGACACCGTAAAAAACGCAGCCGCTTGCAATGGCTGTTGAAACCGCTTGCATTCGCCATCGCAAGCGGCTTCATTGACAGATGAGCCATGCTTTATTTTTTTGTATCTGACATGGCGTACGTAGAAACCGCAAAATCGGGCAGGCTTAGGATAGAGTCGTGTAAATTGCAGCCTGCGTGAAAGCGTATTGTCTCAACGCTTGCCTCATGATTTTATTTAGGCCGCTGGGATAATAAAAAGATAGAAGTTGCGTTAAAATAATAATGAAAAAAGCAGAACAGGCAGACAGCTATTCCAATATTGTGAAATACACCGGCATTTTTGGCGGCGTACAGGGGCTTGGCATCCTTATGAGCGTCGTGCGCAACAAGTTGGTTGCTATGATGTTGGGTCCTGACGGAATGGGGCTTATAGCCTTGTTCAACTCTACGGTGAAGCTTGTCTCAGACTCGACAAATCTCGGCATATCTGTTAGTGCGGTTAAAAATATCTCTGCCGATTATGACGAGAATAATGTTGAGAAACTTAGCCAGACAATAAAAACTGTACGTAGCTGGAGTTTGCTTGTCGGTATCGTAGGCATGTTTCTGTGCATCGCCCTTAGTCCGTTGCTCAGCAAGTGGACTTTCTCATGGGACGGGCATACCCTGCATTTCATATTCCTTTCCCCAATAGTAGCGCTTACGGCGATAACAGGCGGAGAGATGGCTATACTAAAAGGTACACGGCAGTTGAGGAATCTTGCCATAATTCCCATATACACTATCTTCGCAGCACTTGTAATCTCCATACCTTTGTATTATATTTATAGGGAAAAGGCCATTGTCCCTTCGCTTGTACTGCTTGCTCTTGCACAGATGCTCTTGTGTGTGATGTTTTCTTACCGCAAGTATCCATTGAGTTTTTCGGGAGATAAGAGTGTGCTTGTTGGTGGTGTCGGTATGGTGCGCCTTGGCGTTGCTTTTGTTTTTGCCGGAGTCCTCGGCTCAGGCGCCGAATTTGCGATAAGGAGCTTCCTGAGCAATGTGGCGTCGGTAACAGAGGTTGGACTTTACAATGCCGGCTATATGATGACGATGACGTATGCCGGGATGGTTTTCTCAGCTATGGAGACTGAATATTTTCCTCGTCTGTCGGCAATAAAAGAATGTGGGGCTCCGCTCAACGGGGTGGTAAACAGACAGATAGAAGTGACACTTTTGCTGGTGTCGCCGTTGTTGGTGTTTTTCTTAGTCTCGTTGCCGGTTTTGTTGCCGTTGCTCTATAGCGGTAAGTTCCTGCCTGCCATCGGTATGGTTCAGATAATGGTTTTCGCCATGTTTTTGCGTGCCATGAATCTTCCTGTTGAATATATATCCTTGTCCAAAGGTGACTCTGCCACATACCTGACGCTTGAAGCCATTTACGACATATCACTTGTGGGGTTTGTCGGATATGGTTATGGGACGAGGGGACTCACAGGCACAGGAGCCGCCATAACGATGACTTCATTGTTGAATTTTGCCGTTGTCTATCTTTATGCCAATTATAAGTATGGGTATAGGCCTTCGGCGAAGATTTTTGTTTATGCGGCCATGCAGTTGCCGCTTTGTATAGTCGCATATCTGATGACTTCGGCAGCTGCTGGTATTTTATATTGGATTGTAGGCTGTCTGCTTTTCTGTGGTAGCCTGGCAGTCTCTTTGGGTATATTGAAAAGCAAGACGTCGCTCTGGAATTCGTTGAGAGGCAAATTTATAAGAAAATTCGGGCGTGATGTGTAAGGTGAGCGTTCTTGTAGCGGTGTATAATACGGAGAAGTATCTCCGTGAGTGTCTTGACTCTTTGTTAAGACAGACACTTCATGATATACAGGTAATATGTGTCGATGACTGCTCTACAGATGAGTCGCCTGACATTTTAGACAGCTATGCTTTGGCAGACAACAGGATTGAGGTGATCCATTTGGAAGAAAATCAGGGACAGGCTCATGCGCGTAATGTAGGATTGAAACGTGCGGGGGGGGAGTTCGTTTGTTTCTTGGACAGTGACGACTGGATGTCGGATGACTGCCTTGAGCTGGCTGTCAACTGTTTTGAGCTTCATCCACAGACGGATTCCGTGCTTTTTGATACAATTTATGAATATCCGGACCGAAAAGAGCCTTATCCTGTGGAGGCTTTCGGCGTAATGTCCGGGAAGGATGCTTTTGAGGCTTCTCTGACATGGAAAATACATGGAGTTTATATTGTTAGAGCCAATATCCACCACCGTTTTCCTTATGATGAGTCGGCACGTGCGTATAGTGACGACAATACGACACGTCTGCACTATTTTGTGTCGCGAGAGGTTAGATGCTGCAATGGGCAATATCACTACCGGCAGCATGAGGAATCTGTGACACACAAGCCGACGGTGCGCAAGTTTGACTATCTGATAGCCAATGCGAGCATGAAACGCTCACTCTCTCAATTGTGCTGTGATGAGCGTCTGCTGAGTATTTATGAGAATGTAAGATGGCTGAATGTTGTAGACGCTATGTATTTCATATATAAAAATAGGAAAAATCTCTCGAAAGAAGATGTTGAATATGGATATCAGATAATCAGGACTACATGGGGGAGCATAGAAACCCGCAGGCTGACATTTCGCAATAAAATGAAGTTGGGATATATGCCGCTAAGGTGCTCTTGGTTTTTATTTAGGATGCAGGAGTTTGTTTATTTCAGCCTGAAAACTGTTCTTTTCCGCTAATTTTTATTTTGTTTTATTAATTACACGTTAAACGAGTAAAAAATGCTCTCATTCGGTTTGTCAGTTGCGGATAATTTGTTATCTTTGCAGAAGATATGCAGCGCTCGGCAGATAGAAAATACCCCCTGCTCTCGCTTGCATAGTCTTTGCGTCGTAATAACAAAAAAATGGCAATCGTAATCGTCTCAATACTCTTGGTTAGTTATATTCTCCTTGCAACGGAGACCGTAACTAAGGTGAACAAAGCCGCCGTGGCTATGTTTGCCGGTACTATAGGCTGGGTGTTGTACATCTGCTACGGGACAGATTTCGTGATGGGGCTTCACGCAGCCGATTATACAGCCTACCTTGCCGGTGCGGAGTCTACGAGTGCCAATGTCAAGCTCTTCATTGCAGATAAGATTTTCTTGAAATATGCCGGTTATGGTTGTGGCGTAGTGCTCTTTTTGCTTGCCACAATGACCATAGTTGAGATATTGAATAATAACGGATGTTTCGATTTTGTATCACAACTGCTTAAGACGAGGTCGTCGTGGAAGTTTCTTTGGACAATTACAACCGTAACGTTCTTTCTTTCCGCAAATCTCGACAACTTTACAACGACGGTTATGATGCTTACTATAATGCGTAAGATTATTCCAACCCGGCGTTTCCGCTTAATTTATGGCTCTGCAATAGTGATTGCCGCAAATATGGGAGGCGCATTGACTGTTATTGGCGACCCTGTAGGGCTGGTGCTCTGGAATACAGGTACTGTTACAGCCACAAATTTCTCCCTTAGTCTTCTTCTGCCATGCTTGGCAGCATGCTTTATTCCGATTTTTCTTTTGGGGCGTATGTTGCCTGAGAGGGTAGAGACAGAATGGGTTGCAATGCCTTATCGCGGTGACGACACAAGGCTAAATGTTTGGCAGCGTCTTATGATGCTTTTTGTAGGCATTGGCGGTTTGTGGTTTATTCCAACATTCCACAATATCACAAAGTTAAGCCCGTTCCTTGGCGCTTGCTGCGTGTTGTCTGTATTATGGATTGTAAATGAGATTTTCAACCGAAAACTGATGAACGACGATGCCATGATACAAAAGCAGATACCACGAGTGTTGCAATATGGCATCATTCAGATGATGCTTTTTGTAATGGGCATCATGCTTGCAGTTGGAGTGGTGTCAGAAACAGGTGCCTTTGCGACATTTAGGAGCTTTGTCGATACAAATATCCACAATGTGTGGATTCTTGGCTTGTTCTCGGGGCTGCTCAGTAGTGTTATCGACAGCTTTGCCAATGCCTACAGCTGGTTCTCGCTCTATGACATGTATCCCGCAGAGATTGTCAGTGTGGGCAAATCTGTATATGAGTCAAATTTTATACAGAATGGCATATTCTGGAAGATTATTGCCTACACTTCCGCTGTTGGCGGAAACATACTTGCTATAGGCTCTTTGAGCGGTCTTGCGCTTATAAAAGCCGAGAGAATGCAGTTCGGATGGTATCTGCGCAATGTTGGTCTCAAGGCTTTGGCAGGAGGCATCGTTGGTATGATAATTTTGTATGTAATTTAAACTAAACAATATAAATCTATGACTAAAATAAAAACAATAGGCATATTGACATCAGGAGGTGATGCCCCGGGAATGAATGCCGCCATACGTGCCGTCACACGTGCTGGTATTTATAACGGTTTCAATATCAAGGGTATATACCGCGGCTATGATGGATTGATTAATGGAGAAATCAAAGATTTTACAACCGAGAATGTCAGTGGTATAATAAATCAGGGCGGTACTATGCTGAAGACTGCCCGCTCAAAGGAATTTATGACTCCAGAAGGTCGTCAGAAAGCATACGACAACATGGTTAAGCACGGAATTGACGCTCTCATCGTCATTGGTGGTAACGGCTCACTGACTGGAGCTATGCAGTTTGCGAAAGACTTTGATGTATGCTGCATCGGTTTGCCAGGAACTATCGACAACGACCTTTATGGCACAGACAATACAATTGGCTACGACACTACAATGAATACCATTGTTGACTGTGTAGACCGTATTCGTGATACAGCCCAGAGCCACGAGCGGATTTTCTTTATTGAGGTTATGGGGCGAGATGCAGGTTTCTTGGCACAGAACTCAGCCATTGCCAGTGGTGCGGAGGCTGCCATTATACCGGAAGACAGCACTGATGTCGACCAGTTGTCCCAGTTCATGCAGCGTGGTATTCGTAAGTCGAAGAAAAGTTGTATCGTTATTGTGTCTGAGAGTCCAAAATGTGGCGCTCTTTATTATGCAGACCGTGTAACAAACGAGTTCCCGGAATATGATGTACGGGTTTCAATTCTTGGACACCTGCAGCGTGGCGGCCGTCCAACAGCGCGCGACAGAATACTTGCCAGCCGTACCGGTGTGGGTGCTATAGAGGCTATTTTGCAAGGACAGCGCAACATTATGGTCGGTGTGAGAAACAATGAGGTCGTATATGTCCCACTCAGCGAGGCAATACGCCAAGACAAGCCTTTCGACCGTAAGCTGATTAAGGTGCTTGATGAATTAAGCATATAATTAAATTGCATATTATCAGCTTGTTATGATATTTTGGTATAATTAAAACTTTATACATTATTTTCGATAATTATAAACTTATAATAATATTAATTTATGGCACAAATTAGTGGACACATTTCACAGATTATCGGACCAGTTATTGATGTCTATTTCGATACAAAAGGTCTGGATGCTGAGAAGGTGTTGCCAAAAATCCATGATGCCTTGAAGGTTGAGCGTCCCGATGGGCGTGAGTTGGTTGTTGAGGTTCAGCAGCACATCGGAGAGGACACTGTCCGTTGTGTGGCTATGGACAACACCGATGGGCTTCAGCGAGGATTGGAGGTAAAGCAGACAGGCTCGCCTATCGTTATGCCTGCTGGCGATCAAATCAAGGGCCGAATGATGAATGTTATCGGACAGCCTATTGACGGTATGAAATCTCTTGACATGAAAGGTGCTTATCCTATTCATAGGGAACCGCCTAAGTTCGAAGACCTTTCGACACACAAAGAGATGCTTGCTACCGGTATTAAGGTCATCGACTTGCTCGAGCCTTATATGAAGGGTGGTAAGATTGGTTTGTTTGGTGGTGCCGGTGTAGGCAAGACCGTGCTTATCATGGAGCTTATCAACAACATCGCTAAAGGCCACAACGGATATTCTGTTTTTGCGGGGGTCGGTGAGCGTACACGTGAGGGCAACGACCTTATCCGTGATATGATAGAGTCTGGTGTAATCAGATATGGTGACAAGTTCAGAAAGGCAATGGAGGAGGGAAAATGGGATCTTTCCCTTGTTGACCCAGAGGAACTTCAGAAGTCACAGGCCACACTTGTCTATGGACAGATGAATGAGCCTCCTGGCGCACGTGCTTCTGTGGCGTTGTCTGGACTTACCGTAGCAGAGGAATTCCGTGACCATGGTGGTAAAGACGGCGAGGCTGCCGATATCATGTTCTTTATCGACAACATCTTCCGTTTCACTCAGGCTGGCTCCGAGGTTTCGGCTCTTCTTGGCCGTATGCCTTCCGCTGTAGGTTATCAGCCTACGTTGGCAAGCGAGATGGGTGTGATGCAGGAACGTATTACATCTACAAAGAAAGGTTCTATCACGTCTGTACAGGCTGTTTACGTGCCTGCTGACGACTTGACCGACCCTGCTCCTGCAACTACGTTTACTCACCTTGATGCGACTACAGAGTTAAGCCGTAAGATTACGGAGTTGGGTATTTATCCGGCTGTAGACCCGCTGGGTTCTACTTCCCGTATTCTTGACCCGCTTATCGTTGGTAAGGCTCATTATGATTGTGCTCAGCGTGTAAAGCAGATACTTCAGCGTTACAAGGAGCTACAGGATATCATTGCTATTCTTGGTATGGATGAGCTTTCTGACGAGGACAAGCTGACTGTTAACCGCGCGCGCCGTGTTCAGCGTTTCCTCTCTCAGCCATTTGCCGTCGCAGAGCAGTTCACGGGTGTTCCAGGGGTGATGGTGTCAATAGAAGACACTATAAAAGGTTTCAACATGATACTTGACGGCGAGGTCGATGACCTTCCGGAGCAGGCATTCCTCAATGTGGGAACTATCGAGGATGCTATTGCCAAGGGCAAGAGGCTTATTGAGGCTGCCAAGTAGTAAAACCACTTAATGATTTACAGAAATGAGTTTAAAATTGAGGATTGTTTCTCCAGAGAAGATAGTCTTTGTAGGAGATGTTGACTGCGTAACTGTACCGGGCTCGTCGGGCGAGTTTCAGGTTTTGCCCAACCATGCGCCGATTATATCGTCTCTTAATTCCGGACGTGTTGTCTATGATTGCGCTGACGGGCGTAAGGAGCTGAATATATCGGGTGGATTTGCCGAAGTGCAGAACAATGGCGTAAATCTTTGCGTAGAATTATAACTATGGCAGATATAGATAAACTGTGTGTTAAATATATATTGTGGAGTATGTTCTTCATAATCCTGTTGACTTTTGCCGCTTTCATCTGTGAGAAGTTGCAGTTGTTTACAGGGCTTATGTATCCTGTTGCTGTAGGAGTAGGGTTCTCAAGTATCGTGGAGTCGGCAGATGCGCTTATATGGCGTAAGGTTGCAAAGAACTCACCAGATAATCTGACAACCTTCTATACAGCTGTGTCGGGTGCCAGAATGTTGCTTGCCTTGGCTACAATGTTCGGATGCTATATAGCTGTCGGACGGGATGCCGTGGTGCCATATATTATAGTAATACTGTTTTTCTATCTGTTTATGCTGTCGCATCACTCAATTTTCTTTTCCCGCCTTACTAATGGCGACAAACTCAAAAAGTAACTTTCTATTAGTGCAAGATGAAACATATAGGAACAATAATTCTCTTGATGCTGTTGGCTGTCATGCCTGTCAAATCGGTTGCTGCCTCTGAGGGTCATGGCGATGGAGAGCTAAACATACCGGAAATAGTGCTTGAGCACCTTGCCGACTCCTACGAGTGGCATATCGCCACATACGAGGGCAAGCATCTGAGCATTCCACTCCCTATTATAGTAAGGAGTTGCCAGACCGGTGAATGGACTTTCTGTACAGCTCACAGTCTGCCAGAGTCTTTCTTTTTTGACGGAGAGCATCATGGCAAGATATACGAGAAAATGTCGGATGGTACAGTCGTCAGACCTTTAGATCTCAGTATTACAAAGACTGTAGCGCAGATATGGATAGTTGTCATTATCATGATTTCTATTTTCCTTTCTTGCGCTCGCTGGTATAAGAAACGCAATGAGAAGAGCGAGGCTCCAAGAGGTTTTGTCGGTGCTGTCGAGATGCTTGTCATGACAATACACGACGACCTTATACGCCCGTCTGTCGGTGAGAGGCACTACAAACAATATGCTCCTTATCTGCTGACAGTATTTTTCTTTATTCTTATCACTAATATGGTTGGTCTGTTGCCAATCTTCCCAGGTGGAGCCAATGTTACGGGCAATATCAATATCACGTTGTTCCTTGCCGTATGTACGATGCTTGCCATCAACCTTTTCGGCAACAAGGAATATTGGAAAGAGATATTCTGGCCCGAGGTGCCTCTGTTCCTGAAGGCTTATCCTGTGCCTATAATGCCGGTGATAGAGCTGTTCGGCGTATTTACCAAGCCGTTTGCATTGATGATTCGTCTCTTTGCGAACATGATGGCTGGTCATGCCGTAATACTCTCTTTCACATGTGTTATTTTCTTGGGATGGTCAATGGGTGTCGGCTTCGGTCTCGGACTGAACATTTTTAGTGCTATAATGCTTTTGTTTATGAACTGCCTTGAGTTGCTTGTCGCATTTGTGCAGGCTTATGTCTTCACAATGTTGAGTGCGGTGTTCATAGGATTGGCGCATAAAGAGGAGCATCAATAAAAACATATAAACTTAGAATTAAAACAGAACATTTAATAATTAAAAAATTAAACTTATACGATTATGATTATTTCAACACTTTTAGCCGCTGAGGGTCTGGCACAGCTGGGCTGCGGTCTCGGAGCAGGTATTGCAACAATTGGTGCAGGTTTGGGTATTGGTAAGATTGGTGGCAGCGCTATGGACGCTATTGCGCGTCAGCCAGAGGCTACCGGTAAGATTCAGACAAACATGATTCTTCCTTCAGCTTTCGTTGAGGGGTGTGCTCTCTTCGCCATCGCTGCATGTGCATTCCTTATCAAATAATAAAGTCTCATATTGGCTGGCCGATTTGGAGTCTATAGACGATTTCACAGCATGTCAGCCTAAATTCATTAAACAATGGAAAATTTGCCATCAATATTGACACCAGACCTTGGTTTGCTGTTTTGGATGCTTTTGGCTTTCCTTGTGGTTTTCCTCGTGGTTGCTAAATATGGTTTTCCTGCTATCATAAACATGGTAGAGGAACGTAAGCAATTCATCGATGAGAGTCTTGCAAAGGCAAAAGAGGCGTCAGAGAGACTTGCAAACATTAAGGCAGAAGGTGAATCCATGCTTCAGGAGGCTCGTCAGAAGCAGGCTCAGATATTGAAGGAGGCTGCCGACACACGTGATGCCATTGTTGCGCAGGCACAAGACAAGGCACGTGAGGAAGGTAACCGCCTGATAGCTGAGGCAAAGGCTGAGATTGAGAGCCAGAAGCAGGCCGCAATCAGCGAGATACGCTCGCAGATGGCCGACCTTTCTGTGAGGGTGGCAGAGAAGATTCTCCGCAAAGAGCTTTCTACTGAATCCCGGCAGATGGAAACTATTGACAGGCTATTGGATGAAGTTACAGAAGATAATAAATAATGCCTATGGACATAGGAGTAATATCGGTGAGATACGCCCGCGCTTTGCTTAAGGCTGCTATAGACGGCAAAAAAGAGGATGAGGTGTATAAAGATATGCTGACTCTTGCAAAGAGTTACATTGATGTGCCCAGGTTGAGGTCGACG
>CABSIA010000105.1 GCA_902477645.1 uncultured Prevotella sp. | reverse complement strand
TCTCGGCACCTTCCCATGGAACGAGCCAAAGCCCGGAAGCATGGGCAAGCCAAACCCTCAGTATGAGATACATCTGCTAAAGGCTGACGGCACAGAGTGTGAGGACGGCGAGAAGGGTGAGATCTGCATAAAAGTAGGCGACAAGAAGCCTTACGGACTGTTCAAGCACTACTATCGCGACGAGGAGACCACAAAGAAGGTGTGGCACGACGGAATGTATCACACTGGCGATATGGCATGGCGCGACGAGGACGGCTACTATTGGTTCGTGGGCCGCATAGATGATGTCATAAAGTCGAGCGGCTACCGCATCGGCCCGTTTGAGGTTGAGAGTGCCCTCATCTCGCATCCGGCAGTGGTGGAATGCGCCATAACAGGTGTGCCCGACGAGATCCGCGGCATGGTGGTGAAGGCGACCGTGGTGCTGGCAAAAGAATGGAAAGACAAAGCTGGCAACGACCTTATCAAGGAGCTGCAGGCTCACGTCAAGCGAGAGACTGCTCCATACAAATATCCGCGCATCATAGAATTTGTAGACGAGCTTCCCAAGACCATCAGCGGAAAAATACGCCGCGTGGAGATAAGGGCAAAAGACAACAAATAAGAATAGTAAACGAGTTGACAAGCTGACGAGTTAACGGCATCTTCCACGTCTTTACAGCTAACGACTTGTTTACTTGTCTACTCGTCAACTAAAAACTAATATGAGAATTGTAATAAAAGTTGGCAGCAACGTGCTGACCCGTGACAACGGCAAACTTGATGTCACAAGGGTTTCGGCAATAGTCGACCAGGTGGCATGGCTGAAGGGACAAGGACACGAGGTGGTACTTGTCTCCTCTGGTGCCGTGGCATGCGGCAGAGGCGAGCTGAAAGTTGACCACAGTCTCGACTCCGTAGAGCAGCGCCAGCTGTTCTCGTCGCTCGGGCAGGTAAAGCTGATAGGGCTATACTACGACTTGTTCCGTGAACACGGCATACACATCGGGCAGGTGCTTACCATGAGGGAGAACTTCGAGCAAGGCGAGCAATACTCAAACCAGAAAGCCTGCATGACAGTGATGCTTGAGAATGGCGTGGTGCCTATAGTCAACGAAACCGACACGGTATGCGTCACGGAGCTTATGTTTACCGACAACGACGAGCTGTCGGGGCTTATCGCAATGATGATGCAGGCAGACATGCTCATATTGCTGAGCAACATCAACGGCATATACACAGGCAACCCCGCCGCCCCGGAGAGCAGGCTTATCGGCAAAGTTGATGCCGGCACCGACCTGTCGGCATATATCCAAGAGGCGAAAAGCACGATGGGCAGAGGCGGCATGGCATCAAAATACGCCACTGCGACAAAGGTGCGGGACAGCGGCATAAATGTTGTCATAGCCAACGGAAAGCGCGACAACATTCTCTTAGACATTATCTGCAGCCCCGAAGACACGCCACACACGGAATTTGTTGCAAAGAGCTAATAATGTAGGGCCGCTACATGTAGCGGCCGCAAGCAAAAAACACCAACGCCAATGGAAAAAGAACTCACTTCGACATTCAAAAAAGTGAAGGCGGCAAGCAGACAACTCGCATTGCTAAGCGACTCCCAACGCAACGAAATTCTGATTTCTGTTGCCGACGCAATACAGGCAAACGGCGAGATGCTTTTAGAGGCGAATGCCGGGGATCTGGCAAAAATGGACAAGGCCAGTCCCCTCTACGACCGTCTGATGCTGACAGAGCAAAGGCTGAGAGCCATAGCCGACGACATGCGCCATGTGGCGGCTCTGCCGTCGCCACTCGGCATAGAGACCCGGCAAACGACCTTAGACAACGGACTGAGGCTCCGGCGCACGAGCGTGCCGTTTGGCGTGATAGGCGTAATCTACGAGGCACGCCCCAACGTAACGTTCGACGTGTTTGCCCTGTGCGTAAAAAGCGGCAACGCCTGCATACTGAAAGGCGGAAAAGATGCCGACGGCTCATGCCGCGCGGCAATCGGCCTCATACACACGGCCCTTAAGGAAAAGGGCATAGACACCGCCATTGCCGCACTTCTGCCGGCCACCCACGAGGCCACGGCCGAATTGCTCGGAGCCGTGGGGTATATAGATGTCTGCATTCCACGGGGCGGACGAAAGCTCATAGACTTTGTGCGCAACACGGCAAAGGTGCCCGTGATAGAGACAGGAGCGGGCGTAGTGAACACATATCTCGACAAAGACGGCGACACCAGCATGGCCACCAAAATCATAGAGAACGGCAAGACCCGCCGGTGCAGCGTATGCAATGCGCTCGACTGCCTCATTGTTCATTCCGGCAAGCTCAACGACCTGAGCGCCGTATGCCAGCCGCTGGCAGCCCACGGAGTGACGATATTTGCCGACACCAGAGCCTACAGCGCGCTTGAGGGCAAATATCCCCCACCCCTGCTCCGGCACGCCACCGGCGAGAGTTTCGGCACAGAGTTTATGGCAATGAAAATGGCCATACGCACCGTAGACAACATCCACGAGGCACTGGAGCATATACAGCTCTACGGCTCTGGCCACAGCGAGGCCATAATAACCGGCAACGAGACTGCCGCACGCATGTTCCAGCAACAGGTTGACGCGGCATGCGTATATTGGAACGCCCCCACGAGCTTCACCGACGGCGCACAGTTCGGACTCGGCGCCGAGATAGGAATAAGCACACAAAAACTTGGTCCCCGCGGCCCCATGGCTCTGGAAGAGCTTACCACATACAAGTGGATTATTGAGGGCGAGGGCCAAGTCAGGCCTAAATGAGAATACGGCTCAAATCAGCATGTCATCTCACCACCTTCTTGCCGTCAACTATATTGACGCCTTTCTGCAGAGAGGTAAGACGACGGCCAAGCACATCGTATATGAGCGGCTTGCGCTCTGCGTTCTCCACATGCTCCAGACACTTAACACCTGTCACAACAGAGAGATCGGCAGGCTTGCCAAATCCGCCACGCCCGTTAGCCTTGCGCACAGTACCCTCGGTATAGGCAGAAATCGCAGAGCCTTTGACAATGGCGACAAACTCTCCGTTGTTCTCAATGAGGTATGCGGCCTCTGCGTCAAAATTCTCCGCACCGGCAGTCTCCTGAGCGGCAACGGCCGCAGGTTCCCAGTCTGTAAAGAACTTGTCGAGCGCATACTCCTGCGCCTCTTCCTCTGTCAGTACGGTCTCCATCTTGTTGTTGCCTGTGGAATGCGTGAACTCAATGATGTTTGACGCAGGAGTGTCCATTCCGTTGCCCGACAGGTCTATGGTGTTATATTCCTTATACGACACAGGAGCCGAGTTCATTCCGGCGACAGTCCATCGCGTGGCGGCGAGCTTTCCGCTCTTTATGGTGGTGTTGAGGAAAGCCGTCTTTGCCGTTCCCCACGAGCGTCCGAAGTTGAAAGTCTTGCTCTCTGTCTCTATCGTACATCCGTTGAACACATAGCCCTTCAGCTCAGCCGACGTGTTAGCCGCCGTAATGGTGCAGTCGCCCGCGGAGCCCGATGCCGAGCGGCTCTTGTTGAGCAGGGTAACGCCGTTGAAGTATGCGTTGCCGTTGCCGCAGATATAGTCGACAGTTCCCTGTATTAGCCCGCCCTCGAAATAGTAGTCACCGCTCTTCGAGTAGTAAGTGTCCTGATAAGAGCGCATGCAGACATTCTTCAAGATGGTCTGCGTGCCGAGGTCCTGCAGCACGGGTGCCCGCCCTGTGCCCGCCTTGTAGTAGTCGAGGCCGTTCTGCAGCGTGAGGTCCTGCATGTACAGTCCTGTCGAGAAATTCTGGAAAAGGTCGGCGCTGCCCAGCCCCTCAACCTTTATGTCAGGAGCATTCTTTATGACAACACCCTCAGCCGACTGTCCGATTATGGAGAGGCTGTTGGCGGATATGGCAGTCTTTACGGTCTCGCCGAAGTCGTATGTGCCGTTTGGCAGGAAAATGCGGTCGCCCTCCTGAGCCGACTTTATGGCAAGAAGCAGGCCCGGCACGTCGCCCGGGGATATGACGTAGTAGCCGGTTGCCCCGTCCTTGGCGACAAAGTCCTCAACGTTATAGACCTCAACACCATGCACGTATGCCGTGGCGGGATAGGTGATGGTCAGGGTTGTCGGCTCGCCGCTGTAGGTGAACGAGGCTACGCCGCCGTCGGCCTCAGCCTTGCCCTGGAATGCTGCAATCCGGTTTCCCGCGGCGTCTGTCACCTCTACGGTCTGCTCGCCAGAGTACAGGCAGTTTCTCACCATGACCACAGCCTTGGCAGCGACCTCAAGCCTGACGGCCGCGGCAAGCCATCCGTGGCTGTTGTAATAGCTTCCGTCAACGGCTATCAGCTCGTGGTCTTCCTGATACCATGTGTTTTTTGTCATGTCGTAGTCGTAGTGTGTGCCAGTCTCGGCCCTCTCTATGACCGTCACCTTTGCGTTGAGCCTGGTGTCGGCCTCAATGGGCGTGCCCTCCGCAATTTTCAGTCCCGCATTGGTGAACCATCCGCGGAAAGCCGTTCCTTCGGCAATGGCAGGAAGGTCGGCCGCCGTGAATTTCGGCACGAACGGCGTTCCCGGCTCCACAGACTCCTCGCCGAGCCTGTTTCCGTTCTGGTCGTAGTAGGTGACGCTGACATTGGCCACATACTCGCAGGCCTCGGCCTTGATATACGGAGTATACTGCCCGCCTACGACGGTCAGCGTGGCAGGCTCCATGGAGTTGTATGTCCATGTGGCCACACCGCCATTGTGATAGCAGCCGGGCGACTTCACATCCACCTCCGCAAGCACCGCGTCGCCGTTCTTTATGACGGCAGGCGTCGCGCTGTACTGGCATCCGCCTATGGTGAGCCTCACCGGTCCGTCCACGTTGAGAGCCATCTGGAAATTGTCAAGTCCGTGAAGGTCGTTGCGTGGCGAGCCCGTAAGCCCGGCAACACCGTCGGGCAATGTCTCGGGCAGAGCCGTAATGTTCATGAAATTGAGCTCGAAATCGGTGAACGAGCGTGCCACATTCTCAACGAACTGCACCTTGCACAGCACGCCCTCGGCCCCCGTGTTGCGGCAGATATACACGCCCGTGACGGTCTCGTCGAGGTCTACGCAGACCTCCTCGGGTCCCTGCGCCGCGTCTGTGGTGGCAATAAGCCCGCCCTTGGCGGGAACACCGCCGGCCATGGTGCCGCGGCAGACATCAACCCTGAACTCGGCCGTGCTCTTGCGGTTGCTGATTACGAGCCTCAGCTTTCCGGCAACGGGCGCCTTCTCGAAATAGGCATAGCCCGTGCTGTTGAGCTTCACGCCGTGAAGCCCGAGGTTGGTTCCGGCGGCGTCGTTAACGTAAGCCCCGTAATAAAGCCCGTTGTCGGGACCTTTCGTGGGGATACTGGCGTTGGTGTAGTCCCAACACAGGTCGTTGGCTCCGGCATTGCCAGCGACGGCAATCATCGCCAGCAGAAATAACAGTAAATACTTTTTCATCGTTTGCATTGTTTAGTAGATTTTTTGTAATAGTTTTAATAGCCTGTTGCAAATATACAACAATCCTGCAAATATACAACTGTCTCATGACATTTTTTTGCATAACAAGGGTATAAATCTGCAACAGTGCCTGAAAATGGGCAATTATCCCGCACATAACTTTGCCGGACAACAGAATTGTTGTATTTTTGCATCGATGCGAGAACAATTCAAAAACAAAATCAAAAAAAACTGAATAAACATGAGAACATTCTTCAACGTAGAGGACATAGGCGACCTCGGGCAGGCTCTTGCCGAGGCTCAGGAGGTGAAGGGCAACCGTTTCGGCTATCAGCATCTGGGCAAGAACAAGACTCTGCTCATGATATTCTTCAACAACAGCCTGCGCACACGCCTGTCAACACAGAAAGCGGCAATGAATCTCGGCATGAACGTGATAGTGCTCGACGTGAATGCCGGCGCATGGAAGCTGGAGACTGAGCGCGGCGTGATAATGGACGGCGACAAGAGCGAGCATCTGCTGGAGGCCATCCCCGTGATGGCGGGCTACTGCGACATAATAGCGGTGCGCTCGTTTGCCGGACTGCAAGACCGTGAGTTCGATTATGCCGAGACCATAGTGGGGCAGTTCGTAAAATACAGCGGCAAGCCCGTTGTGGCAATGGAGACCGCCACGGTACATCCGCTGCAGGCCTTTGCCGACCTTATAACCATCAGCGAGAAATGCGCCGAGCTGCAGATAAAACGCCCGAAGGTGGCGCTGACGTGGGCTCCCCACTGCCGCGCGCTGCCGCAGGCCGTGCCCAACTCGTTTGCCGAATGGATGGGCGCCGGCGACGTGGACTTCGTGATAACACATCCCGAGGGATATGAGCTTGACAAGAAGTTTACAGGCGATGCACGGATAGAATACGACCAGCGCAAAGCTCTTGAGGGTGCCGACTTCGTCTATGCTAAAAACTGGAGCTGCCCAGGCGTAACCAGTGCGGCAGACTACGGCAAGATATTGTCGGGGGATATGGGCTGGACGATAGACGCGGAGCACATGTCGTGGACCAACAACGGCTACTTCATGCACTGCCTGCCGGTGCGCCGCGGGCTCATCGTCACCGACGACGTGATTGAGGGCAGCCACAGCCTCGTGATCCCTGAGGCCGCAAACAGGGAGATATCGGCACAGGTGGTGCTGAAAAGAGTGCTGGAGGGTTTGTAAAAAAAACAGCATGTCCGCATAAAAAGAGAAAAAGCAAAGTATGTCCGCATACTTTGCTTTTTCTCTGCCTCTATATGCTAACCTGGCAGAAGAGCGTCACGAGGAAGGGGACGGCGAGGTCGACGACAAAGCCATGATATATGGAAACGATGACAAGCGACTGGCCTGAGACACGAGAGATAATCGGCAATGTGGTATCCATGGTTGTTGCTCCGCCCACGCTGATGGGGGCAAGTTTGCCGAAACGCGCGGCGAGCAGCGGCGCAAACAACAGGGTAACGAGCTCACGGATGATGTTGGCAAGCAGGGCGACGGTGCCAAGCCCCGCTCCACGGTACTCGGTTATGAAGATGCTGGAGAGCGAGTAATAACCGAAGCCGGAGCCTACGGCAAGACAATCGGACAGGCTGCGGCCGGGCATGAATAACGACGCAATGGAGACTCCTGCCAGAGTGCCTGCGATGGTGAAAAGCGGCAACAGGAAAAGCAGCGGGTCGATGGTGCTGAACTTACTGACAACACCGCTGTCGCAACCTATTCCGACGCCAACCGAGAACATCAGCAGGCTCAGAGCATAATAGCTATAGCGGGGCGGGAGAGTTCCTGCGGGCAACAAACCGGACAGGGCGCACAGGATGCCTGCGATAAAGAACGCCGTGATAACAAGGCTGCCTCTCATGGCCGCTCCTCCCTGCGCCTTGCCGCCATACGCCATAGCAGCCAGGCTAAAACAGCACTGCCTAAGATGCCTGCCAACGACAACACCAGTGCCTCCATGCCAAGAGAGGCAAGACCGCCGACGACACGGGGATCGCTGCCCACCTCGTAGCCGAGCAGAAACAGCAGGCTCCAGATAAGCAGCATTGTGACCGCCGGCAACCACTTCAGGTTGCGGCCACGCAACAGTCTGCCTACGGCAACACCAAGCAACATTATAAATACTATCCTGAGCATTGCGATGACGGTTATTCCTTTTCTAGTTTCTGCCGTACAGTGTATGTTCTCATTCCGCCGTATGTGTTTACCCTTATATTGACAACATCGCGCGACGGCAGAGCCGCAGTGGGAATGCTGACATACATACGGGAAGTATAATATTCGGGGACGCTGTTTTGGGAATGGAGCAAAAGAAGAGTGTCCTGTACTCCATACAGCCCCCCTGCACCCCGGTTGGGGGTATGGGGGCTATAGACAACAGAAATCCATTGTCTTGCGTCCACGCTGTCGGGTATGCCCGTTTTTATAAGCAGAGATATGTTGACATATTTTCCGCTGGCACTCATCCAGACACTCTCTACCCCCAAAGGGTCGGTAAAAAGGGAGTCTTTCTGTATTCTGGGAATTATTACGGGCACACGCCCCATTGCCAGTGGCTCTACCGGATTATCTTTTTTGTTATAATAGAGCAGTGCCCTGTATAGGGTGTCGGGGACTGAGACCCAACTGAGCTTCAAAGCCCGTGAGAGAGAAAGAGTCGCACCGTCATCGGTGACAACTTTAGTGATTGTGGTATCGGAAGTGGTGTGAGCCTCAACAAAGTCAGCACAAAGATAGCTAAGCCCTCCGTCGCCGGTGTCGTAGCTCTCGTTGGTACACGAGACGGGCATCAGCGACAAAAGACATGCAAATACTGCGGATATAGAGCCTATGGTGTTTCGCATCACAATACGGCAAGTTTGTTGATGGCCGGGTTTGCATACATCTTCAGCATGCACTCACGCAGGAACTGCTCGTCCTTGTTCTCTATGTCTATCTTTGCAAGCTGTCCGGCAAGATATTTCGTGAACACGGCTTTATCCTCAGGTGTGTATTCTGACGCATGCGTACTGCCGCCATGAAGCATGTCGAGAGCCACGAAATTGTTCGGGTACAGGCGATAGCTGGAATGTATCTCACGGTCGATATGCCCTGCAACTATGCGGAACAGTTCTGTCTTAGGCGTATCGTCAGCCAGGTAACTCAGCCAAGAGGCGATGCATGGCGCACAGTGATAATGTATGTGCCCCTTGTAGCCCATGATGCCAGTCTGCATAGACACAATGTCGTCTTGCGCTGTCTTCTTCCATCCCGGCACGTCTCTCTTACACTGCAGCTCACGTGCTTTCAGGAAATCACAAGGGTCAAACTCGTATGAGATGGCGAGCGGTACAAGATGCAATGCGGCGAGACGGTCAACGGCCTGGCCCTCGCCTCCCATAGCCATCATCTTCAGAAGAGCCTCCTGTGTGCGGTCGTTGCTGTCCTTGGCCCTGCCCTCACGCTGTGCAATCCAGATGTTCTCGTCCTTCTCGGCAATGGCATAGTGCATGTATTCCGAAAGGGTTCTGCTTGCCATCAGCATTTCTCTCATCGGCAGGCTACGCTGTACTATGAAGCTCTTGTTTACCCTTACAAGGTCTTTCACCCATGGCAGCGACAAAAGGTTGTCGCCAATGGCAATCTCGCACGTTGTTGAGCATCCTGCGTCGATAAGCATGACATCGAGCAATGCAGAGTCGAGCACTATGTCGCGGTGGTTGCTGATGAAAGTGTGCCGGGCGGCAAGGTCTACGACACTGAAATCGGCATCGCATCCGAGGCTTGCCTTTTTAAGCAAATCGTGAAGGAAGCCGTAGCAGAAAGCTTTTTGGAACGTAAGGCTGTCCGGGCACTGCCTCATCTTTGCGGCTATAGCATCAACGGGAACTCCGGAGTACAGGTATGCGAGCACCGCGCGGAACTGGCTGTTGGCAAGGAGCCTGTCGAACACTTCCGGCAACTCTTCAGGCTCAAATGGCCTTATGTCGGCAAACTTCTCAGGTATCATAGGCTGTAAGTTTTTAGATTTATATAGAATTTGGTCTCAATCTTTTTAGAACTGGTTCTCGACGATATCGCTCAGCACCTCCTTGATGTCAAGCCCTGCGGCGCGCACCTGCTGTGGTATGAAACTTGTTGCGGTCATACCCGGAGTGGTGTTTATCTCAAGCATGTTTATCTTGTCGTTGCCCTCGCTGTCTTTCGAAATTATATAGTCGATTCGGATTATTCCGTTTGCATGCAGGATGTCGTAGATGCGTGAGGTCTCCTCGGCAACCTTCCTGGCGGTCTCCCCGCTAAGGCGCGCCGGAGTAATCTCCTGTACCTGTCCGTTATACTTGGCATCGTAGTCGAAGAACTCGTTGCTTGTAACCACCTCTGTCGCAGGCAGCACGACAGATTTATCAGCTGTCTTGTAAACGCCCTGAGATATCTCAGTTCCCTCAAGAAGACTCTCAATCATAACCTCGTCGCTCTCCATGAAAGCCACACGCAAGGCAGGGGCAAGCTGGTCGGCATTCTTGACTTTCGACACTCCGAAACTTGAGCCGTCGGCAGCGGGTTTTACAAAGCAAGGCATACCAATGCGCTCGGCAATAGCCTGCTCATCGTAACTGTCGCCACGGCGGAGCAATATGCTGTCGGCAACATTAACGCCGTAGGTGCGGAGGTATCTGTTGAGCACATACTTGTCGAAAGTAAGGGCCTCAACCAGCACGCCGCTGGTGCTGTATGGCATGTGTATAAGGTCGAAATATCCCTGCATGATGCCGTTCTCGCCAGGCTGTCCGTGTATGGTGATATATGCGTAGTCGAAATAGACGGTCTTGCCGTCAAGGATGAAAGAGAAGTCGTTTTTGTCGATTTCCACAGTCTCGCCGTTGTCAAGGTTTACGTGCCAGCCGGTACCCTTTACATCGACGATATAGATATTATAACGCTCATGGTCGAAGAAGGAATAGAGTCCTTGTGCCGACCTCAACGAAACATCGTGTTCTGACGAGTCGCCACCGCAAACGATGGCTATGGTTCTCTTTTGGTTTTTCATTTCTGCTATATTATGTTTTGTGTTCTTTATTCTATGTTTTGGCTGCTGCCGGCTATGAATGCCCGCCATTTCAGGATAAGCGCCCCGAAGTCGTCGGCCCAATCGGAACTGAAGTCAATCTGCCGCCCCGTAACGGGATGGACAAATC
>CABSIA010000104.1 GCA_902477645.1 uncultured Prevotella sp. | reverse complement strand
CTCTTTACCTGTTCTTTAACATAACAATAGATTCCCGCGCCATGACCCGCGGCTATGTTGTCCCTGACGCGCTGCTGTTCTATATCGTAAGCCTTTATCCTATGGACAACTACGACCATCGCCGCCAGATCGAGAAAGACCTACACATGGGAAAAGTAATGTGGATTGTGAACAAGGCTGTCGAAAAGCGGGTTTTCAATACGCCATTTGTTAAAGCTGTAGAGAGATATATGTTCGATAAACGCAATGTCGACTGCCAAAAATTCATTGCCGACGACGACTATTCCGCACTTGAGCCAATGGTGAGATAATGGCAATATTGTGTTTGCTTAATTGTATATACTTTCTGGTCATAGCAGCGGGATGTTAGTTAATGAATCCAATCAAAGTCTGTATAGACAGTATGTCGGCTTTCAAGTTACGGAAATGGTGATATTGTGTGTCGTATCTTTTTTTTTGAGCCTTTTTGTAATACAGACTGCGGCAAGTTTTGAATTTTCTGTTACTGATGCTTGTATGGTTCTTGGAATGGGGGCTTTAGCCATATTCATGCAAACTTTCTTAAGCCATGAATATTTTATAAATCAAACTTTGGCTTATGTAAACAAAGGTTGTAGCTGCGTAAATCAAGCTTGGGTTTATGTAAATCAAAGTTTGATTTATAAAAATATCAAGGAAAACTTGCATTTGCCTCTTAAATTTTGTATCTTTGTATATGAATAGTAGGCGAGTTGACAAACAGAGAATTTGTCAGCTTGTCAACTCCGTAAACTTGTCAACTAAAAAATATGGCAAAATACATTAAGCAGGAGATGCCGGATCTGCAAAAAGACGGCAGCAAAAAGTGTTATTACCGCATGCAGAGCTATGGTAATGTGTCTACCGACAAGCTGATACATGCCATCTGCATGCATGGTGGAGTGGGGCTGAGCGAGAGCGTTTTCCGCCATGCCTTGGAGGATTTGGCATTCGAACTCGCATGCAAGTTGGCTGAGGGATATACCGTAACGCTCGACGGCATTGGCACATTCCAGGCAACAATTGGTGTGTGCGACGGCAAAGAAAAAGACTCTGCCGACGGCGAAGGGGCGAAACGAAATGCGCAAAGCCTTGAGCTGAACGGAGTGAGCTATAGAGCCGACCGCATGTTGATAAAAGAGGCGGGCGGGAGATGTGAGCTTGAGCGTGCCGGCACAATTCGTGTAAACCGTTCGCCATATTCAAAGGACGAGCGTCTGCAGATGCTGAAAGAATATCTCGCCAGTAGAGAGCATCCGTACATAAGAATTGCCGACTATGCAGAGTTGACTCATTTGCCAAAATCGAGTGCGACGAAAGAGTTGAGGGCTTTCGCAGCAGACTCGGCTTCGGGCATCGCATCAAACGGAAAAGCGACACATATAGTTTATGTGTTGAGATGAAATAAGGATGTCATGTTCGATGCAGAGAAGGAGGATCTCTTAATTTTCCTACGCATAGCTGTGCATGCCGCCGAGTATATAGTTTACACCGAAGTAAGTCATGAGGAGAGTGAGGAATGATATTACCATATATATATGGTAGGCTGATGGCTTGCGGAATAAGGGTAGGGAAGAGGAGTGTACAGCCACTGCATAGACTATGAAGGTGATTAGTGCCCAAGTCTCTTTGGGGTCCCAGCTCCAGTAGCGTCCCCAGCTGATGTTTGCCCAGACAGCTCCTGTGAATATACCGAGACCAAGGCATGTGAGGGCGGGATAGAGAAACAGACGTGACAATAATGACAAAGACTCCAATTGGCTTTTGCGTGAGGCGACTTTCATTATTATAGCTGTTATACCGCAGATGAAAGTTACCGAGAGCATGGCGTATGCCGTCATTATTATACTTACATGAACGCTCAGTAAAGGAGATTTGAGTACTGGTGGTAATGGTCCTGACTGCTTGTCCATGCCACTGACGTGGCTCACAAACAATATTATTGCTGCCAACAGGAAGCCGAAAGGAAGCATGATATATAACTTACGGTATACAACGAGTGTCAATACCATTATTATCCATGCCATCAGGAGCATGGTCTCATATCCGTTTGCCAATGGTGGATTACCACTGTCGTACCATCTTTTAGCAAGATATACCGTTAGGGCGAGGAACATGACACAGAGTGCTGTTGCCGTTATGGTAATTATTACAGATCTGCCTTTCGGTATTCTGTCCGCCTTTGCACGTTCTTGTTCCCGTATGGCTTTGGGCAGAATATGACGGAAAGAGCTTTTCCTGTAGAATAGCATGAATACGAGTGAGAAGAACAGAAGAGCGTACCCTAAATATGTTACAGGTATGCCGTAGGGGTCGTAGTTCAAGGCCAGTATGCTGCCCCGCAAGTCATTGTCGTATGAGCTTTGGTAGAGTCTGTATGAATTGTGCGAATAGATATTGTTCATAGATACCGTGCCGCTGCTTTTTGTGCCGTTGTCCTCTATGGTAAGTCTTGTTACATAGTCTGAGACATCTGCCGTGCCGTTGTGGAAGAGTATGTTGAAATCGTCAAGGCGTATGGTGAAAGGCAGAGGATATTCTTTTATGTTGTTGCCCTCCATTGCGAGATACGAGTCTGTAGGCACACCCTGGCGCAGATGTATCATACCCTGCTTTGACGTGAGGTGTGTGAGCAGAGCGCCAAGAAGTATTATGACGAACGACAGATGCAGCAGCACGGTGCATGTGTTGCGTACGCGGCGTTTCAGGAAATATACTGCTCCCGCAGCTGTTAGCATGGCCCACAGTGCCGAGAACCACCATGCGCCATATATGTTCTCACAGGCATATTGTGTGCCATGTGATTTCTCAATTATTGTGGCATATCCCATACATACTGTCAGGAGTATGTACAGGATATATAAGGCTGTTTTTATTTTGAACATTAATCTTTAAATTCTAAACATTAATCTTTAAACTTTATGCTATAATCTTCGATATATAATATTTAAACGTATAAAGTTGTAAAAATATTATATCGACCTGAGGAACTTCACCACTGCGTCACGGTCAGGCTTGGGCAGCAGGTAGAACTTGTATGCGCTGTCGTAGGCGTGACTCTTTTTGCTATAGCAGTGCCACATGATAGCCTCAATCTCATTGCGTGCCCGGCAGTCGTGCAGGCGGTCCTCGGCTCCTGTGTTTATGCTTGACAGCCCGCGTCCCCATAATGGAGTGGTACGGCACCATGAGCCATGAATGTCGTTTATCATGTATAGCTTGTGCTGTACGAAGTCGGAGTATGGGAAAATGGTCTGGTTCTGATAACGTGGCAACTTCTTGTCGGCTATCTTGTCGGCTGTGATATAGTTGTCGTTGGTTGTCTTCCACTTAGGGCGGTGGCATTGCGCGCATCCCATATTCATAAACAGCTCCTTGCCGCGCTGTACGTCCGTGTCGTTAAGGTTGCGTGCACGGGGAATGGCAAGTCCACGGTGCCAAACCATGAACGAGTAGTAGTTGTCCATACTCTGGTCTGGTGTGAAGTTGTGTATCTCGTTGTCGAACTGGTTTGTCGTCGGGTCGAGCAATATTGACACCGCATTGCTGATACCTTCCTTAGTGCCGTCGGCATAGTAAGGGGATGCCGGGTCTTTCTGTATTGCGCTTATCACACTCTCATTCGCAGCCATGGCATTTGCCCACGCCTTGGTAGAGTAGAGCTTTGGGCGGTCGGGACGGCTCACGTTGGGGATGTTCCAGATGGCGTTGGCTCCCGGCCCGTCTTGCAATGAGCCACGTGTAAGGGCGTATGTGAAGCGTTTGACAAGACCAGTGCCATTGTATTTGGAGCCGTCGGCATGAGTACCTCCACTTACACCGTCCTTGCCGAATACAGGGTAGTATGCGCCTGGAGCCATAGCCTGCAAGCCCTCATCCCAGAAACTTGGATTGAGATATTCCGACACGTCCAGTCCTGCCTCTCTAAGACTCTTTGCCTCTGCCGCATACTGCTCTTCTATAGCCTCGTTGGGTATGGCGTCAATCAGTCCTGTACCGATTATGCCGATTGTTGACTCCAGGCGGAAAGCGAGATTAGAAGGTTTGGGATTGGTGTTGAATGCAGAGACAGGAATGTCAAGCTCGGGATAGATAAGCTGATAGCTCTCACCGTCAGGGAATTTCATCGGAATGCCACTCTCCATAGCTGTGACATTCTTCCACTCAAGATTGATTTGACTTTCCTCAACAGGTGGCAGGAATGGATATGTCGCCTGTGTCTGCGGCATGCCTGTCACCTCTGAGATATATGGTCCGTCGTTGCTGCCCTCGTAAGTGGGATGGTAGATGACAAGCAGGTAACCGTTGCCGTTACCGTAGCTTGTAGTATAAGAGCCCATGCGCTTGCCGTGGCCGTAAGCGGGATGGCAGTCAAGACACGACTTACGTGTGGATGCGGGACCAAGTCCTTTGAATGCTCCGGTATTGATGGTGTACTGGCGCTCAAACAACTGCTCGCCGATAAAGAAGTGTTGTGTAAGTCCCTGTTGCTCAACGGCAGGTGTGGGATCCTCGTAGCAGCCGGATATGGTACTCTCTGTTGTGCCTAATCTACCGCCAGGGTACCATTCCTCGGCAGAGAAATTGCCTACTGCTTGTCCAATATAGCTGGCGTCGGTCTCGACAGGCTCGCCGTTGTCGTCCACATTGTCGTCAGAGCAGGCCGCCATAGACAGTGCGAGCAGTGCGGCGGCCGAAGCGTAAAAGTATTTTCCTTTATTCATGGTGTTCTTGTTGATGAAAGTGTGTTATTTTACAGAAAGTCTTCTGAACCATGCGCCTGCCTCGTTAAGCTGGTCATCCAGCTCCTGTACTGCGTCAATGCATGTTTTTACCTGTGCGTTCTTTGGGTCATCCACGAAAGCAATGCCACTGTTCTTTGCATTTTCCAGAGCTTTGACGGCATTGTGGAGAGCGTTGTCCAATGCTGAGTAGCCGCTGTAGTTGTGGTCGCGCATGATAGCCATGAGAGAATTGGCCACAGGAGCTGCCGCATTGATATTGCGTGTGCCGTATAGCACGTTTTTTATAGAATAGATATTGTCCTGATAGTCAATAAACGAGCGCTTGCTGTATGGTGACTCGATATAGTCTATCGACTCGTCATCGCCATCCTCTGTCACACCGCCATTGCCTGTGGCGACACGGTAGGCCTGACCTAACTTCTGCTGATAAACCTCTTGGCAGATGTTTGAGCAACCGCCAATGAGAATATTCTCCATAGTCTCCTGCCACGTCTGGAAATATCCGTCGGGTGTGGTGGCGGCAAGCAGATATGCGCCATAGCCTATACCTCGTGGAGAGAGACCGGCATTCTGAGTGCCGCTGACAACCCAAGGCGCGGCTGTAAGTATGCTCTGGTGTGTTGGGGAGACGGATGCTGACAGCCATCCGTATTCGAGAAGTGTTGTCATATTTCGAACGTCCTCAGCTACGGCAGCGGCGAAAGCCAGCTCGTCAATGCCTTTAACTGATGTCATGCCCTCGGCAGTCTCGTTGCCCTTGAAGTCTGCGACGGTACGGTTCTTTCCGTTGCGGAACAGAACAAACTCCAATCCGTGGAAACCTAATACAGAATCGAAGTTGCCGTTGTTCTCATAAACGAACTTTGCAGGATTAGAGCCGTTGATGCCGTTGATGATATTGTTGCTGTTAAGGGCTGAGACCAACTGGTCACGGTCCAAAGGCCATGAGTCGATATGCGGATCAATCTCGTTGTCGGTGGCTGCGCCATAGAGGAAAGCCTCACTGCGTTCCCATTCCATACGCGCGTTCTTGAAAGCCTCGCATGCGGCGTCAATGTCACTCTGTTGCATAGCCCCTGTCTTGGCATTGCAGTACAGTTTGGAACAAGCCTCGTAGAGTGTCTGTGAATTGTCTGCCAACGCCGTGTATGTGGCATAAACCACATCGTTTACATAAGTCTGTGCGGTCTGCTTCATGAGGGCTTTGCTTACATAATTGTCTGATGTTGTGTTGTCGTCATCATCTGAGCATGATGAGAGTCCCGACGCACATACTCCCATGAGGAGCATAGCCATAAATTTTGCTGTTTTCATTGTTAATTGTTTTTATAATTCGAATGTATCTTTTGACTCTTGTCATTTTGTATTCTTACAGGAAGAATCCTTGGTAAGCCACGCCGATGTTTATGGCAGGCTCATTGTTGTACTGGCTCTTGAAAAGGCGGTGATTGTATTCTGCCTTTATACATATTTCCGGTACAGGGCTGTAGTTTATGCCGCCAGCCAGGATTTTCTTGTTTGTCCATTGTGATGTGGTGTTGTGTATGCTTGAGTCGTAATACTCATAGTGCCCGAACACGTAGAGCTTCTGGTTGTCACGGCGCAGTTTCTCTATCTGAGAGAACACGTCGTAGCCGGCTTCCAACATAACAGCGATGGCATGGCTGCCGAAATACTTGTTGCTTCCGCTTTCGTTTGGCTTTACGAGCGATGTGCCTGGGTATGTGTAAGATGCAATTGTCTTTGCGTCACCGATATAACCGTAGTCTATGTTTCCGCGTGCTATCCAGTTATGACGTTTGTATGTGAAGTCGAGCGCTCCGAGATACACGTTGCCTTTTATCTTTTTTGCCTCGCCTTTTTCCATGTCGTGCGGTGTGGTGTTGTGCATGGATTGTCCGTAATATGCGCTTACGCCCATGCGCAGGCCGGGGATTGTGTAGTTGTCCACACGTGCGCTGAACCCGTATTTGTTTGCCACCTCAAACTCATACGGACTGATTGCGCCTCCCTGTATCCAGTTCGAGCGGCTGAAGCCGAAAGCGTTAAGCCCTGCTGTGAGTTGTGCCTCATAACGGAAGTCACCGCTGCGTCCCCACAGTGACACTCCTGTCTGATGCCATGTGCAAGGAAGTATGGTGTTTTCTCCCTCTGGGCGGTAGACGGTGAAGAAGTTCAACGGCTCATGGTGTGCGTTGGTAAGTCCGAATGGCACGACGATATGGCCGGCACGTATGTTGAAAGCCTTTCCGAACGACTTCTGTATCCAGAACTGCTCAAGCTCAACCTCTCCGCCTTTCTCTGTCTCGCTCTCATACTCGATGCTCTCCTCAGCCTCATATTCTATGGCTCCGCCTGTGCCGCCATGCTCAAACTCTATCTCCGTGCCGAAAGTCCATCCTTTACCGAAATCGTAGTTGAGGTAGATTACCGCATGTGGAATGTCGAAACGTCCATGACTCGGGTCGTTTTTATAAGCGGAGGCATTAGAATACCGTTTGCCCGCATCGCTGTAGAAGTTGCGTGAATATGCCGCCTCTCCGTATCCGCCTATGCTGAGGCGGTTGCCTTTGGCATGTTCCATCACGCTGTCTGCCGCTGCCACATGTGCGTTGGCTGTGTTGTCACCGGTTGCGGCAAGCATTCCTGCAGTTAAAAGTAATGTTGTCAGTTTGTTCATTTTTGTTGTCTTTATTTTATGTTTAAATTCTCTATGGCTTGTCTTCTGTTTTCGGGTGCAAAGTTAGAATATAAAGTTTAGGCAGACAATACCTAAAATTAGTGAAATTAGCACAACTGTCTGATACCCGAAAATGGTTATTTCGGGTATCGGAGTGTGGTTATAAAAAGGCAATTGATAAATGTTAAAAAGACGTCTGTATGTATAAGCCCGCACATACAGACGAAAACGTCAATACATTAGTACGTATAAGGTTACATGTGCTAATGTCTTTGAAAAGATGATAGTGGGTTAAGCTCAGCCATTAAGCCGCTTACGGAGCATGTCGGTAAGTTGATAGCTTTTCAGGCCCCAGCGTGGCGCTATAAGCATGTCGGGCGGCGAGAGGCTCACGAACCTTTCGAGAACAAGGTCGGGGCGTAGTTGTCTGATGTATTTTGCGACAAGATCCACATACTCCTCGGCAGTATATACATGGAAGGGATGTGCGGCGTATTCACGGGCAAGAGCCGTGCCGCGTACTACTTGCAGCTGGTGTATCTTCAGCACATCGAGCGGCAGCGATGAGATTATCGGCGCTTGCCGCAGACTCTCCGACGCATCTTCGCCGGGCAGTCCGAGAATTATGTGGCCGCCAGTCAGCAGCCCGCGGTTGTGAGTGCTGATGATGGCATGCCGGCTGCATTCGAAGCTGTGTCCGCGGTTTATGCGTTTCAGCGTCTCGTTGTTTGCCGACTCAATACCGTATTCCACCATAACGAATGTCCGTTGGCTCAATTGTTGCAGATAGTCGAGCAGGGACTCGCTTACGCAGTCGGGGCGTGTGCCGATTACAATTCCGACAATATCCCCGTCTGCCAGCGCCTCCCCGTACATGGCCTTTAGTTTCTCCAACGGGGCGTAGGTGTTGGTGAAAGCTTGGAAATAAGCCAGAAACTTCATGTCGGGATATTTGCGGGCGAAGAACGCCTTGCCGTCTCTGATTTGCCTGGTTATGCTCTTTGTGCGGTCGCAATATGACGGGCTGAAGGTGCGGTTGTCGCAAAATGTGCATCCGCCTGTGGATATCCTTCCGTCTCTGTTGGGACATGAGAAGCCTGCGTCTATGGTAAGTTTCTGTACCCTGAACGGGAACTTTTTTCTTATCCAAGTGCCGAAATCGTTGTAAGGCTCTGACATGGTGTTATTTGGTGTATGCTTATTAATGAGAGTTAACAATATAAATCATTGTTGGTGATTTTTTGCAAAGTTACGGAAAAAATTGCTAACTTTGCATAAGATAAGCTGCATTCGGCAAAATTAGAATAAATTCTCTTTTGCTCCCGTTTGCATTATCTTAGCCGTATTGTTAATTGAATTCAAAAAATATATGAAGAAACTATTCCTTTATTGTGCATTTTTGCTTATGGTTCCACAAACCATTTTTGCAGGGGGCAAGTTAGACCTCAAAGCCGTTACCGACGGCACTTTCGCAGCCAAGCGTATCAGCGGCATAGACCCTCTGCCCGGTACCGGCCTGTATGCCCAGATATCTGCCGACGGCAAGCAGATTGTTACTTGCTCGTTCAAGACCGGCAAGCAGGCGGGTGTGCTTTTCGACGTGAAAAATACAATTGGCGAGAGCATTGACTCGTTCGACGGATATATAATGTCGCCCGACGGCAAGCGTATGCTCATACGCACAAAGACCGAGGCCGTATACCGCCGCTCTTACAAGGCCGTGTTCTATATCTATGACATACAGAGCCGCAGGCTCGACAAATTGTCGGAAGGCGGACCGCAGCAGGCTCCGGTCTGGTCGCCCGACGGCATGCAGGTGGCTTTTGTACGCGACAACAACATCTTCCTCGTAAAGCTGCTCTACGACAACTCTGAGAGCCAGGTGACAAAAGACGGCAAGCTCAACGAGATAATAAACGGTATTCCTGACTGGGTAAACGAGGAGGAGTTCGCTTTTAACTCAGCCCTTGAGTTCAATGCCGACGGAACCATGCTGTTCTGGATAAAATATGACGAGAGCAAGGTCAGGACCTATTCGCTGCAGCTCTACAAGGGCTTGAAGCCGGAGAAGATGGAGAACGAGGTTTATCCAGGAGAGTACAGCTACAAATATCCAAAGGCTGGCGAGGACAATGCCAAAGTATCTGTATGGAGCTTCGACATTAAGGCCAAGAAGACACAGCAAATGCAGGTGCCTCTCGATGGCGACGGATATATTCCACGTATAAAGCGAACGCCGGATGCGTCGAAGATGATTGTGTATACTATGAACCGCCATCAGGATGTACTGAGTCTGTATGCCGTAAACCCGCGCTCGACAGTTGCGCAGCTGCTCGTTCAGGACAAGGTTGACAAATATGTCAAGGAAGAGGCTGTGTCTGGGGTTCAGGTCGGTGACGGCTATATCCTCATGCCAAGCGACCGCAGCGGACACATGGGAATTTATCTTTACGATATGAACGGAACTCTGCAGCGTGAGGTTTCCGGCAAATTCGACATTACGGCAATATACGGCTACGATGCCAAAACCGGCGACATATATTATCAAGCGGCGACACTGAATGCCCATGATCGCCAGATTTACGTCGCACATAAGAACGGAAAAACCCAGCGGCTCACCAGCCGCGAGGGATGGAACTCAGCCATCTTCTCCGGCGACTTCCGCTATTTCATAAACACATGGAGCGACTATAATACGCCATACATATATAGTACACACGACAACCAGGGCAAGCTTCTCGCCACAAACCTCGACAACAAGGAGCTGAAGGCCAAGACCGCGGAATACGGATGGGTAGGCAAGGAGGCTTTCTCGTTTACAACCTCAGAGGGTGTTCAGCTTGACGGATGGATGGTTAAGCCCGCAGACTTCAATCCTTCCCGGAAATATCCCGTCATTATGTTCCAGTACAGCGGGCCGGGCAGCCAGCAGGTTGTCAACTCATGGAATGCAGGATCTATGGGGCAGGGCGGTGCCTACGACATGTATCTCGCACAGCAGGGATATATCGTTGTCTGTGTTGACGGACGCGGCACAGGCGGACGTGGCGCAGAGTTTGAGAAGTGCACATATCTCACCCTTGGAAATCTTGAGGCGCGCGACCAGGTTGAGGCAGCTCTTTATCTCGGCACGTTGCCATACGTGGACAAAGACAACATCGGCATCTGGGGATGGAGCTATGGAGGCTATTGCACGCTGATGAGCATGAGCGAGGGACGTGGCGTGTTCAAGGCAGGCGTGGCTGTAGCACCTCCGACATCTTACCGTTTTTACGATACAGTCTACACAGAGCGGTATATGCGCACT
>CABSIA010000103.1 GCA_902477645.1 uncultured Prevotella sp. | reverse complement strand
CTTCGTTGAAGCCTACGGAATACTGCCGGCGGTTCATAAGATTGCGCATTGAGTGCGAGACGTGTATCTCCGGCGGAAATATAACAAAGCGGCGCATGGGGCAATACCACATTATCTCGGGACGGTCACGGAACGAATACCACGGAAAAATGCCGTTGCTGTAGGCAAGCAGCAGCCTGTCGGCCGACAAATCGCCTCCCACGGCTATCAGTCCGTCCTCGTCGCCATACCTCGGATCTGGGAACGCAAGCTCCTTCCCTATTCTAAAAACCATACTCTTCTTTATTCCGGTGGAAATTTATATGTCATTCTAAGCCTGCCGCAACAACGCAGCGGGCAAACGCTGCAAATTTCGGCATTTTGCCACAAACAGCAAAGTTTTCCCATACAATATTTTGCATCCTTACCTTTTTTTCCTACTTTTGCAACAACAAAACCATAGCATATATGAAAAAAACTGTTCTGACCCTCGGACTGGCACTGCTGATGTCAATCCCCACATTCTCACAAGGATACTACACACAGTACTATGCCGACAAGACCCTGACGGCGAAAGCCAAGGCAAAGTTCTATCTGTCAAGCCCAAAGGAGTTTTTCCTGTTTTTCCCCCGCGACTGGCACATCGCAAAAATCAACAACGGCCTCAAGAATCTGGAGACAGGAGAGGAAATAAGGGTTGTAGTGGTAAAAATAGACTATGTTGACTAACCAGACTAACAGAGACACATTATGGCTGTAGGAAAATGGATTGGCGGATTTCTCGGCTTCATGACCGGAGGTCCGCTCGGAGCCCTCGCAGGCTTTGTATTGGGCTCAATATTCGACAATGGCATCGACAGTGTAAACCAGCCTTACGACGGCAGCAGCACTTTCGACGGCGACGGCAGCTACGGGCGCGGCTCATCGCAGGAGCAGCAGTACCGGGCACACCAGCAGCAGGTGTACGAGGGACAGCGTAACTCGTTCAGATTCTCAGTGCTTGTACTGGCATCGTACATAATAAAAGCCGACGGAAAGGTGATGCACTCCGAAATGGAGTGCGTGCGCCGTACGCTGCGCGCGAATTTCGGCGAGCAGGCAGTCCATGAGGGCGAGCAGATTTTGCTCAAGCTCTTCGAGAAGCAGAAAGAGATGGGCCCCCGGCAATACCGCAGCGTCATAGAGAGCGCGGCAAGGCAGATTGCCGCCAACACAGACTATGCGGCAAGGCTGCAGCTGCTCAACTTTCTCGTAATAATAGCGCAGGCCGACGGCAAAGTGCATCCGTCAGAAATCCAGGCTCTCAGAGAAATCACCATTGCCCTCGGGCTATCCCTGCCGGATCTCGAGTCAATGCTCAGCCTCTCCAGCGGCAGCACCGACCTCGGGGCAGCCTACAGGGTGTTGGGCATCTCTCCCGACGCCTCTGACCAGGAGGTGAAGGCGGCATACCGGAAACTCGCACTGCAGCACCATCCCGACCGCGTGGCAACCCTGGGCGAGGACGTGAGAAGAGCCGCCGAGAAGAAATTCAAGGAGATAAACGACGCGAAAGACCGGATATACAAGGCAAGAGGACTATAAACGGCAAAACCACAAACAACAAAAACGGCAAGGCATATCCGTATGTGCCTTGCCGTTTTTGTTGTTTATACGGTTTCTGAAAACTATTCCTCCTCCTTCTTAGTCTTCTTTATGGCGCGCTTGCGCTTCGGCTTCTCCTCAGCCACGGCGCTCTGCACGCCAGCCAGCTCGGGGTCGATAAGAATGCGGCCGCAATACTCGCAGACTATGATTTTCTTGTGCATCTTTATGTCGAGCTGTCTCTGTGGCGGAATCTTGTTGAAGCAGCCGCCGCATGCGTCGCGCTGAACATAAACTATGCCCAGGCCGTTGCGGGCATTCTTCCTTATGCGCTTGAAGCTCGACAGCAGACGCGGCTCAATCTTCGTCTCCAGCTCGTGAGCCTTGGCCTTCAGCCTCTCCTCCTCCTCGCGGGTCTCCTGCATAATCTCGTCAAGCTCCTCCCTCTTCTGCCTCAGAGCCACATTCCTGTCGTCCACAAGCTCCTTGGCGTGAGCAAGGTCACGGCCGCGCTCCTCTATCCTGACGAGAGCGTCCTTAATCTTCTTCCTGCAAAGCTCAATCTCCAGAGTCTGGAACTCTATCTCCTTGGTAAGAGTGTCGTACTCACGGTTGTTCTTCACCTCGTCGAGCTGCCTGCGGTACCTCTCCACGCCCGCCTCGGCGTCGGCGATTTCGCCATTCTTCTGCGACACCGCGGCCTGAAACTCGGCCACCTCGGCCTCAATCTTCTCCATACGGGTGTTCAGGCCCACAATCTCGTCCTCAAGATCCTGCACCTCAAGAGGCAGCTCACCCCTGAGCGCGCGTTTCTCGTCGATGGCCGACAACGTGGTCTGCAACTGGTAGAGAGTGCTCAGCTTCTCCTCCTCAGTCAATTCTAAAGCTTCTTTCTTTGCCATAATATATAGATATTATAAATTCTCACATTTTTATACATAAAATATCGGGTTGGTGTTTGTCTCTGTTATCTCGCACCGAACACCAGGACACTCCCTGCCGATAATCTCTCTCAGCAGCTCCGGCGTATATTGCTCGCTCTGGTAATGGCCTATCACGGCAATCTGAATTTCCTGCCCGTGGCCGAAATACTGGTGATACCCCATCTCTCCCGTCACAAACGCGTCGGCCCCGCAGCGTATGGCCTCGCCGAGCATAAATCCGCCGGCACCGCCACACAGCGCCACCCGTCTCACCGGCCGGCGCAGCAGCCCGTTTGCCTGCACGCAGTCTGCGGCGAACACGCTTTTCAGCATCGCCAAAAAATCCGCAGCAGCCATCTCCGCAGGCAGCGAGCCTATCACGGCCTCGCCGCCCTCCACCCCGCCGGCGCTCCGCCTGCCGCCAATCAGGGCTACGTCGCACAGGCCAATCTTCTCGGCCATCTTGAAGTTTACGCCGCCCGCGGCGCTGTCGAGATTTGTGTGCATGGCAACCACAGCCACGCCGCTCTTAATGGCCCTCATCACCGTGCGCCCCACATAGTCGTCGCCCGTTATGCTGCCCAGCTTACGGAATATCAGCGGATGGTGGGCCACTATCAGGTTGCACCCCTTGGCCACGGCCTCGTCCACCACGTCCTCCGTAACGTCGAGACACAACAATGCCCCTGACACTTCCGCCCCCGTCAGTCCAATCTGCACGCCGGCATTGTCGTAGTCAGCCTGCAGAGGCAGAGGCGCGAATTTCTCAAGGGCACAAACCACTTCCTTTATTCTCACGTCTGTATATACTGTGTTTTTTTTAGGATGCAAAGTTACAAAAACGCCGGGGAATAAGAGCACTGACACGCAAACAATTAATGTTTTTTAATTGTTCCGGGGGCTCACGGCGCAGAATAATCACCACCAAAGCGCCCCCGCTTTCTCTCGCTATTTTTAATCCGCCACAATATTTTATAGCGTAAAAACTTGCCTGTGTGAGATAAATCACCTATCTTTGCGGGAAACCTAAATCTTTTATTATGAGATTCAAACTTAAACAAGCCTTTGTTGCCGGGTGTACAGACTTAGCCTGTATAGAAAAAACTCCCACCGAAGCGGGAGTATAGGTTTAACACCTTCGGCATATAGCCTTATTGTGATAAGATGTAGGAAATCTTATTCTCTGTGTGCAAAATTATATAAAATAATTTGTTTTTCCAAATAAATATTCCTATTTTTGTAAGTATTAACAAAATAAGAACTAAGAACCTAAATTTATGGAAAAAATATTAGGCATCGACACTGGCACCAATAGTTTGGGATGGGCTATTGTCGAAAAGTCAGATGAGGGCAAGAAGTTGCTTGACAAAGGTGTTCACATCTTTCAAGAAGGTGTGAAGATAGAAAAAGGCATAGAGTCATCAAAGGCGGCAGACAGGACGGGGCATAGAGCTACCCGCGTGAGATATTACAGAATAAGAATACGTAAAATGCAGCTGTTGAAAATTCTTATTGAAAATCATCTATGTCCACCGCTTTCTAAGGATGATTTGAAAAACTGGAAGTTGAAGAAGATATATCCCAAGAATGAGTTGTTCATGCATTGGCAACGAACAAATGATAATGAGGGTAAGAATCCATACGCTGACCGCCATAAGTGTTTACATGAAAAACTTGACCTTAACAACCTGATGAATCGCTATACACTTGGGCGTGCGCTTTATCATTTTGTACAGCGCCGTGGCTTTCTGAGCAACAGAAAGGAACAGGGTGGAGATGACACAGGTGCGGTAAAGGAAGGTATTAGTGCGTTGTCTGAGGAAATGCTGAATTCCGGTTTTGAATATCTTGGTGATTATTTTTATTCCTTATATAATAAAGGTGAGAAGATACGAGACCATTACACTGCCCGTAATGAACATTATCTAAAAGAGTTCAAGGCAATATGTGAGAAACAGGAGCTTGACAGTAGATTAGGCTCTGATGTTGTTAAAGCGATAGAAAAGGCTATATTCTATCAGCGTCCGCTAAAATCACAAAAGGGACAGGTGGGAAAATGTGTGTTTGAGAAGAATAAGGCAAAGTGTCCAGCATCGCATCCTCTTTTTGAGGAATTCAGAATGTTGTCGTTCCTCAATAATGTTAAGATACAGACGCCAAAGGATGATGCCCTGCGTCCTCTCAATAATGATGAGCGTGAAAAGGTTATGCAACTGTTCTTCCGAAAATTGAAAAACTCGAAAGGAAAATTTGACTTTGAGGATATAGCCAAGAAACTTGCTCCAAAGAAAATGTATGCCTTCTATAAGGAAAATCCAGATATGCCATATCTGTTTAATTACCCTATGGATGTATCGGTTTCGGGTTGTGTTGTGACCGCTTATCTGAGAGATATCTTTGGTGAAGACTGGCTTACCGGTGTTTGTGAAGTATATACTTTGGCTGAAGGAAAGACACGTATGCAGATTCTCAATGATGTGTGGCATGCGCTGTTCTTTTATTCAAACAAAGAGAAATTGGAAGGATATGCTAAGGAACGTTTGCAGTTGAGTGACGATGATGCGAAGAAGTTCAGTGAAATACCGATACCTTCGGAATACGCCTCGTTGAGTTTGAAAGCTATAAGTAAGATTCTTCCATATCTTCGTAGAGGAATGATTTATTCCCGTGCCGTTTTCCTTGGCAATTTGTGCGAGATTATGCCACGATATGAATGGGGAATTACGGAAATGCGTGAGGTGGCGATTGAGAAGATAGTCAATGAGATGGATAATTACAATCCGAGTATTGACAACAGGACACTTGAGGTGTGTATAAAAGATTATCTCAAATCTGAATATGGAGTGACTGATGAGGACTTGAAAAAACTTTATCACCCTTCGATGATGGAAACCTATCCGCGTGTGCGTCCAAATAATGATGGAGTTTATCAGTTGGGGTCACCGCGAATAAATAGTGTGCGGAATCCAATGGCTATGCGCTCGATGTTCCGTTTGCGTAAGTTAATAAACAGGTTGTTGCAAGAAGGCAAGATAGATAAGAATACAACCATAAACATAGAATTTGCCCGTGAGTTAAATGACGCAAACAAACGCAAGGCAATAGCTGATAATGTGAGGGAAAACCAGAAGCAGCGTGATGATGCCAGAAAGAAAATATGTGAGTTGTATAAGGCAGAGACAGGTAAGGACATTGAGCCAAATGATGATGATATTCTGAAGTATATTTTGTGGGAAGAACAGGAGCATGTATGTCTCTACACAGGCAAACAGATAGGTATAGCCGACTTTATTGGAGCAGACCCTAAGTATGACATAGAACATACCGTTCCACAGAGTGTGGGTGGTGACAGTACAAGAATGAATCTTACCTTATGTGACAGCCACTATAATAGAGAGGTTAAAAGGGCACTGCTTCCGTCAGAACTTTCCAATCATGATGAAATATTGAAACGTATAGAACCATGGAAAAAAAAATATGAGGATTTAGACAAGCAAATACGCCGACAGCGTACAAGTGGTGCCAGTACCAAGGATGCAAAGGACAAGATTATACAGCGCAGGCATCTGTTGCAGTTGAAACGCGATTATTGGAGAGGCAAATACGAGCGTTTCACAATGACAGAAGTACCAGAGGGCTTCAGTCGTCGACAAGGTACTGACATCAGTGTCATTTCAAAGTATGCCCGTCTTTATTTGAAGTCAGTTTTTGATAAGGTATATACAGTAAAAGGTATTGCCACTTCAGACTTCCGCAAGATATGGGGAATACAAGATGTTTATGTATCAAAGGAACGTGTAAACCATGTACATCATTGTATCGATGCCATAGTTATAGCATGTATTGGCAAGGCTGAGTATGACAAACTTGCTCAGTATTATCATGATAAGGAAAATCATGCGTGGTATGGTTATTCTAAAGCCGATTTTGTTAAGCCATGGGCAACATTTGTTGAGGATATAAAGAATGTACAAAACGAGATTCTTGTGTCGCATTACACCCCAGACAATATGGCTAAGCAGGGACGTAAATATACTATAGTCAATGGCAAGAAAGTATTAAGTAAGGGCGATTCTGCGAGAGGCTCATTGCATAATGATACGTATTATGGAGCAATAGAGCGTGATGGGGATATCAAGTATGTCGTAAGACGTGAACTTGCGTCTTTGGGTGAGAAGGATATTAAGAATATTGTTGATGATACGGTTCGCGGTATCGTTGAAACGGCTATTGCCGAGAAAGGATTTAAGGAGGCTATGGCGGGGCCAATATGGATGAATGAAGAAAAGCAGATACCAATTAAAAAGGTTAGGTGCTATACACCATCTGTGACGAATCCGCTCAATATCCGCAAGCATCGAGATGAGTCGGAAAAAGAATATAAACGACAATTTCATGTGGCAAATGACAGTAACTATGCGTTGGCAATGTATATAGGCAAGGATACTAAAGGAAAAGAAAAACGTGACTTTGAACTTGTCAATATGATAGATGCTGTAGGGTTCTATAAAACGAGCAATAATAAAGAAGTGGTTGGCGGCAGTATGGTGCCAATCAAGAGTAAGCATGATTATCCTTTAGCATATATGTTGAAAATCGGAACAATGGTTTTACTGTATGAAAAGAGTCCCGAAGAAATTTGGGAAGGGAATGCGGCAGAACGATGCAAAAGGTTATATAAAGTTGTTGGATTGAGTTCTATGCGAGTGTCTGGCTGTTCTTATGGTGTTATAATATTGAGATATCATGAGGAAGCAAGACCAGCTACAGAGATAAAGGCAAAAAATGGTGTCTATATTCATAATGAAGATTTACGTCCTGGGGTAAAGATGCTTCATACTCAGTTAAAAGCCTTAGTTCAAGGCTATGATTTTGATATAAACGAGTTAGGTGAAATTAAACGGTTAAGATGATATGATAAAGCAAACATTATTCTTCTCAACTCCAGTGTGTCTTTCATTAAAGAACTGTCAGTTGGTGATTTCATGGAAAGACAGTGACGAAAAAGTTACACGTCCCATTGAGGATATAGGGTGTGTGGTATTGGAAAATCAGATGATAAGCATCACAATGCCATTGCTTAATGAGTTGGTGAAGAATAATGTTGCTGTCATTATATGTGACAATAAGCAGATGCCTACATCTATGCTTATGGGACTTGACACCAACTCTACACAAGCGGAAAGTCTGAAATTTCAGATAGGCGTAAGTGAGCCGCAAAAGAAGCAGGCATGGAAACAGATTGTTGAGGCAAAGATTCGCAATCAGGCGCTTCTGCTTGATAAATATGGATTAGGCAGTGAGGGACTAAAACCTTTATATATGAATGTAAAGAGTGGTGATGCCGACAATCGCGAGGGACTTGCGGCAAGAATATATTGGAACCGGCTGTTTGGAGATGGCTTTAAGCGTGATAGGGACGGCTTTTTGCCTAATGCCATGCTCAACTATGGTTATTCCATTCTTAGAGCAGCCACGGCCAGAGCGTTGTTAGGTTCTGGATTATTGCCTAACTTTGGTATCTTTCATAAAAGTCGATATAATGCTTTTCCTTTGGCAGATGATGTGATGGAGCCTTATCGCCCATTCGTTGACGACATTGTTTTTGAACTTTATTCTAAAGGTTGTGTGGAACTGACTAAGGATACAAAAATGGATATTATGCGGCTGATGACTTGTGATGTTTCTATAGGGCAGGTGAGGCGCCCATTGCAGATTGCGCTTACTATGACAACAGCCTCACTTGTGAAATACTATGGTGGCAAAATAAAGAAACTCTCTTTACCTGTGTTTGTATGACGGAATACCGACTAAACTCTTATCATATTATGTGGTTATTTGTTTTCTTTGACCTTCCCGTAACGACAAAGAAGGAAATGAAAGCGGCACAGCTGTTCCGAAAGAATCTGGAAAAGGATGGCTTTGCTATGATGCAGTTTTCTGTTTATATCCGTCATTGTGCATCACGGGAGAGTCTTGAAGTGCATGTGAAAAGAGTAAAGTCGTTGCTTCCTGAATCTGGACGGGTCAGTTTGCTGAGTGTAACAGACAAACAATATGGTGATATGTATAATTTCTGGGGACAATCTAAAAGTATGAAAAAAAGTGAAATAGGGAAAAAAGTTATAAGAGAACCGATTCAATTGGAATTATTTTAGTATATTTGCACAGAATTTAAAGCCTACATACCATTTCTTGTGTACATTAACATCAGAAATAAATTGAGTGATAGAATGTTAGATGTTATAGGTTGTGGTTTGATGTAGGAAAAGAACGATATACAACGAACAATGCCGAATGTATCGACTGCTACGAGTTGTGGTTTGATGTAGGAAAAGAACGATATACAACTGAGAGAAGCCACAGAGCCGTGTACCCCTGGTTGTGGTTTGATGTAGGAAAAGAACGATATACAACTCTGAGCCGTAACGGCAATTATCTCCGTGAGTTGTGGTTTGATGTAGGAAAAGAACGATATACAACCCTGCCTCTGTAAATTGACGTACCTCGGAGGTTGTGGTTTGATGTAGGAAAAGAACGATATACAACTTCACGATTTGTAAGAGCATCATAAAGAGGTTGTGGTTTGATGTAGGAAAAGAACGATATACAACGTGCTTCGATGCCGTGTATCTGATACAGAAGTTGTGGTTTGATGTAGGAAAAGAACGATATACAACCTAACAAAGAAGATGCACCGCTTGCAATAGGTTGTGGTTTGATGTAGGAAAAGAACGATATACAACCTTCTTGTTGACGTTGATATAGACCGTGCTGTTGTGGTTTGATGTAGGAAAAGAACGATATACAACGACCCACTGGATGAGGTAGGAACGGAAACAGTTGTGGTTTGATGTAGGAAAAGAACGATATACAACACAGCGAGCAACAACCCGACAAGTACGACCGTTGTGGTTTGATGTAGGAAAAGAACGATATACAACATTTCTGTGCCATTCTTGTCTTCATCTACAGTTGTGGTTTGATGTAGGAAAAGAACGATATACAACACGTCCATTCTGATACGCCCCACCTCGATAGTTGTGGTTTGATGTAGGAAAAGAACGATATACAACGGCATGACGAGCGTGCGTGAGTTTGTGGAGTTGTGGTTTGATGTAGGAAAAGAACGATATACAACCATGAGAATGATTGATGAGAGCTATCCCGAGTTGTGGTTTGATGTAGGAAAAGAACGATATACAACTCTATATAAAAAAAATAGCCCGCTTGGTAGTTGTGGTTTGATGTAGGAAAAGAACGATATACAACGCAGACGTTAAGGCATCACGTAAAACTATAGTTGTGGTTTGATGTAGGAAAAGAACGATATACAACACAGAAAAATATAGGTTTCTCAATGAGCAGTTGTGGTTTGATGTAGGAAAAGAACGATATACAACAATGTATGTACATGGCTATTTGAGTATGGGTTGTGGTTTGATGTAGGAAAAGAACGATATACAACTGTTCCAGAACGAACCCGCACAAACACTGAGTTGTGGTTTGATGTAGGAAAAGAACGATATACAACTGATTAGCGATGCTGAGGTAGCCGCGAGGGTTGTGGTTTGATGTAGGAAAAGAACGATATACAACAAAACATAATAACTTTGCAAACGTAAACGGTTGTGGTTTGATGTAGGAAAAGAACGATATACAACCTTCAAAAAAAATCAAAAATCAAAGTTTTGTTGTGGTTTGATGTAGGAAAAGAACGATATACAACCAATTACGATTTGTGTGTTAACGTCACGTAGTTGTGGTTTGATGTAGGAAAAGAACGATATACAACTACGTGAAGTGGGGTAAGGAACTTGTATTGGTTGTGGTTTGATGTAGGAAAAGAACGATATACAACTTTAGTGAATTAATATAATGTTTCCGTCTGGTTGTGGTTTGATGTAGGAAAAGAACGATATACAACACACGTTCCGTCACTATAATGACGATAGGTTGTGGTTTGATGTAGGAAAAGAACGATATACAACAATAACAGAACCAGCAAGTTTACCTAAAGGTTGTGGTTTGATGTAGGAAAAGAACGATATACAACGAGTGCATCGGATTCATGGAACGAGACTATGTTGTGGTTTGATGTAGGAAAAGAACGATATACAACTAAGAAAAAAACGGGACGGTAACCACTCTGTTGTGGTTTGATGTAGGAAAAGAACGATATACAACCAATTGTACGCTTTCTGTTGCGGTCTCAAGTTGTGGTTTGATGTAGGAAAAGAACGATATACAACTAATAGAAACTCTTTTTGCCATAATTTCAGTTGTGGTTTGATGTAGGAAAAGAACGATACCCTGTAAGGGCAAAAGCGTAAACAAACCAATGTATCTATCTGATAATTAATGCGTTTGCCCTTGCAGGGCGCATTTCTCACACCTTAATTGCGAACCCAGGGTGCCGCTTCGCTCTGCCCTGGGCTAAGTGC
>CABSIA010000102.1 GCA_902477645.1 uncultured Prevotella sp. | reverse complement strand
CCTAGGACCTCCAGATTATGAGTCTGTTGCTCTAACCAACTGAGCTACAAGTCCGGCTTAACGATACAGATACCGATAAGTTTTGTGGGTGCAAAGATAGCATGTTTCTGTGGAATATCCAAATTTTTTTTGTAAAAAGTGTCTAAATGATGTTATATAGTTATGGTTTAGTTGTTATTTATCCCGTTTTTGAGTAACTTTTGAGTAACTTTGAATAAGATATACTGCACTCGGGAATACTCGGGAATATCAAAACAAAATAGTTTTATTTTGATATTCCGCTCATTTGCACTATCTTTGCAGTCATTTACATAGAATATGAAGATTACGTTACTTTCAGACGATACGGTTTTGAATGGCAAGTCGGCTGCCACGATAGGTTTCTTCGACGGTGTTCATAAAGGACACCAGTTTCTGTTGCACCGGGTTGTTGAGACTGCCAAGGAATGCGGGATGGAGTCGATGGCCATAACGTTTGACAACCATCCGCGCATGGTGCTCGACGCCAGTTACCGCCCTACCCTGCTCACGTCATTGGACGAGAAGCTGGGGCTTATTGCTGATACAGGTGTCGGCCAGTGTGTGGTGTTGCCGTTTACAAAAGAAATGGCACGTCTGGAGGCTTACGATTTTATGCGCAACATTCTGAAATCGCGTTTGGGAGTTGAGAGACTGATAATCGGTCACGACAACCGTTTCGGGCACAACAGCCACGAGACTTTTGACGATTATGCCCGATATGGCCGTGAGCTTGGCATTGACGTTGTCTGGAATACGGCTCTTGAGACGGGCGGAATGAGAGTCAGCTCGTCGTTGGTGCGCCGCCTTTTGGCCGAGGGCGATGTGGAGCAGGCTGCGGAGTGTCTCGGCCGTCCCTACTCTATTAAAGGCGTGGTTGTGGACGGTTGCAAGGAGGGACGGAAATTGGGCTTTCCTACGGCAAATATCGAGGTTGAGGACAAGGGCAGGCTGATACCGGCAGTTGGCGTTTATGGCGTAAGGGTGAAAAACTGCGATGGAGGCCATGTGATGCCAGGTATGCTGAACATTGGCTTCCGCCCTACTTTCGGAGGTGGTAAATTGAGCATAGAGGTGAACATTTTCGATTTCGACGGCAACTTGTACGGCAGACAATTGGAGGTGGAGTTTTACCGCCGCATACGTGGAGAAAGGATGTTTGAGGATATAGAACAGCTTAGGGAACAAATAAAGAAAGATAAAATTGAAATTTTGAAATTATGGGACTGTTGAAAAACGTATATGTGAAGACGGCATTGGATGTCGTGTGGTATCTTGTGGTTTTTGTGCTGTTGCAGGCTGTTTTTCTGCAATTGGCCATGTATGCCGGCGGCTATGCTGGCATGGAACGGGGCGTGTCGGTGGCGGTCGGTACGGCTTTGAGCGGCATTGCGACGATATGGCTATTTGCGTGGCGTGGCTGGTCGCCCTACTCCCGCACGTATATCTCCCGCCGTCCGTGGCTGACTCTTGTGTGGATTGTCCTGTTGTCGTTGGGCAGCGTGTTGCCGTCTGAGTGGATGTTGGAGGCTATGGGTGTCGAGGTGCCTGAGGAAATGGCCGAGATGATGGAGCTGATGATGCAGACGCCGTGGGGGTATATGGCAATTGGCGTACTTGCGCCTGTTGCCGAGGAGATGGTTTTCCGTGGCGCCATACTGAGGAAATTGCTTGGGGTGCTCGATAACAAGTGGCTTGCCATATTTGTGTCGGCTGTTGTTTTCGGTGCCCTGCACGGTAACTTGCCGCAATTTATCCATGCCGCGCTCATTGGCATTTTGCTTGGCTGGATGTACGCCAAGACCGACAGCATAGTTCCGGGCATAGTTTTTCACTGGGTAAACAACACTGTGGCGTTTGTTTTATACCATATTCTTCCGCAGGCAGACGGCAAGATTGCAGACCTTTTCGGCGGTGATACCCGAACCGTATATATGGCGTTGGGGTTCTCGATGTGCATTTTCATTCCGAGCCTAATCCAGACCGCTGTAAGACTTAAGAAGTGAAGAGTGAAGAACGAAGAGTGAAGAACGAAGAGTGAAGAATTCGAATGATTTGTCGAGTGTAATTTAATCTTCGCAAAAAGACAAGTTTTATTGTCCGAAAAAACGCAAGCGGGGGCAAGTGCCATCGAAGCCGCTTGCAAGTGCCAATGAACCCGCTTGCGATGGCATTTGTAAGCGGGTTCATTTTTTCAGCTCAATTTCCTATATATTTCAAGCATAGAATTAGCTATGCTTCCATTTTCAAATTTTTGTATGTATTTCAGACCCAGTGCGGCCATCCGTGCCGCTGCGTCCGGATTGTCGGTGATGCTCTTTATTGCCATGGCCATTTCCTGTGGCTCGTCGGGGTCTACATAAATGCTGTCGGGCCCGCCAGCCTCCTCAAGGCAGCTGCCTGTGCAGGCCACAACGGGCAGTCCGCTCTGTATGGCCTCAATGATCGGGATGCCGAAACCCTCGTAGCGCGACGGATAGACAAAGCATTCCGCCTGTTGGTAAATGGCGTATAGGTCGGATGTCGGGACTCCGCTTAGGAAGTGTATGCGGTCGGAGAGATGGTTTTGGCTGGCAAATTTTTCTATGTCTTTGGCGTATGGAGTGCGTCTGCCAACGAGCACGAGGTGGATGCCGGCAGAGAGGTATGCGAGTGCCTGTGCTGCGAGCAATGCGTTTTTGCGCTCTTCGACTGTTCCTACAAAGAGTATGTAGCGGTTTGGCAGCTGGTATCTTTCTCTCGTCTCAGCCTTTTTGCTGTCGCTGGCTTTTTGGCGGAATTTTGTTCCGCAGCTTTGATATACCACATCGATGCGGCTTTCTTCCACGTTCGCAAACTCCATGATGTCGCGCTTGGTGCATTCGCTGATGGCCACTATGCGGTCAGCCTGCCGGCATGTCTGGCAGAATTTCCATTTGTAAATAGCCACGTCAATCGGGTTGTAGTATTCCGGATATCTCAGGAATATGAGGTCGTGTATGGTCACGACGCTCTTAACGCCTGCTTTTTTTAGTCCTAACGGCAGCTCTCCTGTCAGTCCGTGGTACAGGTCCACCCCGTCTCGTCTGAGGTCGCTGACTATGCCTTTTATCCGCCACAGCGGGCGCAGCAATTTGGGCATGTGCGGACTTGGCAGGGCAAACTCCATGTTTTCGGGCATTACAAGCTGCGAGCGCAGATCATCGCGCCCGAGGTCGGGCACATAGAGTCTGAATGTATCCTCCTTGTCTATGTTTCCGATGTCGTTGAGCAGCGTGCGGCAGTAATTGCCAAGTCCGGTGCCGTTTCTTACGGCTCTTTTCGCATCGTAGCCTATTGTGAGATGTTTTGCCATGTTGTTGGTGTTTTTATGTTTTGCAAAGATAATAAAGTAGGGCGTAATGGCAAAATAAAAGACGGAAAACAAATTGTTTTCGCAATGTTTTGCCAATAGGCATAATTATATTAACTTTGCAGCCGGATTAATAACAGAGTAAAGACACAGGATTGATATGCAGACTAAAAATGTAGTTGTCGACTTCTCCCACATAGGCGCAATGTGCGGTTTCGGTGAGATTTCGCGTAATTTTTGTCCACGTCTGGCCGCCGCCAAGGTGCCGGGCATCCATTTCATCTTTATTGTTCCGGAAAAGTTTATCGGCAAGTTTGGCGACCACATAGACTACGTGTCGCGCGAGAACAAGGCTGAGGAGATGAAGAGATGGCGTGGAAAGATAGACCTTTGGCATGCCACCGACCAGCTGTTCTCATACAGGATGAAAGGCGACGGCATAATCTCGCTTCTTACCATCCACGACCTCAACTACCTGAAGGAGAAGAAAGGCATACACCGCATAAAGCATATTTTCAGAATGAAATGGCGCAGCAGCCATTCCGATTATATTTCCTGCATTTCGAATTTTGTCAGGGACGAGATTGTAGAGCATATAAACCCTAAGGACAAGGGACTACAGGTTATCTACAACGGCATACAGGACATAGAGCAGCAGGCGCAGAAGAGACCCGGCTTTATTGCCGACGGCGATAAATTTCTCTTTACCATAGGGCAGGTGAGGGAGAAGAAGAATTTCCATACTCTTGTACCCATGATGAGATATTTCCCTGATATGAAGCTTTACATTTGCGGCGAGCCTCATTTCAGATATTGCAGGAAACTGAAAGAGCTGATAGACGCTGAGGGCTGCGGCAGGGTAGTGCTGACTGGGAAAATAACCGATGAGGAGAAGAACTGGATGTTTGCCCATGCCCAGGCATTCCTGTTTCCGAGCCGTCTTGAGGGTTTCGGAATACCCGTTCTGGAGGCAATGCGCATGCGCTGCAAAGTGTTCTCGTCAAGATACAGCAGCCTGCCCGAGATATGCTCCGCACATGCCACTTATTGGGTGACGGATAATCCAAAGAGCATGGCTAGGGTGGTTACCGACGGCATTGCCAATTGGCGGCGCGACGGCAGGGAGGCCCAGGATGCGTTTGAATACAGCCGCAAGTTCAACTACGACGAATATACCCGGCAGTATATTGAGCTATATGCCAAGCTTCTTGCAGAAGGCAAGTAGGCGCTGCCATACAAGCTCTGTTGTAATGGCGTTGTAACGGGCAACGGCATCCATTTCCCGCAGCCGGCCGCTTTCAATTATATCGGCGGGAGAAATGCCATCAGTCGGTATTTTTCCGTCCTCCGGGAGCCACGTTTTCTTGCTTGCCACCGGTGAGCATATTACGAGCGACGGCTTCCCCATGGCATGCGCAATATGGCGCGCTCCGCCCTCGTTGCCGAAATAGAATGTCGAGAGCGATGCCATTGCCGCAAGCTGCCGCGGGCTTTTAGCCTGTATGTCCATGTGTATGTCCTTGCCGGCACCCAGCATCTGCCAGATTTCCCGTGCGTTCTCCTCCTCTTTTCCCGGCGCATAGTTGAATATCATCTGACAGTCCGGGAACTCATTATGAAACATTCTCAGCGTTTCAGCCATGCGCTGCTTGTCCCAGGTCTTGTTCTCAAGTTTTGCCGTAACACCGGCGATCATTATTGGCCGGGAGAAGTCAATACCTTTCTCTGTCATCAGATTGCGGAACTCCTCCTTCTCGCCGTCCGTAATGTCCAAAGTGAACTTGTTGTGCACGGTGTTTTTCCCGTTATCATGGAGCAGCGGCTGTATGAGCTTGAAATTGTGGTCAAGCATAGACTCGTCGCGCCTGCAGCCGTCTACACGGTGGTTGAACAGCAGCCGGGTATAGGGTTTCCTTATGCCTATCCTGTATTTAGAGCCAAGACTGAATAGGGTAAATGGCAGGGTATTCACCGTAGAGCGCATGTCTATTATGACATCATAGTGTTTTTTGTGTACGGTTTTCCATACCTTTGCAAGATAGCGGAAAATGTTGTGGCGTTCGTCATCGGTAAATGTTATTATGTTGTTTATGCTCTTGTGGTGTTCGAAGAGGGGGGCGATACGCCTGTTCAGCACAACGTCAATGCTGGCATCGGGAAAAGCCTCTTTCAAGGCATTTGTCATGGCCGTTGCCAAAATCATGTCGCCCATCTGCCGGAAGCGTATCACAAGAATTGATTTTACCTGTCCCATAAAAATGTCTGGTTTACTGTGTTCTGCAAAGTTAGTGCAAACGAATGGAATATAAAAGGAAAATCACATTTTTCTTTTATATTCCTGAGTGCAGCCTAACTTATGAAAAGTTAGTGCAAACGAACGAAATAACAAAACAAATACGAAGTTTTTGTTTTTGTAACCTGGGCGGAATTAATTCCGCCAACAGGTTTACACATTAAATATTTGTGGGAGTAAAATTAAAAATGTATCTTTGCCGCATATTAAAGACAAAATGACAACATACATCATCATAGCGGTTGTGGCTTCCATAGCCATACTAATGGTCGGCTACCTCCTTGGTGGACGCAGTAGAAACAATGACGGGAATAACGGACTTGCCGACAGCCTGCGCATGCAGGTGTCGGAGCTTAATGCGAAGATAAAGTCGCAGGAAGACAGCATAGCCGGGCTTATGGCACAGATAACGAATCTGACATCCGAACGTGACGTGCATAAAGCAAATGCAGAGAGCATTGCGCAGCAGAAAGATGCGCAACGGGCTGAATATGAGAAAATTGTTACCGACCTGAAAGCTGCCGGCGACAAAATGCACGCCGAGGAGAAAGAGCGAAACGCCACGAGAGAGAAAGACCTGAAGGATGCGTTCGACAAGCAGATTGCAGAGCTAAAAGAGTCGCACCAGAAGCAGCTCGCTCAAAACAAAGAGAGCGCCGACAAGCAGATTGAGGCTCTACGGGCCATGAACAAGGAGCAGGTGGAGAGCCAGATGAAACTCATCAAAGAGCAGATGCAGACCACATCTGAGGAAATTCTGAGACGCAGGCAAGAGGAGCTTGGCGAGAGAAACAAGGAGCAGGTGTCGAAAATAATAGACCCGCTGCAGCAGAGCATCAAGGCCATGCAGGACGCCTTCGACAAATCGAAGGAACAGCAGAGCGAGGCTCTTACCCGGCTCTATGCCACGATAGACATAAACATGAAGAAAAGCGAGGCTCTCGGTGAGACAGCCGACAGGCTTACGCGTGCGCTTACGGGCGAGGTAAAGGTACAGGGAAACTTCGGAGAGCTTAAACTGCGCCAGTTGCTCGAAGACCTTGAGCTGAGAGAAGGCGAGCAGTTCGACACACAGGAAACCCTAAAAGACAAGAGTGGGAAAGCCGCCAAAGGCGACGACGGCAAGGGGCTGATACCCGACTTCATACTCCATTTCCCCAACAACCGCCATGTGGTTGTAGACTCCAAAATGTCGTTTACCGACTATGAGCGCTACATGAACGCAGAGGACGGCACACCAGAGAAATCGCAATACCTGAAGGCGCACATCGACAGTGTAAGGACACAGGTGAGACGGCTGGCACGAAAAGAATATTCGCGCTATCTGCCCGACGGCTACAACCGCCTGAACTTCGCCATAATGTATGTGCCCATTGAGGGCGCACTAAACCTCGCATTGCTCAACGATGCCACTCTGTGGCGTGAGGCTTACGACCAAGGCGTAATGATTCTCGGTCCGCAGACCATGTACATGAACCTCCGCGTACTGGAGATGATGTGGACACAGGTACGGCAGCTGCAAAACCAGCAGGCCATGATGGATGCCGCAAACATCGTCATAGACCGTGTTCAGGACTTCGGCATCCGGTTTATGGATGTGGAGTCGAGTATGAACGACACGATAAAGAAAATGTCGAAACTGAAAATCACCACTGCCGAGAGCGGTCCGAGCATCATCACCGCTGCCCGCAATCTGCTGAAGGCCGGAGCCAGGGAAAACAAGAAGAAAAAGCCGCTCGCAGATATGGACGACACCATATTCCTTGATGGCGACACATCGGCAATGCTACCAGAAAAAGAAACTATAGAAAATTTGTAGGAAGGTTGTAGGGCCGCTATTAATAGCGGCCGCAATAAATAAAACACAAACAATAAAATTTATTATGTGTGATTTGTCAAACATTGCTTGCGGCCGCTATTAATAGCGGCCCTGCATTGCAATCCTACATTCCTGATGGATATATTTTACTTCTTCTTCGTCTTGTTAAACTTCCATTGCAGGCTTGCCATGACGTATCTGCCGAGGCCGTTTGTCCATCTCTCGCTGTAGCCCGACGATGAAAGGTTTATACTGTGGTTAGAATATTGACCGAGAATGTCGTTGGCAATGACACGCAACATAAATTTCCCTTTCACGAGCGGGCGCGACAATGACAGGTTCCACATAACCCTGCTCTTGTCGAGGTAGTCGCTCTCGTAGCCACGGTTAAATTCCATATCAATTTTCGTTGCCACCTGCAGTTGCCATGGCAGCTCATAGCTTCCGTTCAGACCAAGACGATAGAAGTAAAGGTTTATGTCGTCGAGTGCCGATGCGGTCAAAGATGCCGTCTTTTTCCTATGGCTGTTTGAATATCTGAATGATCCTTCTGCGCTAAGGCTCAACTTGTTTCTTTGATATTGCAGTCTCAAATATAAGGATGCGGAATGTGACAATATGGTACTTTTAGAGCTGTTGTTGTCGTTGTCTACACCTGCAAAGTCGGCATCGTGTGAAAGTGTGTAGTCGAGATTGACGTAGTATCTCCAGTATTTTGCGCTGTCTATAGCCGAGCCAAATCCAAGGTCAAATCCTGTGCTCCAGATGCCGTTTATGTTCATCGGACGATAGGTGCGCACACCAGTCTTGCTGTCGTAGGTATATCCCTGGCGAATTGCGTTGCCCTTCATGTTGGCCCCTATATTCACGTGCCCCTGAAAGTCCTTTTTCTTCGGCTTCCTAACGCTGTAACTTGAACTCCAGTTGTAGCTGGTCGACATCTTTAGGTCCTGGTTTCCCATGTATATAGAAAGAGGGTTTGAGCTGTCAACAACATCTATCATATTCAGCAAGTCGGGCTCATCCTTGCTGATGTTCAGATTTGTATGTATGGTTTTATTTCTATCGTCAAAGCTGCGGTAAAAAAATACGTTTGTATACAGATGGGTGAAATCTTTCTTCTCTTTTGTCTCGAGCTGGCTGCTGTGGTATCTCAGAGTTTGTCTTGACTGGTTTAGTTTCAGTTCCACAGAAAACCATGTGTATTCTCCTTTGCCCTCTTTTGTGTATTTAGGCGAAAGGTATGCGCTATGTGTGCGGTTGGTTTTTATGTATCTGTTGCTGTTGTAAGTATCGCGGCACATCAGCAATGAGTCCATGGTCGACGGAAGCATTATGTGCCAGTCGTCAATGCCGATATCGCCGTATCTGTCGCCAAGCTGCTCAAGTTTGTAGTAATCCATGGTCCGGTTGTAGTAATTGTACTTAGAGATACCGCTCATGTCGAGCGACCATCCGCTGAGCCAGTTTATTATGTAGGATGCTGAGGCATAATACGAGAAGCTGTTAACCGGGTTTGCGTAATACCTGTTCTGTGTCTCGTTTTTACCCTCCTGCTGATGGTAGCGGTATCTGTTTATGCTGTATTTATCGTTGTCGCCATCGCTTATGCCTCCGTTCAGTTTTACGGCAAACATGTCGCCCCAAGGCAGTTTTATGTTTAATTGGTTGTTTATGCTCAGGTCGGTATAGTTGCCCTTGAAAACGCTCCGTCCTTGTCTGCTGTTTATGGAATCAGCAGCTGTCACGCCTTCGCCAAAAGGATTTGAGGCGAAGGTATAATAATCTCCTGCTTCGTAGTTATCCTGACGCTTATGGTTGAGATTTATGGTAGTTGTCAGGTTTATCGGAAGTTTAGCCTGCGGCATTCTTATCTTGAACACGTCAGATATATTTATGCTCCTCGTATCAGCCTCCTGCCGGCTGTTGCTTTTTCCGAAAGTACTTCCGCTTGCCAGGAAGTTCTCTTCCGATGTTTGCGCCGTCAGATTTCTGTCGCCCCATGTCGCCATTGCCGACAATTCGTTGTTTATGGTGTTGTCCTTGCCGCTGTAATAAACGCTTAGTCCGGCATGCTTATATTTATATTCACCATCGTTAGTTATCCGTTCGTCCCAGTCGCCCGAACTGTCAACACCGCCCGAACGGTTTACATTGTTGACATTTCCCATCAGTACTATCCTGAATTTCTCGCCCATGGTCATTCCAAACAGCCTGCCCATATATCTGTCAGCCTCAACCTTGCCGTTCTCGTTGTCTATTGCCAGTCCGCCGGCAGCCTCGGCATTGCCTATATATCCGAGACTATACTCCCTCTTGAGTTGCACGTCCATCACATAGTCTTTCTTTTCTATGTCCCGTCCGGCCAGCGCGCTGTTGTCTGTCTGTTTGTCGAACACCTTTATTTCCTTCACCGTATAGTAAGGCAGATTTTGGAGCATCACCTTGTTGTTCCCCTTAAAGAAATCCTTGCCGTTTAGGGTCAGATAGTCAACCTTTCTGCCGTTTACTTTTATCTCCCCAGTTTTGTTGTCAAGCTCCACACCGTCCATTTGTTTCAGCAGTCCGTCGAGCATCGAGCCGTTTGGTACGTTGAAGGCATCGGCATTGTACACCAGTGTGTCGCCCCTATAGGCAATTCTGACCTTTGTGGCAGTCACGACAACCTCGCTCAGCTCTCCCTCCATGTTGTATTCCTGCCGCTTTTTTGACTTGCGTTTCATATAGTGCCACGGTACGTCGAAATACGTGTTGCGCTTTATGAATTTCATGTCGAAGTCCACGTAAGTATCCTCGTAGTCAGGATGCTCGGCTTTTATAATAAGTTTCTGCGGCACGGCAGGTATACGGAATCTGTAATAAGTGTCGTATGTCACGCCTTGCGTTGAGCCTCCCCAGACCCGCATGGTGTCAATCGTCGTGCTGTCTGCATTCATCAAGGTTATTTTCACATTGCTGATGCCGTTTTTGGTAAACGAGTCTCTGATGTGTCCCCATATAGACACCAATCTTTCTTTGTTCAATTTTTGAGCCGAGGCGGTGTTTGTGCCTAATATTAAGGTAAAAAGTAATACAAAAAGTGTTCTCATATTTCTCAGATTAGTTGATTGACCATGACAGTTTAGTATGTATCACTGACAAAAATATATAAAATATCAAATACTCGCAACAGTTTCGGGAGGATATTTTTTAAGCATAAGGTATTTTTTTTGCTAATTGTATTAAAACAATACACTTTCTGATACGTAGACAGATTTCGTTTCTACACATGGACAGCCTCAGCCCACGTAAGCTCACGAACACATACATAATACAATCAGTCAATGAATATTCACTCTGACAACAGGTATATTTATACAATCAAACCGTATGCTTACACACATGCCTCCAGCCGCGTTCAAGAACGCATACGGCTGCGTTGGCGATAAGATTATTAATCATAAGCGGTCGAAAGATGTTTTAGTCATCGTTTGTTCCTGTTCGCTATATAGTG
>CABSIA010000101.1 GCA_902477645.1 uncultured Prevotella sp. | reverse complement strand
GCTAAGATATTTGGTTAGGCGTGGGGCATCCACGGAAAATCCCCCCTGCGCCCAATATACTCAAACTTTTCATCATCGTTAAAAAGTGTTTGGGTTAGATATGTTGTGCTGCCATAAGCATTATCTGCCATATTTCTCCACTCAAAGGACGTAATTTCTTCTGCCGAATTTATCTCCTTTACGAGTTTTAACTCTTCGTCATATACGTATAACTTATTATTGTATTCGCCTTGTCCTACAATATATTCCTTTCTGTCATAAAGATATGCATCTGGTATTCCATAGATGCCATATAGCCCGTCAATAGAAGATATTATAGGAGTAGTTTCTACTTGAGCATTAGCCACTATACATGCCAATGCCATAACTATTGATAAGAAAATTTTCTTCATAAATAAGTGTTTGATTTTAAATGGAAAAGGCGTGTAACCATTCTTTCTGCTAATCTCTTATCATGGTTACCGCCAAGTGACCTTTGCATCCAACAAGCATAGAATAGTCCACGCCTTAGAGACGTGAACTTTCAATCTGCTTGTCCTCGGATGATGAATATTAGCGGTATTCTGATAAGAGAGAACAAGAGTTAAAAGCTCAATATTTTATATGTGCATTTCAAATTTTCTGAATGGATACGCTTTTCGTTGTTAATAGTTGTACCGTTCATTGCGGCTGTTTTTTTCTCAACCTGCGGAATGCCATCCCCTATAGTGGCTGTTTCCATGTGTTTAGCGTTCCTTTCTTGTTATGTCTATTTTCTAACCTCCTATTTTAAATGATTGTTGCTATGGTTAACTGATTTCGTTTACAAAATTACGGAAAATATCTGAAGATGCAAGAGTTAAGGCTGAAAATCTGAAGAAAATAATAGAAAAAGGTTTTATTTATGTAATGTTAAAAAATAACTTCCGCAATTTTATGCTGTGGCTTCTTCCAACACGTTCGGTTTCAGATTTTTCTACAAAGTGTACAATAAAGTAAACCCTTTCCCTCTACTCGTCAATCTTCATTGGTATCGGTTCATTATGGTCGGTGAGATATTGTAGCTCACGGGGACGATAACTCATAGAGGCGACAGATGCTGTGGAGTCGGCAATGGGGGTAGAGATGCCGCCGAGTGTGAGCATGGTGTGGAAAGCGGAGATTGAGGTTTGTACTTGTTTTGTCCGATTGTTTTTTAGAGCAGCGGCTATAGATGGGAATTGCTGACGGTGTGAGTCAGATTGCCATACGATTAAAGGCACCCGAAGCTCGTATTCCGAGGCTTTGGGCGAGGCATGAAGGAACAGGCGGCGGTCGTCGTCGAAAATGTTCTCACCGTGGTCGCTGGTGTAGAGCATCGCACACAATCCGCCGTGAATCTCGAGAATTTGCGTCAGCCTGTGAAGCACATTGTCGGTGTATCGGATGGTGTTGTCATAGGCGTTAAGCAGATTTTCCCTGTTCTCGAATTTTGCCTCCGACAGGCTGTCGGGACGATAATAAGCCATAGACTCAGGATAGCGCTCACGGTATTCAAAATGCGAGCCGTAGGTGTGGAGAACGATAAAGACTTTGCGTCTGCCTTGGGTCAGAAGATTGTTTACCATTGTCAGCAGCTCGCCATCGTAGACATTTGTGTTCTGGGGCTTTGTTGTTTTCATAAAAACACAAGTGTCAGCCTGCCCGCCAAGGAAGTCGATGAACGAGTGGTTGGGAAGCTGGTTAGAGAAAAATGCAGTATAGAAACCTGCCTCACGGAAAGCCGACAAGATGCCCTGCTCTTTGTACAGGCGGCTGTAGTTGTCGGCCGTAGCTGCCGAGAGCAGCATCGGCACACTTTTGTGTGTGGTGTTCGATTGTGTTACGGCATTACTGAAAGCCACAACGCCAGGAGTTTTTTCCAATAGTGGAGTAGTGTTGCGCTTGTAGCCGTAAAGCCCGAAATTGTGGGCACGTGCGGTCTCGCCGACAACCATGACATATACCTCGGCACTGTCTGTAGGATGAGTGGAGCGTGAATGGAATTTGAAATCGGCAGAGGTCTCTTTATAATGTGCCGACACCCAACTGCGGTCTACGGCAAGACAAAGATTATAGCATGCGTTTAGGGGATAGAGATTGTTGAGTATGCGGTAACTCTTGTCGGATAAACATGAAACCGCCAGAAAAACACATCCTGTCGCCATTATCCAAAATGACTTTTTACGATGACGTTTTAAAGGTTGGGCTGCTATTGCATTACTGCGTATTGATGCTACACCTATGGCAAGCAGTGGAATATAGATGATAAACACACCAGCTACGGCAGGAATAAGATTATCGAGCAGTTCGAAAACCTCACCGGCATTTGTTGTAATGACATTGAGGAACATGTCGACTGCTATAATGCCCTGTCCGAACAGATAGAGCAGCACAAGTTGAAATGCGGCAAAGAAGATGAGCGGAAACAGTGCCCAAATCATCTTGCCGGGTTTTGTAGCAAGTGTCATCAGCCACATGTATACACCTAATGGCAATACAATGTTGGTAAGACATGCCATAAAGGACAAACCTTCGGTGAAACACAAAGCTACATTTGGCAGCATGAGCAATGCCACCGTAAGCCAATATACAAAGTTTGGCCCCCCTGCCCCCCGGTGGGGGGGTAGAAGGTTATTAGATTTATTTAAAATATTATACATTAACTTTATAAATTAAACATTATACATTAGTCACCCCACACACAGGGGGCAGGGGGGCTAAAACGCCTCATTTATATTAAACAAAAAACCGCTTTGCCCGGATTTCCCGAAACCATAGTCGAGCCTGACGTTGACGTTTTTCTTAAATTCCCAACGGTAGCCAATGCCGTAATTAGGAAGAATTTTGTCTGTACGAAGTTTGCTGAACTTGGGGAATACTGTGCCTGCTCCAGCCCATACGGCAATGCCGTTGCGTTTCCATACATGTTGCCGTAGCTCCACTTGTGTCTCAATTTTATGTTTGTCACGATAACGTCCCTCGTAATATCCGCGCATAGAGTTTGAGTTTCCGAGCAGAGCCATCATGCCCCACGACGGATTTCCGAAGTTTAGTGTTGTGCGTAGGTCGCCGGCAATGATTGCTCCTTTCCACATTTTGCGGTAAATGCTCGCCTGCAGCTCCGTTGTGCTGAAAGCGTATGTGTTGCCGAGAAATTTCGGACGGAAATTCTGCGTAAGGCAAATATATTCTCCTTTGTGCGGATTGGTAAGTACATCGCGTGAGTCGTACATTAGCGTTGCGCCAAATCCCACATTCCATGTCTTTCTGTCCATGCCCGACAGAAGCTCAGGGCGGTCAATACGGCTTGCCTTCACATAGTCATAAGCCGCAGTAGGGCCTGCATACAGATTGTCGGCAAGACGGAAAAGCCACGACGCGCTCACCTTAGCCTGCCATCGTTTCATCTCGCTTTTGTTTTCAGGGTTGTTTCCCTGCCCGTAGCCCATTCCCCAGAAGTCGGCAGGGAATGAGTAGATATACACCGTGTACATAAGGCGGTATCTGTCTTTTGGAGCAATGTTAGTACCTCGTATTCCGATAAGCCAAAAGCCCACCGTAGACACATCGCTGTATAGCGACACATTTGACGGCGGAAGGATTGAGTCATTGCAGTCGGTGCGGTAAAGTCCTGCCGCCACAAGTCCCAGCCCGAGCTTAGTGTCGGTGCTATAGTGCGGACCGCCAATTATACTGAAGTCAAATTTCTTGTTCTTCTTCTCCTTGTTGGCATCGTTGAAATAGTCGAGGAATTTAGATACAAACGACTTCTTTACAATCTTTGTGCTGTCGGTTGTTGTGCTGGGAGGGCAGGTTTCCAACCTGCCACACAACAAGGCAGGTTGGAAATCTGCTCTCCCGGTAAACAGAGTGTCAGCGGCCACAGCCGTCAGTGAGGTTGCGAGAAATAATATTGTAAATATAATTGGCTTGATTTTTCGCATGTTATGTAATATTCATTTTTTGCTTGCGGCTGCTACATGTAGCGGCCCTACATATTTTAATAAACCAGTCCTACATTGTCTACCCACAGCGTGTTGCCGGGTGTGCCGATGTATGCGCCTCCATGACTCGAAGAGAACTGCACAACGATGTGTGTTGGTGTCTCATTGGCAGCGGCCCATCCTGTCTCTTTCACAATAACGCTCTTGCCGTGGCTGTTGCGCGCATAATCGGTGGAGCGCAGTCCCATGAGCGAAGCGTTGTATCCTTTCTGCCCAGTTATGTTGCCATAATGTATAGGGTATGTGGCGGCGTCTATCCATTTACCTGTTGACTTATCGTAAGTCACCACCACCGTGCCCACACGCTTAGCCGTAATGTTTCCCTGAGCGTCCTCATGACGTTTCTGCAACAGCAGCATAGCCATGCATAGGTCTTTGCCCGCCACTGTTTTCTTTCCGCTAAATCCAGTCTGCTTTATTCTGTTTGCAGCACCGCTTACAGCCACTTTGTAGTCAAAGCGCAGTGCCTTTGGGCGCAGAGTGAAAGGTATTCCCCAGTTTAGTGCCATTGGTCCCTCTTTTGTACCAGTGATAGGCTCTTTCATGTCGCCGAGATAAATTGAGCCGGCGGCAAGCACCTTTATGTTTATCAGCCCCAGCACCTTTACCTGCTCAATGTGCGTCTCAAGTTTTGCGCAATATCCGCTACCCCTACGGTCACGGTATACCGACACGTTTGTCTTTGTAATTCCCGACACTTTTGCCATAACGTTCGACGTGCCCCAGGGAGACCCACCCTTGTTTGTGTAAGGTGTGTTGTCTGTTATTGTCTGTGTTGGCCCAATCTCATACAGCGTTTTTGTGTCGCCGCCAATAATGCCGGATTCTTTTATGTTTCGTGTCACCCATTGGTTGAAGTCTCCGTATTTAAACGGCACAAACTTACCGTTACTGTCAGCCTGTGCGGGAACTGCGTGCAGAATTAACATGCTGATACATGTCATTAATTTATTTTTCATTCTCATTTGCTTTACGTTTTTAATTAAGTGCAAAGATAGTAAACTTTTTGCGAGTACAAAGTTTTGTCCTGTAATTTTTGTTAAATGCACGGATTAATTGAGTTTAAAGTTTAATGCAAATAGTCTTTAAACCATGAGACATTCTACATTAAACATTAAAACATTAAAACTTTAAACTTCTAAACTAAAAATTAAGAAAAATATTTTGCCGTAGAAAACATTTATGCTATATTTGCAGCATCAATGCATTTGGTTGTTAACAAAATAATAACTAATAACAAAAGAAAGGGGATATTATGAGAGAACTTAGAGAAATCTACCGTTGCCCTATTTGCGGCAATGTTGTTGAAGTGTTGAATGCAGGAGCCGGTGAGCTTGTGTGCTGTGGCAAACCTATGATTTTGCTCAAAGGAAACACTACAGACGGCGCCATGGAGAAACATGTGCCCGTAGTAGAGAAAATTGATGGCGGCTATCGTGTAAAGGTTGGTAGTGTAGACCATCCTATGCTTGCCGAGCACTATATTCAGTGGATAGAGCTGCTTACGCCAACGTCAGTGTTGAGGCGTGAGCTTAAGCCTGGAGAAAAGCCAGAGGCTGTGTTCTATACAGACGAGGAGTTTGTCTGTGCCAGAGAGTATTGTAACCTTCACGGACTTTGGAAGGCTTAATTGGGAGGCGGTTTTTTGAAACCGCCTTTTTCTTTGTGCAGATTAAAATTCCGCCCTCCCAGTCTCCCTCTCAATGCCGTGGGCGACAGCCCGAAATGCTTTCGGCAATATTTTAGAAGAACGACATGTCGGAAAAGCCATATTAAGAGATTAAGCTTCTAATATGTTTAAACCTCACATAGTTTTTCGAGCAGAATAAGGGTGATAAATCCTAAGATAAGTGCGTATGTGGCTTGTTTCTGGTAACCGTGGGCGTGGGTCTCGGGTATCATCTCATCGGAGGTGACGTAGAGCATGGCTCCCCCGGCAAAGGCGAGCATGGATGGAAGAAGAGCTGATGAAAGGGAGCCGAGGGTAAAACCGGCGAGAACCCCGGTGACTTCAAGCAGGCCGATGGCAACGGAAATGACGAAGGTGCGCATGCGGCTGACTCCGGCCAAAAGCAGAGGAGCTATGACAACCATTCCCTCCGGAATGTTTTGCAGTGCAATGCCAAAAGACACAGCCCACGAGACGGTGCCGTCGGCAACATCGCTCATGCTCACTCCTGCCGCCATGCCCTCGGGCAATTTGTGAAGGGCTATTGCCATTACGAACAGCAGTATGCGGTTGATGGTGCTGTTGTGGCTGTGTTCCTCGGGGTCGATGCCTGTAAGGTGGTGCAGGTGAGGGGTGACGAGGTCGAGGATGTTAAGAAACATTGCGCCGCCCATTACGCTAATTGCTATTATCCACCAATGGCTGGAAGGACTTTGGTCGAATGCGGGCATTATGAGTCCCACTACAGACGCCGCAAGCATAACACCGGTACAGAAGCCCAGTATCATGTCGTTGGCTCTGTGCGACAGATTTTTTACGGTAAATCCGAGCACTGCTCCTATTATTGTCGCGCCAAAGAGTCCAGCGGCGCATATCCATACCTCTGTCATATATATAGCGTATTACTGTCTGGTGGTGTCTATTGTCCACTTCATCCTGCCCAGCCCTTTCGTTGCTACCGGATTGGTGCTTGGCGCAGATGTCGTGATGCCTGAGAAATGATTGACGGTAATTCTTTTTGGTCCCGAATACGAATAAATATAAGAGTAAATTTGTTGAGTTGTCTTGCTGTAAATAACAACCTTGGCAAGCTGGCTGTTGAATTGCTGTTTTAGTTTGTCGTCACCACAAAGCTTGTCCACATAGTCACCGAAATCGTAAAATATGGTTGGCTCGAATCCTCCGAGTATCTGCAGGCTGTCGGTCAGGGTAGGGGCGAAGGTGTATGTGGCATTTATCTGTCTCATTGTCTGGGCAAGTGCGTCAATGGCTGTGCAGTCTATGGCCGACAAAGTGCCGTAGGGATAGTCGTAAGAGGCGTAGAAATTGTAATAAGCGTCTACTATCGATTTGTAGTCGGGAGCCGGCATGGCCAGATATTTCCACATCTTCTCGTATGGCATGCCTATTGCAAAAATTTCGCTTGTAGATGCAATTATATAGTTTGTTGCTTCTTTCAGCTCGTATGCAGTCTCGATGTTTGCCATGTAGCAGTTGTCAAATAATATGTACTGCATTTTTGTATCTGTTGCCGCTATGCCCTCGGCAAGGGCTGTTATATCGATGGCATAGTCCATATCGTTTACACTTCCGAAAAATCGTGTCAACGGATATGTGGTATTGGCGTTGCCTGAGTATAAGTTTTTCCATGGCTTGGCTTTGTATGGATAGTTTTGCCAATCGCTTTTTGATGTCCATCCAGAGCCGTGGCATCCTATTATCATGGAAAGTTGTGGTGCCTGTGTGTGTTTTTTTACATCGTTTATTATTGCAGAAATACCGTTGGCGGTGGCGCAGTCCTTAGAGTTGTAGCTTGCTATGGTTTTATGGCTGCAAGCGGCATTCTCGTAAGTAATTTCGTACAGCCATGTCTCGGTATGGCTGTTGGCGAGACAAACGAAAACCTGTGTGGTTCCGAGTCCGTTGTCGGCTACAATGGCACTCTCTATATCGCTGAGGTTTTTCTGCAGATTGTAGTATAGGCCTTTTGAGGTCTCGGAGCCACTCCAGGGCATGAATATCAGAATTGCATTTTGAGCGGAAATAGTTTCATCCTGCCCGTGGTCGTGTGAGCAGGATGAAACAAATAGGGTTAATGCCGTCACGATGGCGGCTATGAGTGAAAATCGTCTTAGCATGATTTTTTCAGTTCGTTGATGGTTTCCTTCAGGGCTGCGATTTTCTCCTCTGAGTCGCTCTTCTTTTTGCGCTCGAGAGCCACCACAGCCTCGGGAGCATTGGCGACAAACTTCTCGTTGGAGAGTTTTTTGTTGATGCCGGCAAGAAATCCCTCAAGGTGTTTGATCTGTGTCTCTGCCTTCTCGATTTCGGCCGCAACGTCAATCTTGTCGCCAAGTGGCACGGCATATTCTGTAGTGCCTACCATGAAGGCAGATGCTGTGCTGTCCTTCTCGCTCACTACGGCTATCTCATCTACATTAGCCATTTTTGACAATACGCAGTTGAAGTCGCTGAGTCCGTTGGTGCCAACAATCTGAAGTTTAAGGGCCTCACGTGGCGAGATGTTTTTCTGATTGCGGATGGTACGCACGCCGCCGATTATCTGCTTCAATACTTCGATGTTTGCTATTAGTCTCAGCTCGTTGTCTGTTGGAGCCTCAAGCTCGAGTTTGTCGCGCATGATGGACTCGCCGTCTTTGCGGTCATAGATGTTTTGCCACAACTCTTCGGTGATGAAAGGCATAAACGGATGGAGCATTTTGAGTAGAGTCTCGAAGAAACGGAGTGTGGCGTCGAATGTCGCCTTGTCGAGCGGTTTCTGATATTCAGGCTTTACCATTTCGAGATACCAGCTTGAGAATTCGTCCCAGAATAGCCGGTAGACAGCCATCAGAGCCTCTGAGATGCGGTATTTCTTGAACAGGTCGTTGACCTCGGCGTTGACCTCTTTGAGCTTTGCGTCGAACCATTCTACGGCAACTTTGTTTGCCTCGGGCTGCTCAATTTCCGCAGTCTGCCAACCCTTTACGAGTCGGAATGCGTTCCATATCTTGTTGTTGAAGTTGCGTCCCTGCTCGCACAGGCTCTCATCGAACAGGATATCGTTTCCGGCTGGGGCCGAGAGCATCATTCCCATACGCACGCCATCGGCGCCAAACTTCTCAATTAATTCAATTGGGTCGGGTGAGTTTCCGAGCGATTTAGACATCTTGCGTCCGAGCTTGTCGCGTACGATGCCTGTGAAATAAACGTTCTTGAAGGGGAATTTGCCCATGTATTCCTCGCCAGCCATAATCATTCGGGCTACCCAGAAGAAGATGATGTCCGGGCCGGTTACGAGGTCGCTTGTGGGATAGTAATAATTGATCTCGTCGTTGCCCGGATTGTTTATTCCGTCGAAGAGTGAGATAGGCCACAGCCATGACGAGAACCATGTGTCGAGTGCGTCATCGTCCTGTTTCAAATCCTCAGCCTTCAGACTGTTGTTGCCGGTTTTCTGCTGTGCCAGCTCAAGTGCCTTCTCGGCTGTCTCGGCCACAACGAAGTCATCGTTGCCCCCACCATAGAAGTAGGCAGAAATGCGGTGTCCCCACCAGAGCTGACGCGAGATGCACCAGTCTTGAATGTTGTCGAGCCAGTTCTTGTATGTTGTCTTATATTTTGCAGGATAGAAATTCATCTCGCCCTCCATAACGGGTGGTAAAGCAATGTCGGCAAAATGCTGCATGCTGAGGAACCACTGCAGCGAGAGACGTGGCTCAATTGCTGTGTCAGGATTGCGCACAGAGTAGCCAACTTTGTTGTTATAGTCCTCGATGCGCTCCATGAGTGCGGCATTCTGAAGGTCGGCGGCTATCTGTTTGCGGCAGTCGAAACGGTCCATGCCTACGTACAGAGGCGACTCTGCTGAAATTGTTCCGTCGGCGTTGAAGATGTCGATTGTTTCCAAGTTGTGGGTCTTGCCGAGCATGTAGTCGTTGGTGTCGTGGGCAGGAGTAACCTTAAGACAGCCTGTGCCAAACTCAACGTCTACGTAGCGGTCCTCGATTACTGGTATCACTCTGCCAACCAGCGGCACGATGACCTTGTGTCCCTTAAGCCACTGATTTTTAGGGTCTTTAGGATTTATACACATAGCGGTGTCACCCATAATGGTCTCAGGACGTGTGGTGGCAACCACGGCGTAGTAGCCCTTGCCGTCTTTGTGAATGATGTTGCCCTCTGCGGCAAGGGCCTCCTCATTTTCCAAAGTCTCGATGTCGGCGGCATAGTATTTCAGATGATACAGCTTAGACTGCTCGTCTTTGTAAACTACCTCTTCGTTGCTCAATGCAGTCTGAGCCTTCGGATCCCAGTTTACCATGCGCAGACCACGGTAAATGAGTCCCTTGTTGTATAAATCTACGAAAACCTTTATGACGCTTTCAGACCGTTTCTCATCCATGGTGAATGCCGTGCGGTCCCAGTCGCATGAGGCTCCGAGCCTGCGGAGCTGTTTCAGGATTATTCCTCCGTGCTCGTGGGTCCAGTCCCATGCGTGCTTCAGGAATTCCTCACGTGTAAGATCGTGTTTCTTTATTCCCTGCTCAGCGAGTCGCTTAACGACTTTTGCCTCGGTAGCTATGGAGGCGTGGTCGGTGCCCGGCACCCAGCATGCGTTTTTACCCTCCATACGCGCACGGCGCACAAGAATGTCCTGAATGGTGTTGTTGAGCATGTGTCCCATGTGCAACACGCCAGTCACGTTAGGTGGAGGAATAACTATTGTGTATGGCTCGCGGCCATCGGGTTTGCTGCTGAAAAGCTTGTTGTCAAGCCAGTACTGATACCATTTCGACTCCACTGCATGTGGGTCATATTTGCTTGCTAATTCCATATAATATTTTCTTTTACTTGTTTTCTTTATTAAAATCGATGCAAAATTACTAATTTTTCGCCGAAAACCATTATCTTTGCACAAATATTACATAAATCAGGCTTCGTAGGGCCGCTATGCATAGCGGCTGCAAGCAAGGCGCAACCAAATGGTGACCGGCAAATTGCGGCCGCTATGCATAGCGACCCTACTTCATATATAACAAAAGATGCATACACGTGAAGAAAAATTAAAGGCGTTCGGCAGAATGCTTGACGTTGTGGACACGCTGAGGGTGAAATGTCCGTGGGACAGAAAACAGACCAACAAGTCGCTTCGCCCGAACACCATAGAGGAGGTTTTTGAGCTTGCCGACGCCATCTCAAAAAACGACACGCACAACATCTGCAAAGAATTGGGCGACGTGCTCTTGCACATTTGTTTCTATTCGCGCATAGGCGGCGAGAATGGAGATTTCGACATTGCCGATGTCTGCAACGCATTGTCTGACAAGCTTATATTCCGTCATCCGCATGTCTATCATCCGTCGCAGGTCGGAGCCCCTGAGCCTAAGCCTCTGCCATACGGCGAGGATGCCGAAAGTACAGGCCC
>CABSIA010000100.1 GCA_902477645.1 uncultured Prevotella sp. | reverse complement strand
CTATCTCGTCACGGTCTTTGCCTTTGGCTTCCACCTTGTAGGAAAGTGTGGTGCTTAGGTTCTTCAACCGCTCGCTGTCCTCCCTACGGTTGAGCAGCACCTCGTCCACCACGATAAGCAGTTTGCCGGCCCAGTCGGAATTGAATTGGCTACGGAAATCCTCGTTGGTGTTAAAGGTTACATTGTTCTGAAATAGGAGTTTTAGAAAATTCAGAAATGTGCTTTTGCCTGTGTTGCGTTCCTCTGATACCAACAGCAGGATAGGCAGCTTTTGAATGGGGTACAAGTAGAGCAGTTGTAGGTAGTCCATGCCCAACTCGTATTGCTCCCCGAAGATGTGACCTACCAAAGATTGGATATGCGAGAAATCGCCCTCTTTAGGTTGGTGGTCTATCGGTTCATAGAGGTTAAGGAACTTGCCGACCACGGGATGGTAGCCGATGTGTTCGGGTACGGTGCAGAAGCCGTCATACTTGGGAACGCTGCCGATGTAGTCCTTGCCGTAGTCTTGGCGCAGGGTTTCGTTGTTCCATGCTATGCGTTTCCTTACATACCCTCCGTTCAGTTTGGGCTGCTCCACAATCTTGTAAAGCGTAGTCCCCACTCGGATGAATTCCTCCTTTGCCATGCCACCATCCGATGGCGGTCTGTGGCTGTCTTGTTGTTTGTTAGCTGACATAATCAAATGGTTTTAAGTTTGAAAAATACCAGCTACAAAAGTATAAGCATTTATCGGATAAGTTGTTACGCAAAACGCGGCAGAACGGTGACAAATAGCCCCCGAAGAAAAAACTTTCAATGGTTTGGAACGGAAGTCGGGCAGGACAGACGAAAAAACTCCCAAAAAACGAATGTGGGGATTACGCTTTTCGGGAGAAAAAATTGGAGTTCCTGTTGATATGTCGGTCAGATTATATGCTGACACGCTGGCTTGATTACTCTATTCGTGACTGAATGAATGGATTCCGTCAGTCGTGCAACCAATTCAGCTACGAGAAGTATTCGGCTTTGGCTATGCCGTTGGTGTTCAGCGAAAAGAAGATGCTTGTTTTCTCTTTTCGCAAGTACAGTCTTTCAAGAACGGCATTGCGCACCTGCTTCGCACTGTATGTGCCGATACGGAACGCAAGGGCGATTATCGTTTCAAGGCTGTAAACCTCCATGCTGCACTTGTCGGACAGTCGGATGGTATGCCTTATCTCACACTCATTCAGAATGCCGTTCTTGCAGAGTGTCTTTATCCCTGCCCTGATAGTCGGGGCGGTTACATTGAACAACTCGCAAAGCTCCCACTCACTCATGGCGGTTGCCTGTATATCTTTCGGCATAACTACATTGCCGAACTCGTTCATTGTTATGATGTTTCTTTCCTCTTTCATTATCGTTTGATTTAAGGGTTACTGAATGGCATTGCAAATGTTCTTTTCCATATCCTCCAGTTTGTGCGACAATGTTTCCATATCCTGACTAATCTTTTGGGCTGTGATTTTTGCGTAAATTTGGGTCGTTTTTATGTTGGTATGTCCCAAAAGTCGGCTGACGGTTTCAATGGGTACTCCGTTGGATAACAGCACAGTGGTCGCTGCCGAATGTCTTGCTACATGATAGGTCAAGTGGACTTTTATACCGCACAACTTGGCAATGGCTTTCAGCTTCTTGTTGCAAGTCGTGTTACTCGGCATGGGGAATACTTTATTATCTCTTGTCATACCCCTGTACTTCTCTATTATCTTTCGGGGAACATCCAACAATCGGATATTGGATTCCGTGTTAGTTTTCTTTCTTCGGGTGATAATCCACAGATTTCCGTCAAAGAATGTTTGCAGGTTGTCTTCCGTAAGGTTCTTGACATCGGAATATGCCAAACCTGTAAAGGTGGAGAACAGAAATAAATCCCTGACAAGCTCGTGTGTCTTGTCGGGCATATCGGTGTTCATCATTGTGTGTATCTCCTCTCTCGTAATATACCCTCTGTCCACGCTTTCGGGAGAGTTGATGTACCCTGCAAAGGGATTGAACGGCAGACGACCGTCATTCCTCGCTATGGAAATAATGTGTTTCAGCACAATCATGTAGCCCCAAATGGTATTGGTGCGGCATTTTTTCTCAGTACGCAGGAAATACTCGAAGTCGTTGATGAACGAGAGGTTCAACTCTTTTAACGGAATATCTTCACGCTTGTAGGTATGGGGTAGGAACTCACGGATGTGCTTGCAGACGGTAACATAACGTCGGAATGTTCCTTTTGCCCTGCTGTGTCCCACTTTCTTGGCAAATTCGCTGTTGTGTTGTTCAAACAGTTTTAGCAAGGTTTCCTGTTTGATACCGATGCCGAGATAGGCATCTTTCAACTTGGCAGCAGTGACATAACCGTCCGTCTGCATCAACTCTTGATAACGGCGGTTTATCTCCACTCTGATTTTGTCAACGGCACGGTTGATTCTTTGCGCTTCGGCACTCTTACCCGAAGCACGGTTGTTCTTCACGTCCCACAGGCGCAAGGGAACATCCATCTTGCAACTGAACTGCTTAATCTCTCCGTCCACCGTAATGCGACACATCAAAGGCAGGTTGCCGTTGGGTTTCTCACTGCCTTTCTTCACGTAGAACAATACCTTAAATGTACTTCTCATAACTCACTTTTTTTTGGTTACAAAATTAATTCATAGTGAGTTACCGACAGATACGACACATAACGCCAAACGATGCAAAATTTAGGTTTCGCAAGAAATTTGCATCATCGCACGGGTAATGATAAAGTAACTGAACTTTTGCTGCGTTTGTCCATATTCTGTCTCTTCTTGGCTTTTGAACAAGAGAAAAATATAGCGTAACGAACGCTTTTTCAGTCTGTTCGCTACGCTTTACTCAAATTTGCTATTCCGTTAGGTGTTTATTTTAAACTTAAACCTTATACATCAATGAGAATATTAAATCAGAAATTAGTGTCTGTTTTCCTGTTATTGCTGCTGCCGGCTTTATTGCAGGCACGTGAGTTGGCCAATCCGCAGTCTGTAGGAAGAGCAGATACATTGTTGAGTACGGTGTTGAAATTGTACAATGTCTCCAAACACAAGTTGCTGACCGAGACTTACCCGAGAAACCTGGAACAGGAAATCACATATACGATAAACGGCGGAGGAGTGAAACAGCAGGAGACATCATTCCTTTGGCCATATTCAACTTTCTTCTCAGGCTGTGTGTCGTTATATAAAATCACGGGTGACCGGAAATATAAGATACTGATTGAAAAGCGGATAAAGCCGGGGTTGGATAAATATTGGGACAAGACAAGGCAACCGGAGTGCTATCAGTCTTACCCGTCGTTTGTCGGTAAAAGCGACCGCTATTACGACGATAATGTCTGGGTGGCACTGGATTTTTGTGACTATTATGAAGCAACTGGAGATTCTAAATACCTGAATCTTGCTAAAACGATGCACAAGTACATCTTCTCTGGATGGGACAAAGAGCTTGGCGGTGGTATATATTGGTGCGAACAGAAGCGCACATCAAAAAACACTTGCTCAAATGCACCTGCTGCGGTATTGTGTATGAAACTCTACGAACTGACAGAGGAAAAACACTATTTAGAGCAGGCTATAGCAGCTTATCAATGGGTAAAGAAAAATCTGCGCGACCCTAAAGATGGCGTTTATTGGGACAACATAAACCTAAAAGGCAATGTAGAACGTGCCAAGTTCACTTACAACAGCGGACAGATGATACAGGCTGCAGTCTTGCTGTACAAGAAAACTGGCGATGTTTGTTATCTGCGCGACGCTCAGTTCACAGCAAAAGGTGCGTATGAGTATTTCTGCACGGCTAAGAAGATTATAAGAAACAGCGAACAAAGATTTTATCCTTCAACTCCATGGTTCAACGTTATACTATTCAGAGGCTTCAAAGCTTTATTTGAGATTGACCAAAATCCACGTTATGTGAAGTCGATGATGGATAATGCTGACTTTGCGTGGAACTACTCTCGAAACAAAGACGGATTGTTTGGCTCTGATTGGGCAGAATATGGGCAGAACAGCTTCTCAAACCTGATAGACAATGCCTGTATGATAGAGCTGTTTGCGGAGATGAGCGATATAGATTTAAGTGCCAAGACAGGAATAAAGCTGGCAGGAAACCCTGTATTCCCGGGATGGTACGCCGACCCTGAAGGCATTGTGTATGGAGATACTTACTGGATATTCCCCACATTGTCATCACAGCACGGCGATGACAGATTTCTCTATAAAAGTGATTTGGACAGAAAAACAGACGCCATCAACCAAACATACAATTTGCAGACACATTTCGATGCTTTTTCTTCGGGAGACCTTGTGCATTGGAAAAAACATAAAGAGGTACTGTCTATAAAAGACGTAAAATGGGTGAAATATGCCTTGTGGGCACCATCTGTAATTAATGCCAACAACAAGTACTACTTGTTTTTCGGAGGCAATGACATACAGAATAATGACCAGGACGGAGGTATTGGCGTAGCCATAGCCGACTCACCCGAAGGACCATACAAGGATGCGCTTGGCAAGCCGCTTATAAACAAAATCGTGAATGGAGCACAGCCCATAGACCAATTCGTGTTCAGAGACGACGATGGGCAATACTATATATATTATGGTGGTTGGGGACACTGCAATATAGCTCGTCTGAGTAATGACCTATTGAGCATTGTACCTTTTGAGGACGGAGAGATTTTCAAGGAGGTGACTCCTGAGAAATATGTGGAAGGTCCGTTCATGATGAAACGCAACGGTAAATATTACTTCATGTGGTCTGAAGGAGGATGGGGAGGTCCCGACTACAGTGTAGCCTATGCGATTGCCGACTCTCCTATGGGACCGTTCAAACGCATAGGGAAAATATTGCAGCAAGACACAAATGTGGCTACTGGTGCCGGGCACCATTCGGTGATAAGCGTACCAGGCAAGGATGAGCATTACATAGTTTACCACCGTAGACCGTTGGGATGTACAGATGCCAATGAAAGGCAGGTATGTATAGACAAAATGGAATTCGATGAGCAGGGATATATCAAACCCGTAAAAATCACGAAGGAAGGTGTAGCGCCTGTAGCTGTCGACACAACAGTATTTTGACAGGGGAGGGCAGATAAGCACAAATCGTTTAAACAAATTTCTCATGCTCAAGAATACAAATACATTTGCATTCTCTTCGCTTAACAGAAATTTTGTATTATCTTTGCAAACCAAGAACGCTAACAACCTTAGAAACTACAAATATGCTTAACATAACTATTAACCGGTGTCTGGCGGCAACAGCTCTATTGTTGGTACTTTGCTGCATTTCAATGAGAGGTGACAATGTGTTTCGCCAGTTTGCCAACACAGATAAATTTCGTGACAATGCTCCCTTGTGTGCCATGCGCGACAAGTATGGATTTCTGTGGGTAGGCTCATCCATAGGACTCAACTGCTTTGATGGTAACGGTAAGTCTGTGTTCCGCAACACTGCCGGTATGCGCCACTCAAATGAGACGAGCAATGTGAATGCTATATATGAGTCCGGTGATGATATATGGTTCTGTGGAACTGCTGGTTTGTTTGTGTTCAACCGCAAGAGCAATACTGTTGCCCCATTTCCGTATAAGACCAAATATGGTGTGCGGATCAGTTCTGTGGTGAAGAAGATTGTGACAGCCGGCAACGGTACAATATGGATATGTACTCAAGGGCAGGGCTTGTTTGTGCTGAATCCAACGGACGGCAAGCTGCAACAGGATAGCCGTCATGGAATTTTCTTCTCCGATATGGTTGTGGGAAATGACGGACTTGTATATGCGGTCAGTCTCTTGGGCAGTGTTTCTGTATTCTATCCAGACGGAAGGTTTTTCTACAGTTGCGAGCTGCCAGAGTATGTGGCAGACAAGAACAAGATCTGCATGGCGGTGTCAGGAAAGGATATTTGGCTTTCTTTGAGTACCAGACTATATAGTCTTGACACACGTACCCGATCTGTTGTCTGTAAGACGCGAAATGCGGTCCCGGGCATAATCAATTGTCTGCTGGCTGGCAATAATGGCACTCTTCTTTTGGGTACTACCGACGGTGTATGGAAGTATGACACTGCTACAGGTATGACAATCCGTCTGGATTCTACCGGATCGTATGCATACGGACTTCTTGATCACAATGTGAACGATTTGTGCTGGGATGCTGACGGCAGTCTTATAGTTGTTACATCTACAGATATCTGCTATGTGCCGTTTAAGTCAGACGCATTCGACTTCGTAAGTCTTCCGTCAACCATGCGCAGAGGCTTGTGCAACTATGTCAGGGCTTTGTGTCCCTCGGCCGATAAAAAAGGCGTATGGGTTGGAACCGACCGTGGACTTGGATTTTACAAAACTGCTACCGGTGAGATGAGTTACATTCCGCTTAACGAGATCAATGACGAGATTACATCTATTACTGCTGATGGTGTATTTCTTTGGATAGGTCTTCGTCATTCGGGTTTACGTGTGCTCGATACATCTACAGGCATGGTAAAAAGCTATACATACAATGCAGACAAGCCATATTCCGTTATAAGCAATGATATAAACAGTGTCTACCGCATGAGTAGTGGCGAAATATTAGTGCTGACGAATTGGGGGCTATGCCGGTTTGAGCCTGCTACTGAGCGGTTTATGACTTTCTCCAGCCTGAGCCAGGAGACAGCTTTCGTGTGTATGAAGGAGGACAGACAAGGCCGCCTGTGGGCAGGGACCAAGAACCGCGGTGTCTTTATGCGTCCTAAGCAAGATGACATTTTTTATGAGATTGGCCTGAATGTAATTGGTACATCTCCTGTGACGGCAATGAACATTGACAGCAAGGGCGTTTTATGGGTTGCGGTTCAAGGATTGGGCGTGTTCAAATATGACGAAGACGCGGCGAAGTTTGTGTCGCTTGATGTCCCTGCATTGTGGAACAAGACTGTTCTTTTCATGGAGGAAGACCTGCAGGGAAAAATGTGGATAGGACTTAACGATGTTATTGTGCGTGTCGCCACGTCTGGCAATCCGCAAGAGGCAAAGCTCTACACCTACAACGTCAATACGGATTTTATGCCAGCCATGTGGTCGTCGTGCCGTCTTGCCGGCGGCAGAGTGCTTTTCGGCAGCGGTAACGGTTTCTTCACGTTCAATCCAAAGAGGATGAAATCTAATGATGTCCTTACTAACGTCTACCCTCTGTCGCTCAGTTTCCCTTATCTCGACAACAGCGACGCGGAGCTTGAGAGGCTCGGGCTGAATTTGCTGCTCTATATGCAGGAGGAAATCAGTCTGCCATATTCAGACAACACTTTCACAATTCATCTGTCTACATCGCAATATGGCGACATGCCGCCGGTGCGTTATGACTACATGATGAGGGGTGTTGACAATAGTTGGATACGTGGCGCCACATCGTCAGAGATAACATATACAAACCTTAGTCCTGGCAACTATGAGCTGCTGTTGAGGTGCGGTGATGGAAACGATGCCAAAATCTTAACCCTGCGGATTGTGGTTCTGCCGCCATGGTACCGCACGGTATGGGCGTGGCTTGTGTATGTTGTCTTGGCGGCACTTGCAGGATGGGGCGTTTTCCTGCGTTCACGCCGCATTATACGAAGGCGTTATGAGAGACAGATGCACGAATACAAGGTGCGCAAAGAAGGCGAGATGTTCAAGTCTAAGATACAGTTCTTTGTAGACCTTGTGCATGAGATACGCACACCTCTCACTCTGATGAGTCTGCCCATGGAGGTTATGAGCGAGGAGCTGGATAAAGGAAATGCGTTGTCTGTTGATGAGAGCCGTGAGCATATATCGTCTATGAAGCGTAACATGGATTATCTGCTGAGCATTACAAATGAGCTGCTTGACTTCCAGAAAGCGGAATACAGCGGTACTGTCAATCTGTGTAAGCGGCACTGCAGTGTGAACGGGCTGATGGAGGATATATGTGGGCAGTTTGAGCATACAATGTCTGTTGACGGAAAGGATTTCTCTTTCAGCTTGCCAGATGATGACATCCTTACGGCTCTCGATGTGGACAAGATAAAAAGGGTGCTGGTAAATCTGATAGGCAATGCTATGAAATACTCAAACCACAGCGTCAGCGTGGCTGTGAGAAGAACTTCTGAGTCGGCCTTCGCAATAGAAGTTGGCGACGACGGGCCGGGTGTTCCTGTTTCAGAGCGTGGTAATATATTTGACATGTATTATCAGATAGGCAATGACGACGTGGCCGCCTCGCTTGGTACGGGGCTTGGACTTGCGTACGCTAAGATGTTGGCAACGGCACATGGAGGCGACCTGACTGTTAGCGACAATGACGGTGGCGGTGCACTGTTTGTGCTGATGTTGCCTATATGTAATGAAAAAGTTTCCGACAGCGTGGCGGATGCCGTTGTACATATAGCGGCCGACAACACCGGCGAGACAGACGGAACTCCTGCCGATACACGCAATTTCTGTGTGTTGTTTGTTGAGGACAACAAGGAGTTGCTACGCATGTCGGCTGAGGCTTTGGGCAAATGGTATAAGGTTGTCCGTGCACAAGACGGAGTAGAGGCACTCGATTTGCTGCAATATCACGATGTCGACATGATTATCACAGATGTTATGATGCCGCGCATGGACGGTGTGGAACTGTGCCGTCGTGTTAAGGAAGATATCAACTATTCTCATATACCTGTAATCATGCTTACTGCAAAGACAAGCAGCGAGGCGAAGGTGGAGGGTATGGAGAATGGAGCCGACATCTATATAGAGAAACCGTTCAGCATAAGGCAGCTGCATTTGCAGATTGTGAACCTGCTGCGTATGCGTAACCTGTTCCATGAGCGTATGCGCTCCATCGATGGCATGGAGACTACGGAGCAGGGTTCTGGTGAGTTGGGAATGAGCAGACGCGACATCTGCTTTTTGCAGAATCTGGGCAAGTACATGCAGGAAAATATCAGCGATGACGAGTTTTCGATTGATACGCTTGCCGAGAAATTGAACATGAGCCGCTCGAGCTTCTACCGCAAGGTAAAGGCACTGACGGGAATGACACCTGTCGACTACATGCGCAACGCCCGCCTTGACCATGCCGCAAGGCTGTTGGCTGGTGGTGAGAAAGTGACAGAGGTCGCACTTATGGTTGGCTTCACCTCCTCGTCTTATTTTGCCAAATGTTTCAAGGCTAAATTCGGCGTGCTGCCAAAGGATTATGCCGCAGATAAGCAGCAGTTATAGGAGCTCAGTAGAAAATTTTGGGGGACAGTCCAATCTCGTATGTCTGATGGCAAAATTTTCTTTTATGAATTAAAATCTTAAAAAAACAGTTCCATATACTGCTAAAAAAATGCAGCCGCTTTCGATGGCTGACGCAACCGCTTGCATGTGCCATCGAAAGCGGCTTCGGTGGCACATGCGGGCGATAGTGTTTTTTTGTATGTTTTTACGGCTTGCCGAACACCGGCATGCTGTTTTTGTCCCATGTTATCTCCTTTAGTCTGATATCGCGTATTATGACGTGCTCTTCCTTTTTATGTTTCGCCTCGTATACCATATATGTTTTTGTCTTGTCGGGTGAAGGCACTATCGAAATGTTCGATGTGCCGAATAATCCGCTTGTGCTGTCGGCGACAAATTGTGGCTCGCTCATTTTTGTCCAGGAATGTGGGTCTAGCAGATTGCTGTTGGTCTCGGCATAGAGCATGCCAAGCGAGTTGTATTCTGTCCAGATGCCGCTTGCAGAGTATGTGACAATTATTTTTTTCTTGTCTGGAGAAAGGAAAGCCTCTGGGTTCTCATTCACAAAAATGGGGTATGCGGAGCGTTGTCCGTTTGCCGTAATCCATTGCCGTTCCCACTCGTATTCCGGTTTTGAGATGAGTATTCTCTCTGATTTCAGTGTCCATGGATTTTCCATTTCGGCAATGAAGATACATTGTGTCTCGGTCTCTATGCGCCGTTTCTCCCATCCCGACCATAGCAGGTATTGACGGTCTCCGACCAAAACTGTTGTCGGGTGTATTCCGTAATTCCACTCTTTGTTTGTCATGATAGGCCCGCGCTGTATCCATTTCCCTCGCATTGGGTTATCAGACTGGTTTTCAAAGCAATAAATCTGATGGTTGTCTGTATTTCCGTCATCACCCTCGAGATACAGATACCACTTGCCGTTTATGCGGTGAAGCTCAGGCGACCAGATATTTCTTAAGTTGTTCTGCCTGGTTGTCATCACGGCTTTACCGTTCTTCAAGTCGAGCTTGCCCAAATCTGTAGTAGCCCACAACATTGTGGAGTCTACTATGTCGGTTTGCAGCATGTAGTAATATGTTCCTTTGTATTCTGTGACAAAGGGGTATGCTCCAAGTGCTATGATGTCTCCTGAAGAGTCTTCCTGACGGTCGTTGCTTGAGCATGCGGTAAGTGCCACAATAATTAAAATCAGGTAAAGTAGCCTATGTGTCATTTTTGTGTTTTTTTATTGAAAGTTGCAGGCAAAGTTATATAAAAATATTGAAAAAGAAAAGGTAAACATGAAAAATCTGTTCATTTAGGCTTTTATTCAGTCATTAGGCTGTTTGCCGTGCTTTTTTTGCAGATTTTGTGGCTAAATGAACAGATATTTTTCAAATATGAATAGTAAATATTCTGTTAATTCTTGTTTTTTATGTTCCTTTGCAATCGGAAAATCTAAGCAATGGTGATTAGTGCCCGCCAAGAGAAAATAATAGCAAAGTTGGATATAATAGTTGGTAGTTAGTTGTAATAGTTAGAATTTGTTTAGCAGTAGTTTTTTTGTAGATGCTGGCGGTCTTTTTACGGTAGATAAGCAATTGTTAACAGGATGACACTTTTTTGAGAACAATAAAAAATAAATATAATAAAAACCTAAAAAAAAGAAGAATGAAAAGATTATTGATGTCATTAGTCGCAGCGGTATGCTTCGCATTCATTGCGAAAGCTCAGACTGCCGATTTGTTTACCCCTTACAAAGCCACATCGCTGAGGCTTCCCTCTGTGCCGTTGGTAGTTTCTGATCCATATTTTTCTATATGGTCGCCTTACAATACCCTTAATGGGGGGGTGACAACACATTGGACCAACGACGAGAAGCCTCTCGAAGGCATACTCAGGGTTGACGGCAAGAACTACCGCTTCTTGGGCAGTAAGCGCATAATTCCTGAGACCGTAGTTCCTATGGCTGATGAGGAGGCATGGACAGGTGCCATAAGCCGTACAAAACAAGCTGACGGATGGCAGAAACCT
>CABSIA010000099.1 GCA_902477645.1 uncultured Prevotella sp. | reverse complement strand
TTTGTTGCTCAGGTACTTAAAAAGTTATATTTATAATAGTGTTGCGGAATTAAGGTTATAAAAAGGTTATAAGTTTATAAAGTCTTAAGGTTATTTGAATATATATGATGATTTTGCGTAAAATACTCAACTTAGTTGTTTTGTTGGCTGCTTTTGCAGCAATTGTTGGCTGTGATAGACATACACAGGCATGGGAACAAATGGACAGAGCTGAAAAGCTTTTGGGCACTAAGCCAGACTCTGCCCTTGTTATATTGGATGGCATATCTGCATCAGATGTAAAAGGAAAAGAGGCATCTGCCAGATATGCGTTGTTGAAATCCATAGCGTTAGACAAAAACTACATTGACACCACGACTTTCGATGTTCTTCAACCTGCCATTGATTATTATATTGAGAAAGGAAATCCTGATGAAAAGCTCCGCACGTACTATTATCAAGGTAGGATTTATCAGAACCAAGGCGATAACTACAACGCTATGAGCTCTTTTCAGCATGCCTGCGATTTAAAAGAAAAAGTTTCAGACACCTTATTGTTAGCACATACATTTGTCGCTCAGGGCGCATTGTATATTAATCAGTACAAGTTGCCCGAATATATCCATAACAACATTGAAGCTGCAAATTTATATAGAAGTATCGGCAAAGACATATTCGAAATCAAGAGTTATAGAAATGTTATTCATGGTTATACCATGATGGAGAACAAATCTGCTGCTGACAGTCTCATATCTATCTGTATGCCTTTAATGAAAAAAAATCCCGATGGAGAAGTGTTTCTATTCCCATCGTTGCTCTCTTATACGATAAATTTCGGCTCGCCAGATGATATCAGAGCCTTTTTAGGTAAAAATCAGAATAGGGAATTAACCATAGACGAGACAATGGATTTTGCCCGTGGCTATTTGAAAATAGGAGACTATGACAAGGCTATGGGTATTTTGTCAAATGTCAAGCCTGAAAGTTTCATCATGGATTCTCTAAAATATGCAGCCATAAAATCCTTCATCTTAGAGAAGCAAGGCAAATATCAGCAGGCTCTGAGTGCTTATAAGGATTATACGGCTCTATCTGAGCGTTATCAGTACAATCTGCATTCTCAGGGTATGCAGTTTGCTGAAAATAATTATCAGCTTGAGATAAAGAATCTTAAAGAGATTCAGATCAAGGATAGAGTGATTTGGTATACACTCTGTGGCATATTTTGCTTGTGTCTGATAGCAGGATGGCTATATTATCACAATCATCTTAACAGAACCAAGCGCATCATAGTAGAAAAAGAAAATGAAAAACTGAAGCTGGAACAAGAAAACCTTAAATTAGAAATGTCTAAGTTGGTAGATGAGTGTGACAATTTGATGGAACTGCAACAAAAGCAGACAGAATTGGCAGAGCCTATTCAGGATGTTATCAAAATCCGTCTCGACATGCTCAACGGCCTTCTGGCAAAAGAGATTACCAACAACGAGAGCTATGCCAAGCCGTATAACAAGTGGATTGAGTCTGTGCGCAATGATAAAAAGAAATTTATGGACTCCACACGCATTGCTTTCGTCGCATCGCATCCCAAGTTTATGGAATATCTCGAACAGCATAACTTGTCTATAGACGAGATAAACTATCTATGCCTGTATGCCATCGGCTTGCGTGGAAAAGAAGTAGGGGAGTATATCCAACTAAAGCGCCACTACATCATAAGCCATGAAATCAGACAGAAGCTTGGCATCGATGAGCATGAGACCAATATAGGCCTATATATCCGCAAACTTATGCAGGATTTTTGAAAAACATATTTTTGTTCTTCTCTGATACACAACAATAGCGTCATCCTAATAGTAAGGGTGGCGTTTTTTATGTGTCGTTTGTGAATAAAAATAGCAATCCATACTTTCCGTAAAACTTTTAATGGCTGTGTAAAACTTTATAAGTTTCGATGTTTGTAAATTATTATATATTAGCGCAATAAAAAGTTTTACGTAAAACTTTTACCCTTGGTAGAAAACTTTATTTGTATTAAATTTGCGATAGTTTTAAACCAAAAATATAAAGAAAATGAAAAAGTTAATTATCTTAGCTGGGTTGCTATTGGCAATGGCGAACATCGCTTTTGCAGACCAAGAATCTGTTATTATGAAATATAATAGCCAGCATTATCCCTCACAAAAAGAACAAGTAAACCGCACCCCAATGCATCTACCTATTGAAGTTGTCTATGATTCTGACACGCATAAAATAGAAGTAAGTGGAGATGAGTCTTTAGAGGCAGAAGTATTTCTTTATGATGAGAATGGCATTATTGTAGATTATTCATCATCACTTAATTCTGACTTCACAGTTCTGACTTCTGGCATTTACATTATCCAGATACAAGGTGACGGATGGTATGCAGAAGGAGAAATCGAAATATAACTATCAAATTTGAAAGATTAAAGTCGACAATAATCTCACAGACCAGACTGTATAAAAGGCGTAACTTACAAGAAACGATAGAGTCTTGGAATGTAATATAAACAATAAAAATTTAGAAAATATGGAAAAGAATTTTTTAGAAGAAGCCATTCTTGAGCAAATTTCAAGAGATGGTATGTCCGAGTTATACGGAGGAGACGGAAGCACACAGACGAACACGGGGAAATTATGTAGCGTTATTGACAACAATAAGAATTGTAAAACAATAAATAACATAGGTAAGTGCAATGCTATCAATAATGGCGATGCATGCTCTGTCATTAATTCAAAAAAATCTTGCGAAGTTGTAAATAATGTCGATAGTTGCTCGACTATACGGTCGGTTATGTCGTTGAATTCTTAATGAGTTTAAGAAGTCGGAATCTCTATATAGAGGGTAAATTCATACTCGCTTGTTTAATTCCGACTTCTTTATATTTTATCAGTTTATGGAATACAAGAAGAGTATATATCAAATCTGCCAAGCATTGGATGCCAACGTGGTGTTATGCTACAGTTCTGTCAGTGGTTTACATATTCTGTTATCAATGCCAGTCTATTCATTATACAAGGAAGGAAAATTGAAAGACTTGCATGACCAATATCCCAATGTGTTTAATCGCCTTGTAGAAAGCAGATTTATTGTAGAAAAGGATGTTGACGAATATTCAGAAACTATAAAATCATTGCGTAGAATTAAAGAAGATACAACAATGTATCAGCTAATAGTTAATCCGACGTTAGATTGCAATCTTTCCTGTTGGTATTGTTATGAGAATAAAATACCTCATAGTTCAATGGGAGCCAAATTAGCTGATGCTGTTGTAACAAATATTAAACAACATTATTTAGAGCATCCTTATAAAATGCTCAAACTGTCTTTTTTCGGTGGAGAACCTTTCCTAAGACCTAACATCGTAAAATCTATAGTTCTTGGAGCTGATGAAGTTTGCCGTCTCAATTCAACAGACCTTTTGCTTGATTTCACAACAAATGGAACACTTCTTACAGAATCTGTTCTTGATGTCTTAAAAAACTATCGATGTACTTTCCAGATTACATTAGACGGGAATAGAGAACAGCATAATAAAATAAAATTTACTGCAAATAAGAATTTTGACGCTTTCTCATCAACAGTCAGAAATATAAAAAGAATACAGAATGTCATCAAAGACTCATTCGTAGCAGTAAGAATAAACTTTGATGAAGTGACATTGGATAGTTTTGATTCTATTTTGGAAGAGATAAAGTCTCTTGACCGTTTAAGGACTAAAGTTATATTAAAGAAGATATGGCAGGTAGATAAGGAAAAAGTAGCAATGGATAAGGTCTATAATGTGATAGACAAACTATTTCAAAATGACTTTGTGGTTGATTACGATAGTCAAGTTGGACTTTGTTTCGCTGATAGACATAATGAGGCGGTCATAAATTATGACGGTAATGTATTTAAATGCACGACTATAACTTCTTTTGATAAAGAGAATTCTTTTGGTTCTCTTAATCAATCGACAGGTGAAATAGTTTGGGATTCAGACAAAATAAACCGGCTATATAGTCAGAAAATTCCCGAATATTGTAAAACTTGCCCATATTTTCCAACTTGTGGAGGCCCTTGCAGTATGAAGATGTTTGTGAAACAGCAATCATGTGACCTCGTTGATATGAATGTATTGAAGAAACATCTAAAAACACAATTTGAGATAAGTTATATGGCAAGACAAATTCAATTGAAGTATACAAAATAAGACAATTATGTACAAATCCCTGATTCTGCTCTCGCTTTTATTGTCGGCATGCAATGTGGCAAAAGCGCAGATAAAGCTAAATTTTCATATCACAACAAGTGACTCGAAACCCGTAACAAAGGTTGAGATAAGTGTAACCGAGAGTGACAGCACCGTGCTGTTTGAAATTGCAGATGTGGCGAATAAGACTATCTGTTTGCCTCATCAGGGTAATTTCACTATAGAAGTGGGAAGTGCAGGTTATGACCAACTTGTTCTTAACGATACATTTTCGGCAGACACCACACTTAACCTGACATTACAGAAATCGGCTATAAATCTTGAAGAGGTTGTTGTTGAAGGCAAAGCAATCCCAAAGACTACAGCCACAGGACTGATATACACACTATCAAAAAAAGCCAAGGCGTCAGGAAACCCTTTTGTCGCATTGTCTGAGATACCTCTGCTGCAGGTCGATGTATCGAATCAGTCTGTCAATATGCGCAATGGCGATAGCCCTCTTGTCCTGATAGACGGACGTCTAATGAACTCTGGTATCACCCCGATAAGCCCCGCAGACATTGAGACGGTAGAAGTATCAGAGGTTGTCAGCGCGCGCTATCTCCAGATGGGATATACCAGTATGATAAACATCAAGCTGCGTAAAAACCGACCTCTATATGTCTATGAAGAGTGGCGTACGCGCCATGATATACCGTTACGTAACGGTTTCGGTGGTGTAAACTTTGAAACAGGAAGAAAGAAATTCTCTATAAACGGTAACGCTTTCGCTAAATATACCTTGAATGACAAGACGGATTATAATTCTGAAGAGCGAAATGGCAATGCCGTAAAGCATGTTAACGGCAGAAAAGAAGATAAGAGCCATGATGGCTACATAAGTCTGCTTGCGCAGTGGGTGCCTTTGACGACAGATTATTTTGCCGTAGGTTTTTATGCAGACCGCAATACAGGCAGTTCAGGCAACACAGCAGAAGGAACATACACAGCCGACAACGAACAGCAGATGTACACCGCCTCAGGCAACCGTTCCAAAATGCACGCATATCTAACCCGTGCATATTACGAGCATACGTTTAAAGACGGCAGTACCCTTTCTGCCTTCGGACGTTATGCCCATCAGCCAACCGACAGCCGTCAGTGGTACGAGGAACAGTATTCCGGCACAAAGACTAATACCGATATAGGTCTAAAAACAGATGCGGATCAATACAGTCTGACACTTGACTATGACCATGACAGTGAGAAATCTGGTGATTTGACCGTAGGCAATTCCTTGGAATACACACGCATCCAAGATACTGATTACCTGTCCTCGCAAAATCTGTCATCCAAGGTCTTTACGCTGAATAATTACACTTACCTGTCATACTCTAATGCATGGAAGAGATTATATTATTTAGGCAGCTTAGGATTGGAGCATTTTAACGTGCGTACAGGTGGCAGACGTAACGCCTATTGGAAACCACGTGCCTCGGTGTCGCTAAATTATAATTTTGACAGCATGAACCGTCTGCGTCTCAGCTACAGTCATAACAATTTCTTACCAAGTGCCAGTCAGCTTGGCACACTGAATAACTCAACCAACCCATGGGTGGTTTTTGAGGGAAATCCTTATCTTAATCCGACGAAACGTGATAGGATAAATCTCTCATACAGCTATATGAGAAAGAGCTGGGCGTTTTTCTTTGATGGCAGCCACAGCCTTACGCAAGACATGATAGAGCAATATATGAGGCAGGAAGGTGACTTGCAGATACAGTCATACCGTAACAACGGAAACTATCGTAGCACCACATTGTCGTTTGCACCACAATATAACGGCAATAATCTTATAGTTTCTGCCACAGCCTTATACTATTTGGATAAATACAACGGACAAGACACCAAAAGCTCTTTCGGCGTTGAATACTATGTCAGATGGGACTTTGGAAATTTCTTCCTTTATTCCACTCTGTCATGGCGCAGGCGTTCTTATTCTCCACTTGGCTATACAGAGTACAAGAACCCCACAGAGGCTCATGTGCAGCTTGCATGGCAGGTGAATAAAAAACTTTATCTATCTCTCGGACTCCCATACTATTGGGGAATACGCAAAACTGTTAGCGTCACAGAGACTGGCAACTACTATAATCGTCAGCAAATATCGTATAAAAGCTCAAGCCTTCGCCCATGGCTGCTTGTCACATGGACATTGCGCAAGCATAGCGAGGAGTCTATCAGAAAAAAGATACCAGACTGATTTGAATAAATAATAATGAGAAAAACTCTAAAAGTTTGTCGTCAACACGACTCTATGCAGTGCGGCATAGCCTGTCTACAGATGGTATGTGCTCACTATGGAAGAGAGTATTCTTTGCAGGAGTTGTCAGGTATTTGCTTTGCCACCACAGAAGGCGTTTCCATGCTTGGCATTAGCGAGGCTGCAAGCAAGCTTGGTCTGCACACTGTATGTGGAAAGACCGACATTGAGGGATTGTGCACGGCTCACTTGCCTTGTATACTTCATTGGAACCAGAACCACTTTGTTGTGTTGTATAAGATAAAGAGAGAACGTACTTTCTGTGTGGCTGACCCTGGCAAAGGGCTTGTGAGGTATAGTCTTGACGAATTCAACAGCCATTGGCTGAGTACTTGTTCAGCAGGTGGGGACAGGGGTGTTGTTTTGCTTGTTGAGCCAACGCCCCAGTTCTACAGTAATAATGAAAAGAGCGGTCTGGCAGAGACGCACTCTTTCCGTTTCCTATTTGGCTATGTCCGCAAGTATAAGCGTTACTTCGGACAGATAATCCTTGGACTTTTGCTTGGATGTCTGCTTCAGCTAATCATGCCATTCCTTACCCAGTCGATAGTGGATATAGGCATAAAATACAATGACATAGGTTTTATTTGGCTCGTGTTGTTAGGTGAACTGATGATTGTCGCAGGACGAACGGCAACGGAATTTATTCGCCGTTGGCTGTTGCTTCATATCTCCATGAGGATAAACATCTCGTTGGTAAGCGATTTTTTCATAAAGCTGCTTAAATTGCCAATGTCGTTTTTTGACACAAAGCTGATGGGCGACTTGATGCAGCGTATAGGAGACCATGAGCGTGTGCAGAATTTCCTCACAGGGCAGGTGTTGAATATAGTATTTACATTTCTGAGTTTCATAATATTCGGTATCGTGTTGTTCATTTACGACAGAACGATCTTCGGTGTTTTTGTGGCGGGAAGCATAGTCTATGGTTTATGGATATCCTCATTCCTGCAACGCCGCAAGGTGCTCGACTATGAGATATTTGAGCAACAGGCGATAAACCAGAACAAGACATACCAGTTTATAACTTCGATGCAGGAGATAAAACTGCAAGACTGCGAGCAGCGCAGACGGTGGGAATGGGAAGACACTCAGGCAGATTTGTTTAAGGTTCAGATGAAATCGCTGAAACTGCAACAGACGCAGGAGGCTGGCTCCATATTCATCAACGAGGTAAAGAACATACTCATAACCGTAGTTGCTGCAACAGCCGTTATAAACCATCAGATTACTCTCGGCGCAATGCTTGCCATACAGTATATCGTTGGGCAACTCAACTCTCCTGTTGAGCAGTTTATGTCGTTCATATATTCTCTGCAGGATGTGAAGATATCGCTTGAGCGAATAAACGAGATTCATGAGGGGAAAAACGAGGAATCGAAAGAAAACCAGGCGAAAACTTTTGATGGAGAAAAATCTGTCAGAATTGAGAATGTAGATTTCAAATACGACCCTCATGCTTTGAAGAAAACCCTTGACGACGTGTCTTTCGACATTCCGGAGGGTAAGGTGACAGCCATAGTGGGGGCATCGGGTAGCGGAAAAACAACACTTGTAAAACTCATGCTCGGTTATTATCAGGTTTTGGCTGGCTCAATATCTATAGCAGGACGGAATATCAACGAATACAACCTGAAATGGTGGCGACGGCATTGTGGCGTGGTTATGCAGGACGGCGTGATATTCTCTGAGTCTATAGCCCGCAACATTGCCGTAGATGATGGAGAGATAGATGTTGTACGGCTTGAGCGGGCTGCAAAAATAGCAAATATCCATGACTACGTTATGGGGCTTCCGCTAAGATACAATACAAAAATAGGTAGAGACGGCGTAGGGTTGAGCCAAGGTCAGAAACAGCGCATTCTCATAGCCCGTGCAGTATATAAGAATCCAGATTTCATTTTCTTGGACGAGGCAACAAATGCACTCGATGCAAAAAACGAGAGGGCTATAGTCGAGAACCTTGATGAGTTTTACAAAGGGCGTACTGTGGTTGTGGTGGCGCATAGGCTGTCTACCGTTAAAAACGCAGACCAGATAATAGTCGTAGACGGTGGAAAGATAGTTGAGACAGGCAACCACGTTTCTCTCATTGAAAATAGAGGCGCATACTATAATCTTGTCAAAAATCAGCTTGAACTGGGAAACTAAAGATATAAATAGTTTTAAAAAAATAACAAAATGGAAACGGACAATGACATAGAGTTGCGCTCAGAGAAAGTCCGCAATCTGTTAGGGGAGATACCGCCATCGCTCGTGACATGGGGCACGGCGATAATAATGGCGATAGTTATGATATTGCTGATGGTAGTCTGCTTCGTGCCTTATCCGCATTCGCAGGGAGAAAGCATAATGCAGCATATCATTTGGTGAGGTTATAAGGTTATAAGGTTGTGAGGTGAAGATGTAATCTCGCCTAAAGACTATATAACCTTACTACCTCACAACCTAATAAAAAAAGCCTGCAAACTTGCAGGCTTTTTATATATGACATTCGAAGATTAATCTATGTCATTGTTGTGGTCGAGGCTGTCGTTGAAGTCTCTTGGCTCACGGTTAGCCATTGGATCGTGATAATCCTCGTTGTTGCGGTGCTCGAAGCGGCGTGGCTGACGGCGCTCAGGGCGCTCGCCGTTGTAGTCTGGACGAGGACGACGCTCACCACGCTCCGGACGTGGACGGCGCTCACGCTCCACATATCCCTCCGGCTTCGGAGTCAGAACCTTGTGAGAGAGCTTGTATTTGCCTGTCTTAGGATCAATCTCAAGAAGTTTGACGGTGATCTTGTCACCCTCCTTTATGCCAGCCTCCTCAACAGTCTCAAGACGCTTCCAGTCGATTTCTGAGATATGGAGAAGTCCGTCCTTGCCTGGCAGAATCTCTACGAAGCATCCGTAAGGCATGATAGAGCGTACGGTACCCTCGTAAACCTCGCCAACCTCAGGCACAGCCACGATAGCACGGATTTTGCCAAGAGCTGCGTCGATGCTTGCCTTGTTAGGAGCAGAGACCTGAACCTTGCCAACTCCGTCAATCTCGTCGATGGTAATGGTTGCACCGGTATCTTCCTGCATCTGCTGGATAATTTTTCCGCCCGGGCCAATAACGGCACCGATGAACTCCTTAGGTATCTCGATTGCTACAATACGTGGAACCTGTGGCTTCATGTCGGCACGTGGCTCAGAGATAGTCTCCATCATCTTGCCGAGTATGTGCTCACGTCCGGCTTTTGCCTGCATGAGGGCTTTCTCGAGAATTTCGAAGCTCAGTCCGTCGCACTTTATATCCATCTGTGTGGCTGTCAGACCGTTTACGGTACCTGTTGTCTTGAAGTCCATATCGCCAAGGTGGTCCTCATCGCCAAGGATATCGCTCAGAATGGCGTACTTGTCCTCACCCGGGTTTTTGATAAGTCCCATTGCGATACCAGATACAGGGTTCTTCATAGGAACACCGGCATCCATAAGCGCCAATGTGCCTGCGCAGACTGTAGCCATTGACGAGGAGCCGTTAGACTCGAGAATCTGGCTTACGAGGCGGACTGTATATGGGAACTCCGCGGGAATCTGACCCTTAAGACCACGCCATGCAAGGTGTCCGTGACCAATCTCACGGCGGCCTACGCCACGCTGTGCCTTGGCCTCACCTGTACAGAACGGCGGGAAGTTGTAGTGGAGGAGGAAACGCTGGTAGCCCTTGTCAAGAACATCGTCAACGAGTTTCTCGTCGAGTTTTGTTCCGAGTGTACATGTAGAGAGGCTCTGTGTCTCGCCACGTGTGAAGATTGAGCTTCCGTGAGGCATTGGCAGAGGTGAGACCTCGCACCAGATAGGACGTATGTCGGTGGTCTTACGGCCGTCGAGACGAATGCCCTCGTCGAGGATGCAGCGGCGCATGGCGTCGCGCTCTACATCGGCATAGTAGCGCATTGCCTCGGCATGCTTCTCCTCAAGCTCCTCAGCTGTGAGGTCAGTGTGCCCGGCATCGTATTTCTCGAGGAAGTCGGTGATGATTTTCTCGAATGCCTCCTGGCGCTCCTGCTTTGGCAGGGCAGCCTTTGTTGTCTCGTATGCAGGCTTGTAAAGCTCATCCTTAATTTGCTGGCGCAGATCCTCGTCATTAATCTCGTGGTCGTATGTGCGCTTAACATCTGTGCCAAGCTCCTTGGCAAGCTCTTCCTGAAGCAGGCACATAGGCTTGATGGCTTCGATAGCAGCCTTGAGAGCGCCGATAAGATCCTGTTCGGAAACCTCGTCCATCTCGCCCTCAACCATCATGATGTTGTCTTTTGTGGCACCTACCATGATGTCCATGTCAGCCTGTTTCATCTGCTCGAAGGTCGGGTCGATTACATACTCTCCGTTGACACGTGCCACACGTACCTCAGAGATGTAATATTCAAATGGGATATTTGAACAAGCCATGGCTGCTGAGGCTGCAAAGCCTGCCAGGGCATCGGGCTGGTCAACTCCGTCGGCAGAGAGCAGCATTACCTGCACATAAACCTCTGCGTGGTAATTTGATGGGAAGAGCGGGCGAAGAACACGGTCAACAAGGCGCGATGTCAGAATTTCGTTATCGCCGGCTTTGCCTTCGCGTTTTGTAAATCCTCCAGGGAAACGGCCTGCGGCAGAATACTGCTCACGGTAATCAACTTGCAAAGGCATGAAATCTGTACCCGGAACTGCGTCCTTAGCTGCACAAACAGTTGCGAGCAGTACGGTGTTGCCCATTCTCAGGACAGCTGCACCATCAGCCTGTTTTGCAACTTTTCCGGTCTCAATTGTGATGGTTCTTCCA
>CABSIA010000098.1 GCA_902477645.1 uncultured Prevotella sp. | reverse complement strand
TACGGGGTTGTTTGAGTTTATTTTTGATTCAGCGTCAGCAATTCAATTTCCATACGCAGCCGTCTTTGGTGTCTTTCACCTCAAATCCGGCGGCGTTTAGGGCATTGCGCAGCTCGTCGCACAGTGCCCAGTTCTTTTCGCTGCGTGCCTTTTTCCTCAGCTCAAGCACCATGTCGACAACCTTCCCGAAAGCCTCCTCACGTTTGCCGTTGCCGCTGTTGCTGTCGGCACGGAGTCCGAGAATGTCGAAAGCGAAGAGCCGCATGGTAGATTTCAGCTCTCCGAGGTCTTCGGAGTTGATGGCCGCCTTGTGGTCTATGATGGTGTTTATGAAATGGCATGCCTCGAATAGAGTGCTGATAACGAGCGGGGTCTGCAGATCGTCGTTCATGGCGTCGTAGCATCTCTGTCGCAGGGTGGTCACGAAGGGGTGGACGTTGGTGTCGCTGCCGTCGGCAGCCGTAATGCGCTCCATGTCGCTGATGCCGTCCATGAGCTTCTGTAGTCCCTTCTGGCTTGCTTTCAGAGCGTCGTTTGAGAAGTCTACAGTGCCGCGGTAGTGGGCCGACAGAATGAAAAATCTGATGGTCATGGGCGAGTATGCCTGCTCGAGCGACGGATGGTCTCCCTTGAAGAACTGTTCCAGAGTGATGAAGTTGCCGAGGCTTTTTCCCATTTTCTGTCCGTTGATGGTAATCATGTTGTTGTGCATCCAGTATTTCACCATCTGGTCGCCTTGCGACGCCACGGCCTGCGCAATCTCGCACTCATGGTGTGGGAACACGAGGTCCATTCCTCCGCCGTGAATGTCGAAGTGGTCGCCAAGGTATTTGCGTCCCATGGCAGTGCACTCGCAGTGCCATCCCGGGAAGCCTTCGCTCCATGGGCTTGGCCATCGCATTATGTGCTCTGGCTGCGCCTTTTTCCACAATGCGAAGTCGGCCTGGTTTTTCTTCTCGCCCACGCCCTGCAGCGTGCGGCTCTCGTCTATTATGTTCTCGAGGTTGCGTCCCGAGAGAATGCCGTATTTATGGTCTTTGTTGTATTTCTCGATGTCGAAATATATGCTGCCGTTGCTCTCGTAGGCATATCCGTTGTCGAGAATTTGCTGCACGAGCTGCTCCTGCTCGATTATATGTCCCGTGGCATGTGGCTCTATCGATGGCGGCAACACGTTGAGCGCCTCCATAGCCTCGTGATAGCGGTTTGTGTAGTGCTGTGCTATCTCCATAGGCTCGAGCTGCTCGAGGCGTGCTTTTTTTGCAATTTTGTCGTCGCCGTCGTCGGCATCGTGCTCAAGATGTCCCACGTCGGTTATGTTTCTGACGTAGCGCACCTTGTAGCCCAGGTGTCTGAGATAGCGGAAAAGAATGTCGAAAGTGATGGCCGGTCGCGCATGTCCGAGATGCGGGTCGCCATAAACGGTCGGGCCGCATACGTACATGCCCACGTTTGGCGCATGCAGCGGTTGGAAGCGTTCTTTGCTTCTGCTGAGAGTGTTGTATATTACAAGTGTCTGTTCCATAATTGTTTTTGATTGAAAAATTGTATTTGCAAAGGTAAGAAAAATATTCAAATAATGAAAGAAATGCGATGTTTTGTTTGCACTGTGGCCAATAAACGCAATCAAACCAGTAGGGCCGCTATTCATAGCGGCCGCAAGCAATCCGTGGCATATATCATCCGCAATCGATATTTTTAATATGCATTACTGCTTGCGGCCGCTATGAATAGCGGCCCTACGGGTTGGTTGCGTTTGTTGTTTGCGGCCGCTATGAATAGCGGCCCTACATGTTTGCGTGTGTGTGTCATGTTTGCGAAAAATTTCTGATTTCTTTCGTTATTTGAATATTTTTCTTACCTTTGTCTGCAAATATATAAAAACAAAAATTATGGCTTATAGAAGAGTAACCGCAGCCGAGGCTGCGGAGATGATATCCGACGGTGACATGATGGCATTGTCGGGATTTACGCCAAACGGCAATCCGAAAGCCATTTTCAGAGAGTTGTCGAAGCGTGCCGTAAGGCTTCACGAGGCTGGCGTTCCTTTTCAGGTCGGAATTCTGACGGGCGCGTCGTCGTGTCAGAGCGTTGAGGGCGACATGGCGGCTGCCCATGCGCTGAAGTTCCGTGCGCCATTCTCCACCAACTGCGATTTCCGCACCCATACCAATCTTGGCGAGATAGACTACGAGGACATGCACCTCGGACACATGGCGGAGCGTCTGCGCCGTGGTTTCTATGGCGAGGTGGACTGGGCGGTAATCGAGGTGTCTGATATGGAGGAGGGCGAGAGCGAGTGCAAGGCTTTTCTGACCTCGGCCGGAGGTATTGTGAGCACAATCGTGCGGCTTGCGAAAAAGATTATCATTGAGCACAACCAGTTCCACAATCCCAACTCACGCTTCCTTCACGATACTTGGGAACCCCGTGAGTGCTGGGAGGGCAGGGAAGTGATGAGCATCCATTCGCCCTACGACAGAGTTGGCGACGACTTTGTGAGCATAGACGCCCGGAAAATAGTGGGTGTCATAGAGAGCAATATTCCCGAGGAGGCGAGGGGTTTCAAGGAGCCTGACGACGACACTATGCAGATAGGCCTGAACGTGGCCGATTTGCTTGCCAACGATATGAGACACGGACGGATTCCGAAATCGTTCCTGCCCATACAGAGTGGAGTGGGCGCAACGGGAAACGCCGTGCTGAAGGCTCTCGGCACCAGTCCGCTGATACCCCGGTTCAATGTTTACAGCGAGGTTGTGCAGGACGCCGCAGTCGACTATATGCTTGAGGGAAAAATCATAGATGCCTCGGCAACGGCCATGACCGTGACCAACGAGTGCCTGCACAGGGTGTACGACAATATGGACTATTTCTCAAAGCATCTCACCATAAGGCAGAGCGAGATAGCAAACTCGCCGGAGGTGATACGCCGGTTGGGTGTGATAGCCCTGAACACCGCACTGGAATGCGACATATACGGAAACGAGAACTCGAGCCATGTCTGCGGCTCGGCGCTGATGAACGGCATAGGAGGCTCGTGCGACTATGAGCGCAACGGATATCTCTCGATTTTCACCACGCCGTCGGTGGCGAAGGGCGGAAAGATAAGTGCCATTGTGCCAATGTGCTGCCATGTTGACTCCACTGAGCACGATGTAGACATTATCGTCACCGAGCAGGGCGTTGCCGACCTTAGGGGAAAGGGGCCTGTGAGAAGGGCACACGAGATAATAGAGAATTGCGCGCATCCCGACTCCAGGCCGTTGCTGCGTGACTATCTTCAGCATGTGGCCCCGATGGGACATGAGCCGCAGTCGATGCTCGCGGCACTGGCATTCCACGACACATTCCTCAGAAAGGGAGATATGCGCCTGACAGATTTTTCGGAGTATGTAAGATAGGCCCCCCTTCCCCCCGGTGGGGGGATCGCAAATCAATCATTAATTTTATTGTCACCCCCCGCCGGGGAGCAGGGGGGGCTAAATATATATGAAAAGAATAATATTATCATTAGTTGCCGTCATAGCCTTGGCTGGCTGCGGCACAAAGCAGAAAGTTGTAGAGGTTGTAGAAAAACCTGTTGTGGATACTGTCAAGACGGCTGCGCCTGTGACCTACGAGGTTGCGGCACATCCGGAGGTGATAACCATAGCCGAGGGAATAGAGTTGCTCAAAAATCCGGATAAGGCTCAGGAAATAGCCAAGAGACATGGCTATAAGGCTGTGGGCAAATATGGCATTTACAGACTCGACAACTATAAGATGATGATGTTCAAGAACTGCAAATTGCCGAAGAGACTTGGCGACGGTATCTATGATGATACTCCGAAGCCGCTCGTAAAGGGAACATCGAGCTATGTGGCGCTGAATGATGACGTGCTGATAGCCGTGTTCAACAACACTGCGTTCCAAAACCTGGTGGACCAGGTTAAAGGCTTGGGCTTCAGTCTTGTAGAGCAGGGATATGAGGATAAGTATACCTTGGGCAATACCGCCATTTATGTTTATCCAGCACGGAAAAGCGTGAGGATAGAAAAGGAATAGCCCCCCTTCCCCCCGGTGGGGGGTATCGCAAATCAATCATTAATTTAATTGTCACCCCCCGCCGGGGGGCAGGGGGGCTAAATGAATTTCTCCACTACATGCGCCACGCCGTCCTCCTCATTACTGTATGTAATATAGTCGGCTGAGTCCCTCACTTCGGCAGATGCGTTTGCCATCGCCACACCGAGTCCGGCAAACTCTATCATGCCCTTGTCGTTGTAGCCGTCGCCGACGGCAATTGTCTCCTCACGTTTTATGCCGAGGCTTTTTATGAGAATGTCGAGAGAGTGCGATTTCTCTATACCCAATGGCATACATTCGAGGAAAAAGCCAGATGAGCGGTAAACGGATATTTTTCCGCCCAGCTCCCTGGCAAGCCGCAGCTCAAGCTCGTGCAGAGGGGCTGGGTCGCCGACAATGAGACATTTGTTGACAGGATATTCCACCTGATTTTTGAAGTCGTTGTATTCCACCACAGGCATTTTGTTGATGAACGCCTCGTGGAGCACGTATTTGTTTTCCTTTTTAGTGGCTGCAATGCCGTCGCCCTGATAGGTTAGGATTTCCATTCCGGCAGCCTTTGCCTCGTCGTAGAGTACGGGGACAAGGGCTGGCTCCAATTCCTGGTTGAAAACTGTCTCACCGCTCTTGCAGCTCATAATTTTGCCGCCATTGTAGGCAAGAATATATCCGCCATATTCTGCAAGGTTGAGCTGCCGTGCAAGAGGGACAATGCCGTATGTTGGCCTGCCGGAGGCCAAAACCACGATGACACCTTTCTGCTGTGCCTTTATCAGTGCGTCGTATGTACGTGGAGTTATCTCCTTTTTCTCGTTTGTCAGTGTGCCGTCAAGGTCGAGCACAATCATTTTGTAGGTCATGCGTATTGTTTGTTGTTTGTTGAAATTTGATGACTCTGTAGGGCCGCTATTCATAGCGGCCGCAGGCAATCCGTGGCATATTGCTGTTTGCGTTTATTGCTTGCGGCCGCTATGAATAGCGGCCCTACGGGTTTGATTGCGTTTATTGCTTGCGGCCGCTATGCATAGCGGCCCTACAGGTTTATGGTGCAAAGTTACATACTTATTTTTTGCAAAATCATTTTTCTGATGAAAAAATTTCATATACATGTAGCAAAAGCCGGTTGCTGTTCGTCTAATAAGTAAAAAGTGGATTCTATAAATTCCCACCGGAAAACAAAAGCAAAAAACAATGAGACAAGATGAACAGCAGTTCTCACAGATGGTGAAAGACAACCGCGGAACCATTTATTCCGTGTGTTACATGTTCTCCAACGATGCCGATGAAGTTGCAGACCTCTTCCAGGAAGTGCTCGTGAGGCTATGGAGCGGTTTTGCGACTTTCCACGGACAAAGTGAGACCAGAACATGGATATACCGTGTGGCACTGAATACCTGCATTTCTATAGACAGGAAGAAAAAACGGCGCAAAAAGGCGATGCTGTCAATGGATGTCGACTATTTCGACGACAGCGACACATCATCGGCTCAGGTAAAACTGCTGCACGACCGCATAGCCCGGCTTCAGCCTTTAGACCGTGCGATAGTGCTGCTGTGGCTTGAGCAGGTGAGCTACGACGAGATAGGCGATATAGTGGGTATAAGCGCAAAAAATGTCTCGGTGAGGCTATCCCGGATCAGGTTACAATTGAAGAAAATGTCAAACGAATAAAATGTGATATAATATGGAAAACAATCAGTCATTCAACGAGTTGGAACAGATGCGCCTGCAGATGGAGGAGTTCAAGGCACAGCTCCACAATCAGAAGATTGTAAACGAAAAACTCATCATATCGTCCATGAAGAGTGGCATGGCGTGGATAAAGAAATACGTGATTTTTGAAATTTGCATCGTGCCGGTAGTGGCACTGATGTGGCTTGGAATAAAAGAAGCCGCAGGCCTGTCGTGGTACAGTTTCTGTTCTTTGTTATTATTGCTGGTAGCCGATGTTATTTACGACTACCGCATAAATGTATCAGCCATTAGTGATGCCGACTATAGCCACGACAATCTCATAACAACCGCCACCAAACTGATGAGAATGAAGAGGCTGAGATACATAGGCATGCTTGTCTTGTTGCCTTTGACTGTGATCTTGTTCGTGTGGATGTTTATAGAGGCTGTAATGAATTTCAATGCCAATGGCTCCGATTTCATGCTTGGCGCTTACTATGGCGGCCTGGTAGGAGGAGTGGTGGGATTGCCTCTCGGCCTTTATGTCGCATTCCGGATATATTTCAAGATGCAGCGGACAAACAGCGAGATTATAAGCCATATTAATGAGCTGACAACGCCCTGAAAGGGCAATGAGCGCTCAGCCCAGGGCAACGCCCTGGGTTTGGAAACAATATCAACAATGCGCCCTGTAAGGGCAAAAGCGTGTGAAATAAAATGTGTTTTGTGATATTTTACGCTTTTGCCCTTACAGGGCGCATTTCTCATGTATATTGCTATACCCAGGGCGTTGCCCTGGGCTGAGCGCTCATTGCCCTTTCAGGGCGTGTCAATTGCGTTTTTTATTTCTCAGCGAAAGCCTGCGCTTCGGCAGCTGCGATTATATCCTCGCGGCTTTGTGGCTTTGCTGTGATGTCGCTCAGGTCAAAATCCTCATCAAGAGTCTGTGGCTCAGCCTCAGGCTTCGTTGTCTCTTTCACCACGGATGCTGTTTCCGGCTCTTGTTGCCGCTTAATCATAAAATCCTCGTTCTCATTGGTGTCGGGAACCGTCTGCACGGGAGTCTCCTCCATTTTTGTGCGGTTGGCTTTTGCGGCGAAAATCTCGTCGATGAACTGCGGTTTTTTCTTCAGCCTGTCGAGAGTCAGCTTACTTGCAATTTGCTGGCTTTCCTTTTTGCTGAAGCCCTTGCCCGAGCATCCCTCGACACCTTCTATTACGACACGGAACTCGAACATCGGATTTCCGTTCTTGTCTTTCTGTTGTGATACCAGCTCGTAATCCAGACAAACCTTGTTTTTCTGGCTCCATTCGATGAGCTTGCTCTTGAAGTTCACCTCTTTATAGGCGACTTTGTCGATGTTTATCATTTTTGCCAAAATGCGCTTGCTCATAAAGCGCATGCACGCATTGTAGCCCTGGTCGAGGTAGATGGCGCCTACCAAAGCCTCGAATGCGTTGCCGCCCACGTAACTGTTGTGTGACGACGAGTGGCCCGAGCTCAGTATGAGCTGGTTGATACCCATTTCCTGGGCAAGCCTGTTTAGCGTGTCGCGCTGTACGAGTTTGCTTCGCGTGTTGGTAAGGAAACCTTCACGTTTGCCCGGAAAATGCTGGTAGACAATATCACCGACAATAGCGTCGAGAATGGCATCACCGAGAAATTCCAGACGCTCGTTGTTTATAGGTTTGCCCTTGGCGTTTCGTCTCATTACGCTCTTGTGCATTAGGGCAAGTTTGTAGTAACTGATGTCGTGTGGATAGAAACCGATGATGTTGTACAAAGAAGAATAAAGCCCCTTCTCCTTGCGGAAAGGGAGCCTTATTCTGTCAAAGAAATTATTCAGCATACTTTTTGAAAACAACGCATGCGTTGTGACCACCGAAGCCGAAGGTGTTGCTCAAAGCGGCACGCACCTCACGTTTCTGAGCCTTGTTGAACGTAAAGTTCAAGTTATAGTCGATCTCAGGATCCTGGTCGTCGTCAGCATGGTTGATGGTTGGAGGAATAATGTCGTTCTTAACAGCGAGAACGCAAACCATGGCCTCTACAGCGCCTGCGGCACCGAGAAGGTGCCCGGTCATGCTCTTTGTAGAGCTGATGTTGAGCTTGTAGGCTGCGTCGCCGAAAACTTCCTTGATGGCTTTTGCCTCTGAGATGTCGCCTACGTGTGTAGATGTACCGTGTACGTTGATGTAGTCTATGTCCTCAGGCTTCATGCCGGCGTCTTCGAGTGCGTTCTGCATAACGAGCTTTGCGCCGAGTCCCTCAGGATGGGATGCTGTGATGTGGTATGCGTCGGCGCTTTCGCCCTCGCCAACCATCTCGGCATAAATTTTTGCTCCACGTGCCTTTGCGTGCTCCAGCTCCTCAAGGATGAGACATCCTGCGCCCTCAGCCATGATAAATCCGTCGCGGCTTGCGCTGAACGGGCGGCTTGCGTGCTCAGGGTCGTCATTGAGTGTGGAGAGGGCTTTCATGGCGTTGAAACCTCCTACGCCACATGCGCAGATAGCAGCCTCGGCACCACCGGAGACAATGACGTTGGCTTTGCCCAAACGGATGAGGTTGAAGGCGTCAGCCAATGCGTTGCTCGATGAGGCGCAGGCACTGGTTGTGGTATAGTTTGGCCCATGGAAACCGAAGTGGATGCTAATTTGACCCGATGCGATGTCGGCAATCATTTTTGGAATGAAGAACGGGTTGAACTTCGGCCCGTCCTCAGAGTGCTGACCATAATATGTCACCTCGTCCTCGAAAGTCTTGATACCGCCGATACCTACACCGTAGATAACGCCGATGCGGTTCAAGTCTTCTTTTTCCAAATCAAGCCCTGAATCCTCTACTCCCTGCATGGCAGAAATCATAGCCAGCTGAGTGTAGCGGTCGAGCTTGCGTGCCTCCTTGCGGTCGATGAAGTCTGTAATGTTCAGGTTCTTCACCTCGCATGCAAACTGCGTCTTGAACTTAGAGCTGTCAAAATGGGTAATAGGTGCGGCACCGCTCTTTCCGGCCAGCAGGTTTTCCCAAGTCTCCTCAGGAGTGTTGCCGACAGGAGTCACAGCGCCAAGACCAGTTACTACTACTCTTTTTAATTCCATCAAAAAACGAAATTATTTTGAGTTAGCCTCGATGTAAGCGATAGCGTCACCAACAGTCTGTATAGTCTCAGCCTTATCGTCTGGGATAGAGATGCCGAATTCCTTCTCGAATTCCATAATGAGCTCTACGGTATCCAAAGAGTCAGCACCAAGGTCGTTTGTAAAGCTTGCCTCTGGCTTTACCTCTGCTTCATCAACACCCAGTTTGTCTACGATAATAGCCTTTACTTTAGATTCAATTTCTGACATAATTGTAAATTTTTTAATTGTTTGTTTATAATTCTTAATCTAAATCGGCTGCAAAGGAACGAATTTTATTTGGTATGTGCAAATAAATTATCAAAAAAAGCGCATGGTTTTGCACACACACCTATCAATTGTGCATGTTTTTGCTGTTTTTATTAGGAGTTAAGGAGTTAAGGAGTCAGGAGTTAAGGAGTTAAGGAGTTAAGGAGTTAAGCCAATACCTCGTACTATAATCCAATCCATAAATATCCATTATGCATTTGGCTTAACTCCTTAACTCCTTAACTCCTTAACTCCTGACTCCTTAACTCCTTAACTCCTGACTCCTAAACTCCTTAACCCTTTTAAAAATGTTTTTTTTGTTGGCAATTTGTTGGTAGTTTCGTTTTTTATCTATATCTTTGCCGATAAATCTAAAAATACTACAGACATGTCATTTACAGAACAGTGTAACCAGGTTTTTAACCAGGCAATCAGAGATTATCACGTTATGGACAATATAGACACGCCTATCAACAATCCGTATGACAGGGACTCTATAGAAAACAGGCTTTATCTGAAGTGCTGGATAGATACAGTGCAGTGGCATTTTGAGGACATAATCCGCGACCCGCACATAGATCCGCTTGAGGCTCTGGCTCTGAAAAGGCGCATTGACCGCAGCAACCAGGACCGTACGGACCTTGTGGAGCAGATTGACTCTTACTTCCGTCAGAAATATTCTGACGTTAAGGTGTTGCCCGACGCACGTATAAACACCGAGAGCCCGGCATGGGCTGTCGACCGGCTGTCGATTCTGGCTTTGAAGATTTACCACATGAGAGAGCAGGCAGAGCGCGCCGACGCCTCCGACGAGCACAAGCAGAAGTGCCAGGCAAAGCTCAACGTGCTGCTTGAGCAGCAGGCAGACCTCGGCACAGCCATCGACCAGTTGCTTGAGGACATCGGGGCGGGCAGAAAATACATGAAGGTATACCGCCAGATGAAAATGTACAACGACCCGTCTACAAATCCTGTACTCTACAATAACAAGAAGTGAAAACAGAGCATATACTCGTCATAAGATTCTCCGCCCTCGGTGATGTGGCTATGGCTGTTCCGGTGGTTTACTCGCTGGCGCATCAGTATCCTCATGTGCGTATCACCGTTCTCAGCCGTCCTTCGGCACAGGTGCTTTTTCAAGACCTTGCACCGAATGTGGGCTTTATGGGGGCTGACATCAAAGGTGAGTATAGGGGAGTGAAAGGGTTGAACGCGCTCTACCGCAGGCTTGCGGCTAAGCATTTCACTGCCGTTGCCGACCTGCACAACGTGCTCCGCTCCGACTATCTCCGCATGCGCTTCAACATAGACTGCTATAAGGTTGCGCATATCAACAAAAACAGGATTGGGAAGCATCTGCTTACGGCAAAGGGTAGCAAGCGGCTCGAGCCGCTGCCGTCGTCGTTTCAGAATTATGCCGATGTGTTGGCAAAGCTCGGATACCCGGTGAGGATGGAGTTCACTTCGCTGTTTCCGCCTGAGGGCGGAAACCTCAGGCTGCTTCCGGAGGCTGTCGGCGAGAAGAAGTCCTTCCAGCAGTGGATAGGCATTGCGCCGTTTGCCGCACACCGGGGAAAGGTTTATCCGGCAGAGCTTATGGAGCAGGTCTTGGGCATCATAGTGCGCCGCCATCCCTCGTGCCGCATATTCCTTTTCGGTGGCGGCAGTGAGGAAATGGAGATAATGGACTTGTATGCCCAAAAATTCCACAACTGCATAAACGCCTCAGCTGCTCTTGGCGGACTTGACAAAGAGCTGATACTGATGAGCCATCTTGACGTGATGGTCTCTATGGACAGCGCCAATATGCACCTTGCGTCGCTTGTGGCATGCCCTGTGGTAAGTGTCTGGGGCGCTACGCATCCGTATGCGGGATTTGTGGGGTGGGGGCAGCGTGAGGACGATGTGGTGCAGGCGGAGATGGAGTGCCGCCCGTGCAGCATCTACGGCAACAAACCCTGTCAGAGAGGCGACTATGCCTGTCTGAGATCAATAACTCCAGAAAGCATTGCCGACCATGTGGAGGCTGTGCTGACAAGATTTAGATAAAATACAAAGACAACACCTTTTATATATTATTTAATTATGAAGAAATACGTTTGTGACACATGCGGGTATGTTTACGACCCAGCATTGGGCGACCCCGACAACGGCATCGCCCCCGGTACAGCATTTGAAGACATTCCCGAAGATTGGGTATGCCCACTTTGTGGCGTTGGCAAGGATGATTTTTCTCCAGAGGAATAATCCGTAGCACCAACCATAAATCAGG
>CABSIA010000097.1 GCA_902477645.1 uncultured Prevotella sp. | reverse complement strand
ATTTGCACCAGTAAGGACAAACGCTATTATCTCGCCTCTGTCATTGCACGCAAGACGGAACTTAAAACCGTGACACCACCCCATGGTACCCTTTCCGTCTGTAGCAATTCCCTTGAATACCTTATTGGCATATCGTCTGAGATTATGGCACACTGGTATCATCGTGGAATCTACGAAAGTTATACCCGTACACCTACCGAACGCACTGAGGTTAAGAAAGAACATGAGCTGAAAGAACACATTGCGAAATGTACCGAAGTGGAAATACAACAGGATAGTCATTATTTCGCTGTCTGACAACGGGCTGTGCGTCGCCTGCGCTTGGTTCCGCTATTGTCTTCTAGCAATTTTCCAGGAAGGTGAGTGAGAATGAGTCGCAAATATGGATAATAATCTCCCTTTCTGTAGCCACGATGATGCTTGTCATTGCCATGGCGATGGCATGGAAATACACGCGGACTTGGAGAAGAGAGCAGAAGGCAAAAAAAAGAAATTGCAGACAACAGAATGATGATAGCCGACTATACAGATCTGATAGCAAAGATGAAAAACTACGGCAGAGAGAAATCTACGGAGATAAAGAAGCTACAAGAGAAGCTGAGCGCATTGCAGGAAAAACAGGCAGAGATACTGTATAAAGGCAGAACATTGTACGAGGACATACAGAATGGCGGCACCACCGCAAAATGGAACAAGGAGATGTTCAGCTGGTTTGTGGAATACTACCGCACACAAAACCTTCCTTTCGTAAGACAACTTGAGCAGGAATACAAGTCACTATCAAACATGAACAAGAGTTTCCTGATACTATACGACATGGGCTACACAGACCAAGACGTAAGACATATAATGTCTATGGAGCCGGGCGCCATGAGAACCATGAAATCGAGGATAAACGGAAAGAAAATTGAATAGTTACGGAATTAAATCAGCAAACAGGTAAAATACGACAAAAAGTTTTGTATATTCGAAACTTCTTGCTAATTTTGTGCCAGATATCAATATATAACTATGGAAGTATTTAAGCTTGCATTACTGGAAGAAGCTAAAGAATTTCTCCAAAGTCTGCCACATCAGGCATACAAGAAAATCTTGTATAATATTGACAGAGTTACTAAAGGAGAAAAAAACAACGAACTTTTTAAAAAGTTAGAAAACTGTGATATATGGGAATTCCGCACACTTTATAATGGAATAGCATACCGGCTTTTTGCATTTTGGGATACGGAAAACCAAACATTGGTTGTTGCAACTCATGGAATAATAAAAAAGACCCAAAAGACTCCTAAAAAAGAGATTGCAAGAGCCGAAGCCATAAAAAAGCAATATTTTGAACTAAAGAAACAATAGAATATGGAACACATTGAAAGTATGAAGCTCTACTCCTTGGATGAGGTAAAAGATGAACTTATCGGTAAAATTGGCACACCTGAAAGAGACGAACATGAGCGTAAGGTAGAAGAAGCACTTCACGCTTACCGAATAGGCGAGGCTATAAAAAACGCCCGACTTAAACAAAATCTCACACAAGAGGAATTGGGAGAAAAGATAGGAGTGCAAAAATCTCAAATATCAAGGATGGAACGAGGATACAGTATCAGTATTCCTTCTATGAGCAGAGTTTTTAGAGCTTTGGGAATTTCCACAGCTACGCTCGACCTTGGCATTGCGGGCAAAGTTGCGTTATGGTAACAATACAAAATGCCTGGCGGATTGGTTCCGTCAGGCATTTTGTATTTTTCCGTCTTTCTAATTGTGCAGATTTACTTGTTTACAATCTGTATGCCGGTTTTCCTCACAGGCTTCAGCCATTTAGGAACAGTCATTGCCGGAATAGTTGCAGATGCCTTCTTGACGATACGCACGGGCTTCTTAACAGCCTTCGCAGCTGGTACACCGGCTGCAGCGTCAGGAGTTGTGAACTCTACCTTTGTAAGAGGGCCATATTCGCCGTTGGCATTCTTTGCCTTAGCTGCCGCACAGTATGTTGTGCTTGGGTCAAGACTCCATCTGTCGTTGTCCTCACCAACCAAATCCCAATACGGATCCTGATAGCCTGGAGGATAATTCGGGTTGTTGGAGCTTTCCAGATATTCAATTATCTGCTCATCGGTCATGTCTGTACCATCGCCCTTAATTGTAAATATAGCAGAGTGATAGGTTGATGTCTGGTCGTTAGGAGAGAACTTTACCCACTGATAGTACTTACCGTCTTCCTGTCCAAAGTCTCCAATAGTGATGTCGACCTTAGCCTCGCCAGGACCGCCCAGCGTGGAAGTAGTTGCGTATGCGTAGATTACAGGAGCATACGTGCCGTTAACATCCCATGCCTGTATCGCAATCTCGTACTCTTTTCCAGGCTTGAGGTCTTTCCACGTGTTCTCGTATTCGCTATCATAAGTATAATAACCAAACCGCTTTATCATGTCACCAATGTTGTCGAAACCAAACATGGGACCGAGCTGCAAGAACTGCTCCTCGCATCCGCCTCTATAGTCAAACTGACAGACGGTATAACCTGCCACATCTGAGTTAGGCGTGAACTTAACGGTGAGGGATGAAGGAGTGATTTCCGTAAACTCGTAAGCAACATCAGGATTGCCAACCAAAGGAACGGCAGGGGTTGTGAACTCAGCCTTAGAAGCCTCGCATGCTGTGCCTAAGTCATCGTAGCCCACAGTAAGCACAGTGTATGAGGTATTGGATTTGAAGTGCTCCTCAAAACCAGTCATCTGTGCATTTGTGAAATCGTCGAAATAAGTGCCGCTGCCTCCCTGCTCCTCCATGTATGTCGCACAAATGAGGTCGGTTGTAAGCATATTGGCTGTATTTGTAGGCAACACCGTGATTTTGTAAGTGCGGCAAGCCTCCGACTTTGTCACGGCGAGCCACAATGTATCGGTATCGTCGCCCACGCCACGTGAATATCCATTAACTGTGACATCGGCTGCCACACGGCCGTCTATCCGATAGAAGCCTACGCTGTCTATATCTTTAATATTATACGACTGGTAGCGTCCTTGCAAGTTGCTGACAACCATTCTGTTAGGCTCTACGGTCTGTGCTCCTGCTGCCAATGACACGACAGCGAGGATTAAGAGTAAAATATATTTTCTCATTTCTTGATGAATTTAAATGTGTTGTTGTTTACTTTGAAAATGTACACGCCCTTAGGCAATGCCGATACATCGACAGACGTACCGTCCCAGTGTTCTTCGCCAATCATTTTCCTTCCGTCTGTTGTGAAAACGGCGGCTGATGCACTTCCGTCAACTCCGGTTACCGACAATCTGTCTCCGTCGTAAGAGAACCTTACGCCCTGGCTGCCGTCACCCACGATGCTCCCGATGGCATCTGAGGCACTTACAAACCTGATGTTCTGTAAGTCAGAGAGGCTCAGGGAGGCAACCGGCTTAGTTAGCATGACAACGCTCATAGCTCCGTCGCCGAAGGTGAGCTTACTCATATCTGCAAGCTCGAATTTCTCCTGCCCGCCGCTGAGCTTTGTCACAACTACCTCAGTCTGTGCTTGCGCCTGGACTCCCGCCAATGCCAGCAAGGCTACTGCTGCAATAGTCTTTTTCTTGTTCATAATTAGTTGATTTTTAATTTTGCTACAAATTGGAAACAAAAGCCTCCAATCTTTCACTTAAATTTACTTTTCGCTCACAAAGATACAACTTTTTTTCATTAATTCGCCTATTTTTGCAAAATAAATTCAAAAAAGAGCGTAAAAAAAGTTGAAGCAGCTAAAATGCAATCAATTAGTAAATAATTACAACATAAATTCAACCTGCTTGGGAGATTATATAAAAATTTTTTATCTGAACACAAATTCGCAGGTCTACATTATTAAAGACAAAAAAACAAAGGCTTTATGCCTTAGATAAGAAACCGTTTTATCTTTGATACGTCTTATAAATCAAGCTTTGGTTTACACAAACCAAACTTAGATTTATATAAATCAGGCTTTGATTTACATAAATCAAAGTTTGATTTATAGAATTAACCCAGTTATAAAGAACTTTTTTCTAATATAGATTAATATTTATAGCGAATGGCATAGTATATGTGTCTGATATAAGCAATAATTTCCTATATCGCTTACAGAAATATTGAGATTTTTAATGTAACTTTGCACAAAACATACCGCACTTCCTGCGGATACGAATCGCTGAAGACAAAACAGATGGCAAAGAAAAAAAACAAGAAAAAACGCTATAAGCATGAAACACAGGAGTCGACAGTCTCAATTTTGATAACTTGCTTATATATATTATGCTTTTTCGGATTGACGTTTTTAATGAACGACACTCTGTACAATTTTCTCTGGTGGCTGATACCCGCTTTCTTAACAGGCACATTGGCAGGCATTCGGCAATTTATCAGGAGCCACAACAAATGGATAGTATGGAACAGAAGAAATTGTTGGAAATGTGCAGGATACGCAAAGAGACAAGGATTTCTCGGAATAAAAATAGCAGTGTTTATTATAGCCTGTATCGTAATTCTTAATTATTGCATTCCAGCAGGTAATGATTATTATTACGAGACGGCAACCGTAACCGATCAAGATTATTACATCATTCCAGGAAAGCACAAACCTATATTTATATGTATTATAGATTTAGAGTTTGAAAACACAAAAATCGGTGAACGGACTATAGAGGTTAGCAGCCATCTTTACGACGAAGTCTCAAAGGGCGACAAATGTATCGTTACCATTCGTGACGGCATATTTAGAATACCGGTGGCAAAAGAGATTAGCAAACTGCAATAGCGGTTATTTATGTGGTAAAAACATATTCACAAAAAAAACAATTAGCCCCAGGCAATGCTAATGAAGTTCCCAGGGCTATGTTTTTATCACAATTAAGGATGTTAGAATGTTTATCCGTAGATAATCTTTCCGTTCTCGTCCTCGTATGGAGCGAGGTCTTTAGAATACTGGTTCATGGCACGGAGGCTCATACCCATAGATGAGAAACCGCCATCATGGAAGAGGTTCTGCATGGTCACCTTGCGTGTGAAGTCGCTGAACATCATAACGCAATAATTTGCGCAGTCCTCAGCCGAGGCGTTGCCGAGCGGCGACATCTTGTTGGCGAAGTCCATGAGATTGTCCATGTCCTTGATGCCTTTACCGGCTGTGGTTGGAGTCGGCGACTGAGAGATAGTATTAATTCTGACATTCTTCTCACGGCCGTATATATAACCGAAGCTGCGCGCGATGCTCTCAAGCATGCTCTTTGCGTCAGCCATATCGTTGTAGCCGAAGAACGTGCGCTGCGAGGCAACGTATGTGAGCGCGACAACAGAGCCGTACTCTGCAATGGCATCCTGCTTCTTTGCAACCTGAAGCATCTTGTGGAACGAGATAGCAGAGATATCGAGTGTTTTTTGCAGATAGTTGTAGTCGAGATCATCGTATGTACGGCGTTTGCGCACATTTGGGCTCATGCCAATAGAGTGGAGAACAAAATCGATTTTTCCACCAAGAAGCTCTACCGACTGTGCGAATACCTTCTCAAGGTCTTCAACGCTTGTTGCGTCGGCAGGAATAACAGGGGCATTAAGTTGCTTGCTCAAACCGTCAAGCTCGCCCATACGCAGTGCCATCGGGGTGTTGCTGAGTGTAATTTTGGCACCTTCTTCCACAGCCTTCACGGCTACTTTCCATGCGATAGAATCTTCGTTCAATGCACCGAAGATTATACCGCGCTTTCCTTCTAATAAATTATGACTCATATATAAAATAATAAATTCGGGGACAAAATTACACATTTATATCCGAATTGTGCATATCAGGAGTAATAAGTTAAGAATTTTTAAGTGTATTATTATCACATATCAAGGAATTGCCTGCACTGCTTGCGGCCGCTACATGTAGCGGCCCTACATATTCTACAGTCTCACCTTTTCCTTTGCCCCCTTGCTCTCATTAGACATGCGGTCGAGTGCCGTAACCACGTATGTGTATTGGGTTTTGCCATTGTTGTAAGGAAGTTTTATGAAAGTGTCGGTGGTTATACCTACAATGTTCTTCTCGCTGTCAAGGTTTGTTTTCTCACCTTTTGCAAATTTGTAGACCACATATCTCACAGCCTCGTCTTTCCATCCCTCGCCCTTTGGTGATGTCCAGAAGAGCATCAGCCCGTCGCTTGTCCATACATCGTCAACCTTGCGCGGCTTCTTAGGAGCCTTATCGTCAATGAAAGGCATACGTGGCTGAAGTGCGGGATACTTCCAATATGTTGTGCGGAGCATGGTTCCATAGTTGCCAACGTTGTCTACCGCTGCCTTCGCATACCACAGCACGGTTCCCTTAACATTAGGCAACTGCTTGTGCAACGCATATTTGGCAGGCATCTGATGGCTTGACGGATTTTTAACATCAGGATATTTCACGGTGCGCTCAACATCCTCGCCTATATACAGAGGACGCTTTGACGCATATTTGTTCCACCACTTGATGAGAGTTTTGTAGTCGGCTGTGGGATGACCAATCTGCCAATAAATCTGAGGCACACAATAGTCAATCCATCCGTTGTTTACCCACCTCAGCACGTCGGCATACAGGTCATCGTAGTTCTGCAATCCCTTTGTTTCGGAGCCGTTGAGTGGGTCGCTCTTCTTGTTACGGTAAATGCCGAAAGGCGACACGCCAAACTTAACCCAAGGCTTGCGCTTATGAATAGACTTGCCAAGCTGCTCTATAAACAGGTCTACATTGTAGCGTCGCCAGTCGCCACGGTCCTTAATACCGTTATTGTAGCGTGCATACTGAACATCATCAGGTATCACCTGGCCTGCAACTGGATACGGATAGAAATAGTCGTCGATATGCAGACCGTCAATGTCGTATCTGTTCACAATGTCGTCTACAACTTTGCAGATATAGTCTCTGTTCTCGGGCATTCCCGGATTTAGGATATACAGCCCGTCGTAAGAGAACACCCGCTCAGGATTTGTTATTGCGACATGGTTGCGTGCAAGTGAGGTTGTGTTTTTTGTCTTTGCCCTGTAAGGATTTATCCACGCATGCAGTTCCATTCCACGGTTATGGCATTGCTCAACCATCCACTGCAGAGGATCCCAATAAGGCACAGGAGCCTGTCCCTGTATACCTGTCAAGAAACGGCTCCAGGGCTCAAGGCTGCTGCTGTAAAGCGCATCGCACTCTGCCCTTACCTGAAAGATTATAGCATTGACACCATCACGCTGAAGCTCGTTGAGCTGCGATGTCAGCGTCTGCTGCATGGCGGTTGTCGACATGCCTTGGAACTGTCCGTTTACACACTGTATCCACGCTCCGCGAAATTCCCTTTTCTGGGCGTATGCAGAAGCGAGGACAAATATTGTTGTCAAAAATAAAAGTGTACGTTTCATTGCTCAATAATAATTGAGTGCAAATTTACATAAAATTTCCGAATTATAAGCCTGTGATATAAGAAATATTGATGTTTCTTCAGATGAAACAGGAAGAAACAGAAAAGATAGAGGACAATAGCTTTGAAAAACAAAACTAATGTCCCCTATCTCCTCTTATCTTTTTCTATCTTCCTTTATCTTTTAGAATTTATATCCCAATGTAAACAAAAGCTGATGACGCTTGTTGCTTACCTTTACGGCATCGGCATAGTTTGTTATGCTCTCTCCGTCAGGCCAGTCGCCATAGCTGTCCATGAAAGGATGGAACTCTCCGTTTTGTGAGCTATACTGATATGCAATGTCTAAGTTCAGCTTTCCTACGTTGTAGCCAATACCGCAGGTGATACGGTTTGTTGACTCCCAATTAACATAGTCGGTAGACGATGCGTAGTATGAGCCCTCAGAAGCCAAAGTGCCGTCTTTGAAACCGTCTTTCTTAAACATCGGTGACACATAGTTGTAGCCAAAGCGTACGGCAAGTGCCGGGTCTGGCTTAAACTCCAAGCCAAGCTTAACGGTACTTACCCCCTTCAATGTGCGCTCTGTATGACGGTTCATCGCCTTGTCGCTGCTTGAGGTGTCGTAGGTGCCATACCAGTCATAATACTCACCGTCGATTACCCGGGTGTCCATAGAGCTATAGTCGGCATACTCATATCCTGCGCCAATTGCAAGATAGTTTCCTACGGTATGCCCGAGGCTGAGTCCGAACTTCCATGGAGTATAGAGCTTAAAATCGTATGCCTCACCCATATCGGGAGCAATATTGCCGTCGGTTACGTATGTATAATTGCTTGTGGTAAGGTCGTACCATGTAGGGGTTGCGACAGAGACACCGATGCGGAACGGGCTGTCCTCGACAGGACGGAATATTGCGCCAACCTTGATATCGTAACCTGTGCCCGTGATCTCACGCTCGTCAGCAACGCCGAGCCACTCTATATTGTCTACATTAGGAGCCATGTCCTCGGCATATTCGCTATAGCCTTTGTAGTGTACGTCGTGAATGCCTACTGTAAGTCCGAGATATATGCGGTCGTTGATGTTTCCGCTTATGTTAAAGTCGTATTCTCCGATGTAGCCTCTCATGGCTTTATTGAAGTCGTAGCCCGTAGCATCATAATATCCATATCCATCCTCGTTCTTGATAAAGTTATGGTAATAGATATTGTCCACCTGATTTTGTGTTATGACAGCCCGGTCCTCCATTGGAAGTCCCTCACTATTCATCTCATAAATCAGCCCCTCACGAAGCTTTGTGTATGTAAGCTTGTTCTGTGACGCATTCTGCAGTCTGTCAGAAGCCGTAAGTATCTGATTGAAGTTGCGGCTCTTATGATAGTTGAACGCAAAGTTCAGGAAAGACTTGCGTCCGCTTTTCATAGCATAGACAAAACCTATCTGGTCGAAACTGAGGTTTGTCTTGTGTCCGGGCGAGAAGCTCTCGACATCTTGCTGCGACACCACGCCGAACGATCCGGAAATATGCGACTTGCGGAACAGTCCGATACCGGCCGGATTGGTTCCTATGGTAGAGATGTCGGCACCGAGAGCATCCATGGCTCCACCCATACCAACGTAACGCGCCGTTCCGTTAAGGTCGTTGTCAACGAGATTTGTGTTCTCGTATGTTTCCTGCGCCATTGCAGCAGAGGCGACAAGCGACAATGCCGCAAGGAATGATAGTCTGTTATTCATTGTATTAATGTTTTTCTGATTTATTACTATTTACCATATCACAACATTACCAGCAACACCGGGCTATCTTCTGCCACCGAAGTGACCGCCGCCACCTCCCGAGCGTCCGCCACCAGAATGTCCGCCAGAGAAGCCACCGGAGCGGCTGCCAGAGAAGCCTCCACCTGACGATGATGAGGAGCCTGTGCTATATGAGCGGCTGCCATTAAACGACGGGTAAGAGCTGCCGCTATACCGGTTGCTGCTACTGCTGCTGTTGGAGAAGCCCCTGTTGGCAGAGTTTGTAGAGCGTGAGCCAAAACGTCCTGACGGACTTAGTGTCGTGGCTGTGCCGTGATTAGGCCTTGAGCTGAAGCTTCCGTTATTTCGTCCCGAGCCGAGGCGCCCGTTAACAGCTCCATGGTTGCGTGTTCCTGCAACAGTCCTGCCTGTTCCACTAGGCAAGACCGCTACGCCTCCGCCCCACCCCGGGCGATACCACGGGTCGTACCAGCCATGCCATCCCCAGTGGCCTCCCCAGTACCACGGGTCGTACCATCCGGCATATCCCCAGTACCATGGGTCGTAGTACCATCCGGCATAGTCCCAATACCATGGGTCGTACCATCCATAACGGCTGTACCAGAACGGTGAGTGCCACCCGGCATACCAAGGACTATAGTATCCGTCCCAACGGCTCATGCTGCGGGTGTACCGATAGTCGTCATCGTCATCGTATCCGCCCTGATATCTCTTTGCGGCTTTGTCGGCAAACGAGGCATCATCATAAGTAGAGTCAGGATAAACTCCAGTACCCGGAGTAAAAGATATCACATCACCGTCAAGCGAGTCGGAGTCTATCACCTGGTATTTGCTTCGGTATTTTCCACGTCTGTTGTACTCGTCAACAGCCCTGTTGCTGCCCGCATAATATGCGGGAGTATTATCGTCGGCAACGGTAGCCTTCACCTGCTTCTTAGGAGTAAAGTAAAGGTCATCGTCTTGAGCCGTCATTGTAAGCGACGACACTCCACACAGGGCAAACAAAAGCATAAACTTTTTCATATTGCTGTATCTTTTAATAGTGTTCATCATCTGTTTATTATCTCTATGGTGCAAATTTAGCACTTATTTTATTGCAAATATACGGAAAAACCCTAAACCATAATAGGTTTTTCCCTATTTTTTATAATTTTGCACTTGAATTTAACTTTTATAATATGAAATATCTTGTTGCCGATTTCAAAATAGAGTGTCAGGACGGCATGATACAGATAGCCCGCGACCTGCTGACAGACGCTTTGGCAGAAGCTGGGTTCGAGACGTTCGAGGATACCGACGAGGGTATTAAGGGATATGTACAGGAAGAGTGTTTCGACAGTGACATGATGAACGGCGCTATAAACGACTTCATGCTGCCCGATGTCAACATAAGCGTCAATGTCGGCGAGGCTGAGTATAAAGACTGGAACCAGGAATGGGAAGAGGCTGGCTTTGAGCGCATCAATATAGACGGGAAAATAACCATCTACGACGCGCGCAACGACAATGCGGAAGGCTCTGACTCCGATATCAATATCGGCATAGAGACACGGCAGGCTTTCGGTACGGGCACACACGAGACAACACGCATGATAGTCTCAGCCTTGTCAAACATAAATCCTAAAGGCAAACGTGTACTTGATTGCGGCACTGGCACCGGCATTCTCGGCATAGCGGCACTGAAACTCGGAGCAAGCGAGGTGGAGGCTTACGACATAGACGAATGGAGCACGGAAAATGCCATGCACAACGCCGAGCTGAACAATGTGGAGAATATGAATGTGAGACTTGGCGATGCCTCTGTAATCGGAGAGCTCGAAGGCAAATTCGACATAATTATGGCAAACATAAACCGCAACATACTCCTTGCAGACATGCCACGGCTCGCATCTGTTTTGGCCTCTGGCGGCAAGCTGATTTTAAGCGGATTTTATTCTGCCGATGCCACCATGCTGACTGACAAAGCAGCTACCATGGGGCTTTCCCTTGAAAGCACAAGAACAGACAACGACTGGACTTGCCTGATATTCAGGAAAGCATAATCCGCAGAGTCTAGATAATGTTAAAAACACGGTAGGGCGTGTTAGCTTATACGGCAGCATGCCCAGAAAGAACAAAAGCGTAAAATCAATATTAAATATAACTAAAGTTTCCCATCTCTGAAAATCCTTTGTATAAAAGCGTTTTCAGAGATGGGAAATTTTAGAAAATAATATAATCAAATTTGCTATACGTATTATTTTGGCTCAGTAGAAAAATACTGGGGATAAATTAATATATGAATATCGATTTGCTGTATTTTGTGTAGAAATCTCAAGCAGTGCGCCCCGAAGGGGCATGAGGCACTTAGCCCAGGGCAGAGCGAAGCGGCACCCTGGGGAGAATAATGAAATAA
>CABSIA010000096.1 GCA_902477645.1 uncultured Prevotella sp. | reverse complement strand
ATGTCCCACATCTCATAGCGGTTGCCAGGACGCTGCCGGCGCTCAGTCTGTGTACCGTCCTGTTTCACGAATGTGCGGTAATGCATGCGGTTCCACACCCATAGTCCCATGTCTTTAGCTATAAGCAGAGCCTTGTCGGTAATCTCCTTATCATCGAAATAAGTAGCTATGTCTATAAGACCCGCCAGCTGTTTATGCACGCTGTAATAAGGTGCCCAAACCCAGTCTGAGTTATTATATGCCCGGTACATCTCTATCAGGGCGCAATGCTGTGCCGGAATGGCGTTAATGTAGCCGTAGCCGTATTTCTCTGGATGCATCTTGTATTTGTCGAAGGCATCCCATGTGCCCTTCATATCCCGCAGCTCAGCCTCCGGCGCAAAGTCGCGCGCCTCCCAGTTGCGCTTCAACTTTGCATCGTACACAAAAGTCAACTCCTGACATTGGCGAAGCTCATTCACCATACGTGTTATATTTTTGCGGAGAATTTCCTTCTGCTCAGGATTGGTAGTCACAGCGTATGCCTGGGCTATTGCCGACATATAGTGTCCAGAGCCATGTCCTTTCAGTTTACAGTCGGGAGCATCCCAGCCATCGCTCCTTGTGTAGCCTTCGGTGGACAGGCCGTAGGTGTCGCGGTAGTTGTACAGTTGCTGTGTAACATCCCAACTGCAAATCTCACGTATGGCCTCCTCACAATTGTGTGTCAGACGGTTGTCGCCATTTATCGTCACCATGTCAAGCGGCACGGTGTGTGCCATTGTTTTTCGTGGAATGATATAGGCATCTGCAACAATGTCGACATGCGCACTCACGGGATAGCCATTTGCCGTTGTCTCGTCGCCTATGATATTTCCTGCCACTTCGTAGCCGCTGTTTACAGGATGCTTGGCAGTATCTGCGGCATTCCGCTCATCGGCAGCCGCAGCATTGCTCCATCTCACCTGACGGAATTCTGAGTAACCATCAGTGTATGTCACCCATACACGATATGGCAACCTTGGCACAGTGCCGGCTGTGCATCTCACCGATATGTCCTCCACCTTGCTGATTGCACGCGGATGGTTCTCTGCCAGTGAAGTCATTGGCTGAGAGAGGCACATAAGGCATATTAATGAATATTTATATACAGATTTCATAATTTTCCTTTTATTGTTTCACAAATTTCTTGTGATTTCTGATGTAGATTCCCGGCTGTAGGCTGTTTGTGTCACCATCCGACACTACCTGTCCTTTAAGATTATATATCTTTCCGTCAACGTTGTATTCCACGATAATGTCAGAAATGCCTGTCGGGTCGTCGTATTCAACGCTACTGAGGGCGGCTTTTGTGTTGTCGTTGTCAATGGTGATGTTGAACACAAACTTTGCGGTTGCCATCTTGCTTGCCGTCTTGCGGTATTTCAGAGCCTGGGCTATGGTGAATGTCTTGCCGTTGGCACAACGTCCCGGATATTGTCCGACGGTGAAGCCCAGCGTATTGGCATCGAACTCAGAGAACACATATCCGTTGGCGTAGCTGCACACATTGCCCGTAGCATTGAACCAGTGGCCGTAACCGTTGGCGGTGCTTCCGCTCTCGGCGAGTGTTCCGTCTGGATTAACAGCATAGAACATTATGCGCCCGTTGTAAGGACCGGTTGATAGATACGACTGCATCTTCGATGCTATTTCGGCCTGTGTGAGCTGGAATGCAGTTCCCAACTGTGCGGCAGCGTCAGCTTTTACGGCAAAGGTTACGCCAGAATGGGCTGAAGAGCTTGCCGGGAATGCCAAATCGTATGTGAATGTGATGTCGGCAATGTCACGGCCGTCTATGGTCGGTGTGCTGTAGACTGTTGCAGAAGATGCGATGTCGGTGCCATCAAACCTTACCTGATAAGGCCATTGGTCATCGCCATCGATGGAGTCATCCCATTTGTGCTGGAAATATTTCGACGGTGCCGGAGAAACCACCAGCCACATTCTGTCAACATTCTCAGGAACCTCAAAACTTACATTCTCAGTAGTTTTTCTTGCACCTGTGCAGTAAACCTTGTCTTCCGAATAGTATCTGCGCTCACCGTTTTTCAGCAGCACAACATATCCGAGACGGAAACCTCGTGAGGCATATTGTACGTTGGGATTATAGTAACGGTAATCTTTCTTCTGCCATTGTGTATCGCCATTAAGGTATTCGCCAGGGTCAGCCTCTGCAAGTGCCGCACGGTTGGCAAGAGCCGTAAACTCTGTCGTAACCGTTGTGCCCGCAGCGGCATTCTCCAACGGAATAACATTGAAGCCTGTGCTTTGCGGACAGCTTGCCAATGCCACCTGATAACTGCCATCCTCAAGCTTTGAGCAACGGTAATCGAAATTGCCAATATAATTATTGCGGTATGGAGCGCAGACATCAAGGTCCCATGTCACCAGTCGGCATGCGTAATCAAAGTACTGACGGAACAGCTCTTCCGTATCAATATCCTTCAGGTGCATATATGCCTCATTGAAATCCACAGGTGTAGTCTCAGGATGGTTCCACACATTTGCCACAGTTTTTATGTCGTTGTATTTCTGGCAGATGTAGTACAGAAACCAGTAACTCTGATAGCGGTGCCACTCGTGGGTGAAGGCATAATTGTGGCTTTTGTTGAATACAAATATGCTCTGGTCATACATCAATTCCGGAAATGTCTGCATGGCCTGCCACTGCGCAGTCTGCTCCCATGTCACACTACCCTTTCCTATCGGACTGTGGAAACCAGTCTCCACATTTGGTGTTTTTCCGTGGTTGGATGCCTCGGCGTAGCACATGTAGTGGAAGGAGTGTCCCACCTCGTGAGCCACAGCCTGACCTACAGGCCAGCATGTATTGGGGCTCAGCCACAATGCCGGTACCATAAAGTCATATCCGCCGCCGTAACAAGCCCATTCTGTTGTGTGGTTCATGAGAATCATCGCCTTGTATTTCTTCAGGTTTGATGTCTCTGGGTCTACAAATCCCAACTGGTTTATCTCAAGATCGTAAAACTGCTCCGCCTTTTTCAGCAGGTCATCTATATCGACACGATATTGTGACGGGGCGTTCGAGGGCAAAGTGTTTCCATACCCCTTGTCCCACAGCAATATGAAGTTCTCGGTCTCACGGCTGCGTGACTTAGACCAAGTGTATTTGTTGTCAGGGTCGCTTTCCGCATATATAAGGGTGTCGGTGCGGTTGCGCCACTCTTCGGGTATGTAGACAGTTTTTTGTGCCAATGCCGCTGTTGACTGAAGCAATGCCGCAACAAACAGAGTTGTATAAATCAGGTTCTTCATTTTAGTCCAAAATTATATAAGCTATATGATTTATAAAAATTATTCCATACCTATTTTGCCGTTCCATTTCAGATACCAGTTTGCGGTGTTGTTCAAGTCACAATTTATCAGTGCTTTCATCTCACCAACATTCTGCTGTCCACGGCGGCTATAAACCTTGTCCGCAAGATACGACGGGGCATTGCGGCGCAGTGCCACACGCATAAGGTCGTGGAAACGGAATCCCTCAAAACAGGTCTCAAGCGCACATTCATCAATGATAAGGTTTTCAACTCCTTCAATCTGATAATCCAGACGCTCGCGGCTGTCGGTGATGTCCCCGTTGTCGGGGAAAGCGTATGTGTCGTCAAGGTCAGCCCATCCTGAGCCACGGGAATGTATTCCAATCGTGTTCTGCGATGTAAGGTTGGCTTTTGTGCGCAACACGTATTGCGTGTTCGGGAAGTCGAACTGACTGAGATAAGCCTCGTCTTCCGGATAATACGGCATGATGTCACTCTCTATCACGCTGTTGTTGACACCCGTTTTCAGAATGGCGAATGCAAAACGCGGGAAACCCGCACGGTTGAGAGCCTCGGCCAAACGCAGATAAACAACAGAACGACGGTAGATGTGAACGTTGCGTGTAGAGAATTTGCTATTGTTCCAACTGTCGTTGTTAAGTGATATATTACCACTCGTATCAAAAGTGTAGCGATTGTTGTAAACAGCAAATAGACGCAGATCACCACGGTCCAGTCCTGTAAGGTCAGAAGGAGCGTACTGCACTTCCTGAGCACTGTTCAGATGGCAGTATTTCTGGCCGGCAGAGAGGTCTCTCAGCTGTTGCGACGGCACCACGAGGTTGTGGTTCTGGTTTCTTGCAGTACTGCTGAATATGTCTCGCAACTCGCTATAGTTGCCTTCCGACGGGATTGAGTCGCCTGGTATCATGGTTATCATCTCGCTGTCGAATGTCTCACGGTTGAAGCAGTTGAGAGAAAATCCGTCACTCTGTATCTGAAATTTGTCATCTTCCCATTCAGCCACGTATGGCTTGAGCGGACATGCGCTGTTCTGTCCGTTTCGTGTGTTCAGGAACTTGTAGTAGCAGAGAGCAGCCTCACGATAGTTGCCTGCCCACAGGTTTAGCTCGCCCATCAGCAAGTAAACAGGGAAATAGAAAAGCTTTGACTCGTTGCCGCGTATGGTTCCGTATTCCGGATATTGCTCGTTGGCGTAGGGAGCAATGTCATCTGCAAAATACTTGCAGACGCTTGTTATGTCTGCTTTCTCGTATTCGCGGTCGGCATCATCCTTGGTCAATATAGGAGTGGTGACAAGTGGCACTTTGCCATAGTTAAGCACCAACTGCAAGTAAGTCCAGGCACGGAACGCCTTCACTGCCGCATATTCACGGCGGAATATATACTCGTTGCGGTTGTTCTTCAGTGCTGTGTCGGCATGAGCTATGAAATAGTTGCAGTTGTTTATCACGGCGTAGTAGTCGCGTGGCGAATTATAGATATTGTCGTCACTGACATTGAATGTCGCAATCTCACGGAGGTATGCCGATGTGTAGTTGTTGATGTCGACAAGGTCGCCACGCAGCTCACCCAACAGCACGGTGCGATCGGCTATTGCCTGCAGCTTGTTCATTATGCCAATAACCGAATACAGAGTGTCAGAGGCATTATTGAGATGATCCTGGTCTGTATATATCACATGTTCAGACTCCTGGTCGAGCATGTTGCCACATGATGTTGTTGTGAGTGTCATACTCCCCACAAGAAGAGATGCATATATTAGTTTCTTCATAATTTTGTCTTTTTACAAATTTATTTTTATTCCCGCTACTATACTGCGGCTCTGGGCAAGCTGGCCGAGGTCGATGCCCTGGCCGATAACAGCAGATGTTGGTGAGAACTCCGGGTCGCTTCCAAGATACTTTGAGAATGTCAGCAGGTTGTTGCCCTGTATCCAGAACTGCATTCCCTGCAGGAAACTTGAGCTCATTGGCAGGGTATAGCTTAAAGTCAAAGACTTGAGTCTCAGATAGCTGCCGTCCTCTATCCACCGGTCGCTGAAGCGGCTGTTGCCCAGAGGGTCTTGGAATGTGGCACGCGGAATGTCAGTCTGCTGTCCTTCTGTCTGCCAGCGGCGTGTCATCGCCAGTGTCTGGTTCATGAAACGGCTTCCCGACTCAAGTTGCTGACGCATGTAGTTGTAGACATCATTGCCGAGCGAATAGTTAAAGTTTACATCAAGACGCCAGCGCCTCCATGTCACAGATGTGAAGATGTTTCCATAGATATCAGGATTTGGGTCGCCAATAATCTCACGGTCGTTGTCTGTGATTTCGTTGTCTCCGTCAATATCGATAAACCTCATGTCGCCAGCCTTGAAATAATGGCGGGTAACACCGTTGCTGTCCATAACATATAGCCCAGCTGCGTCAGCCTCCTCTGATGTTGCGAAAACACCGTTGGTGCGGTAACCGTAGAACAGGTTTGCCGCCTGTCCAATCTGTGTGCGGATGGTTGCGCCGTAGATGTCGGTATCTATTGTAGACTTACCGTCTGGCAGAGCTGTAATCTCATTCTTGTAGTGCCCCACGCTTGCGCCAAGTTCCCATTGCAAGTCTTTTGTGCTTATAATCTTACCCACCGCGGTGATATCGAAACCTTGATTTTTCAAAGCTCCGCCGTTGCTCCAATTCTTCTCAATACCAGAGAGGAAGCCGAGACTTTGGAAAGTCAGCAAGTCAGTAGTCTTACTGTTGAAATAGTTAAAGTTCAAGTGTAGACGGTTGTTCAACAGAGCAGTCTCAAGCCCTATGTTCCATTTCTTTGTAGTCTCCCATTTCAGGTGGTTGTTGCCGATATTGTCGAGAACAATACCCGAGATAGATTGCAAGAACTTAATTCCCCGGAAGTAGCTTCTTGAGGCATTGTAGTCGATGTCGTCGTTACCGCTGATGTCGTAGCCTGCGGTGAGTTTCAGATAATTCACTTCCGTCAGCGGTGCCATCCAAGGCTCATTGCTTATCACCCACGATGCCTGCACACCTGGGAACAGTCCCCATGCAGCACCGCACATATCAAGTGAGCCGTCTGCGTCACGGCCAAAACGGGAAGAGGCGTTGGCTGTGAGGTTTGCCTGCAGGTAGTAGCGCCCCATGTAGTTGTAGTTTGCCTGTGCGTACCATGCTATGTCGGTCCAGCTGTCTTTCTGTCCAAGAGTCTTTACATTCAGCAGGCTCGTTGTGATAAACGGAGTCTTGTCGTTACCAGTGTTATAGCCCAGCTGTGAGTTTAGCGAGTAGTTCTCCCAGTTGATGCGCGCTCCGCCTGTCAGGTGAATGTAGTGTGCGTCGTAACGGTTGTGCCAGTCAATCTGCGTGTTGCTCATCACTGAGTTTTGCTTTGTAAAGAGCGAGCGTGCCTCGTTCTCACGGAATGCCCCCACACTGCTTACGTAGTAGTCGGGCACACCGCTCATCGGGATGTAGTATTTCTCGTTGGTGTTCACGAGGTTGTAGCTGAAATGCTCAATCAATGTGAGATTTTTGCTAAACTGGAATTTCGGAGTTATGGCAATGTTTACCATTGAGTTCTCGAAATGGTTCTTATTCTCAGCCTCGCCATACTCATTGATTGCCAACGGGTTGGCAAGCTTGTAGTTGTAGTTGCTGTATTTTGCGAGAGCCTCATCAAGATAGCTCTCATCACTAATATCAAGGTAGCTGTCCGACAGTTTTCCGTTGGCGTAGGCGTACGGGCTTAGCATCGGGCTCTTGGCGTAGGCAAGGAATGCAGGCGATGTAGGTGTGCCCTCATTGTAATCCAAAGGAGCACCGTCGTTGCGCAGATTGCGCACCTGATTGGCAAACGATGCATCAAACCTTACACTAAACCATTTCAGAAGATTTATATCTGTGTTAAATCTCACGTTCAGGCGGTTCATATCGTTGTTCTCAAGCGAACTCTGATTGTTCACATAACCTAACGACAGATTGTAGGTCGCCACATTGTCACCACCCTCTACGTTTATGCTGTAGTTCTGTGTGAAAGCTGTGCGATAAACCTGGTTTTTCCAGTCTGTATTGTTATGATACTGAGGATAATAATAATACGTAGGATCGTCGTTCAAGAACTTAAAGCTTGTCAGCGTTGTGTTGGTAGTCGACAAGAGGTCTGAAGCATAGCCTTTATATTGGCTTGCATTCATCATGTCGATGAAACGCGGCTCAAGCGTTACGCCTCCCGACAGACTTGCCGTGATACGTGTAGCCATACTGTGGCAGCGTTTTGTCTCTATCACAACAACACCATTGGCACCCTTGGCACCATAGAGTGCTGTTCCATTGCGCAAAACGGTTACTTTCTCTATGTCGCTAACTGAGATATTTGAGAGGATGTTGTTGTAGAAACCGTCGTGAAGCATGGTGCGGCCATATTGCTGGTCGAATATCACACCATCGACAATAACCAACGGCTGCGCATTTGCGTTCAGCGAGTTGAGTCCGTTCATAAACATCACGCTGCCGACACCAGAGGTCCCATTACGCTGCACGGTATGCACATTGGCTCCGAGACGCTTCTGAATCTCGTCATCAACCGACAAAGCATTACTGAAACGGAAGTCGCTGGTACTCTCGTCAGATGTCATATTTGTTGTCTGCCCATAGTCTTTTGTGAAAGCGTCTGTATGCAGAATGGCTTCTTTCTGCTGAATGCCGTGCGCAAGTCCCATCTTGACATCGTTGAAATCAGGGGCGGAAATGATGAGCGACGAGGTGAACACAGGCACTTCCAGCTCATATTGCCCGTTGGCATCTGTGAGGGTGCTGTAGCCGACAACCTCATCTGCGCCAACCATTGCACCCGCTATCGGCGTGTTGGTGCCCGATGCCACGACCCTGCCTTTCACCGTTCGTGTAGGATATTTCTTCGTCACGGTTTTCTGGGTTGCAGTCTGCGTTTTCGCTGTAGCCTCATCGTTCTGTGCAACGGCAGTATTGCCTCCAAATATCATGGTGCACAGTCCCAATATTATATATTTATTCATATTACTGATAGCTCGTTAGAAGATTATTGTTCTTTTGTTCTCTTTGCGGCTTCACCCTCCTCACGATGGGGTTTTATGTAGAAGCCCGCTATGCGCATGGTGCGTGAGTATTTCGAAGTCTGACTGTTGCCCACTGCCGACTGTATTCTCAGTTTCACATAATTGTTGGTCTCCATATAGCATGTCGGGAACTTATAGTCGCTAAGAATCTGAACGCTGTCTATGACATCGGAAGTTGTCTCAAATGTTCCCGGTATGCGTGAGGTCACGGGCTTGCCGTTGATGTCGTTGTAGGTGATATACGACAAGAAGCGGCAAGGAAGACGCTGCTCGTCGGTTGCCTGTGCATCGTAGGCGATAGCCGGCACAAACACAGCGTAGATATCGTAGCCCATGTTCGACAATAATCCCGACATCTTGAATGTCACCTGTGGATTTACTCCAGAGTTCTCAGGTATAATTTCCGCAAACGCATTGTTTGATATCTTGTTGTAGAACTGGTTGCCAGGCAACACCATCCGTATGGTTAGAGGATCCTCGGCGTTCAGGATTGTGTCCTGATATGTCGTGTACGCTGCTGACACAAATTTGCTTTGTGCAAATGTCTTGTATTTGTCAATACGGAAATTTGAGGTTTTAAGCACACGTCCATTGCTCAGCTCCACAGTCTCGGCCCCATCGAATATTCCTCCTGGTGCAGACGGATATGGATACGTGTAATAATGATAATCCGTGTAATCCATATATTTTGCCATAGCCCTGCCACCTGCCAATGTTGAATAGACGGTGTCGATATTCTCAATGTTTGGATTTTCATTTACATTGAAAATTCCGCTACCCAGCAGCATCATTCTGCTGCGGGTGTACTGCAAAGAGTCGCGCTTGCTTACCGAGCGGTCGTAAACAAAGTAATTCTCATATTCCTGTGTCAGACGGTTCCACTCGCTGTTGGTTGGTGCAAGCATCCAATAAGCAGAGTCCTCTCTGTTAATGTAACCAATACTGCTGAGTATTTCGTTGTGGAAAATTGTCACGGAGTCAAGATATTCTATCTGTCCGTCGATAATATTTCCCGGCACACTCTGTGAAGGATCGAATACATATTGGTTGTAATTTTTCAGGAAGTTATAAACGCTGTCGATGTCGTTGTCCTGCTCGGCGTATTCAAACACGTTTGGATAGTATGGAATTTTTCCGTCGATGGTGAACAACATACCGTTGCTTTTCAAAATATTCGACTCCTTCAATGGCATTTCGCCAACAGATGTTGAGGTCAGCACGGCGTATTTGCCGTTCATCATTGTTATGGAGTCGTTTGACAGGCTCGACACAGGATGGCGGTAAAGCGAGATATGGTTTTTAAGGAACTGCTTCAGCACCTTGTTGTCGTCATCCTTTACGCCGCTGTTCTTCTCCGCCTGATACTGGCTTATCAGTTTGTCAGCCTCCTGCTGACTTAGAGCATTGTCTGTTGGTGCGAACACCGACATGTTTTGGCTTCCGCCAAGAATTTTGTCATATCCGCATGCCTTTGTCACACGGGCGAAGTTGCTGAGGTCTGCCTGCGCCTCAATCGCCTCCCACACGGTGCCGTCGGCTGTGGTGTTGCCGCCGTCGGTGTAATGGTCGTCCCATTTATCGCTGCACGCAGTCATAGCGGCAATGGCTGTTATCGCCATTGCTGCCGTGAGTCTGTTTATTTTGTTTTTTCTCATTGTTTCAGTCCTTTTATGTATTAAAGCATATCTTCTATTTGTCCCTCGTCGGTCACACCGTAAACGCTCTTTGGCACAAGCTCAAGATAGTCGAGCATGAACTCGTTGTCGTTACCCTGCTTTGTGGAGACGCAGCGAATGCGGATATAGTGGTCTTGGTTAGGGTCGAGGTGTGCGGTGCAGAGTACGCGGCGCAGAGTGATATACCATGTCGCGAACTCTGTTGTTGTGGTAGAGCCTTGGTTGTAGCGGTAGCCTCCGGCCGCTCCACGGTAATATCCCTTGTTCTTCAGAGCCTTCTGGTCGGCAGCCAATTCTGTAATGGTCATTGTGCTGTAATCAGCTTTCCAGTCGGCACCCAACAATGATGCGTCGTTAAGAGTCTTTGTCATATCGAGTGGAATACCCTGTGGCTGACCGTCGAGATAAATCTGTGCGATACCTCGTGTACCCTCGGCTGCATATCCGAGACGTATCTGCCAGTCGCCCTCGTATGGCACAGGCGGAATTTTGAATGTGAAGTCGAAATTGCCAAAGAGGTTGAACTCGTCACCCTCATAGCAGTCGTACCAGTCGTGAGGACGGCGGTAAACAAAATAACCTGATGACTTAACATTCTTCAGATACCCATTGGGGAAATAGTAGTTACGTCCGTATTTCGCAGTCTCGTCATACTCAGGATCCTGCTGTTTCACATCACCGTTCTGACGGATGATGTTTGTCTCCAACTCAGGGAATATTGTTGCGAAGTCCATACGTATTCTCACGTTGTCTACCACGTCACGTGTTGTCTCGTCGAATGCTAATAGGTCATCAATGTAAAAGTAACGGCCGTTTATAGCCTCGTTGTCGTACTCAGTCTCAACAGTACGCTCTATCAATGCTCCGCGCACCTTATACTCGTCATCATAACGGCGGTTGACATAGCGTTCGCCTATCTGATCAGAGCCGGCATATTTCAACACGGTAAGTTTCTCAAACTTCAGCATGGTATGGGGCAGCATGGTCTCATACCAGTCAACGGGGTTCATCTTGGTTGTGATAATGCCGATGTCGTTTCGTGGAGTGAGATAGTTCCAGCCCTGAATCTTACGGTCGATGATGTGATAAGCCACAAGTCGCCACAGAGGATTTTTCGGGTTGGTTATGTTCTGGAAATCGTGGCTCTCGCCGCTTGCATCCTCAGGATACATTTTGTCGTAGATCTGGCAAGCCTTGTGGTAGAGCTGCTCCACGCTTGTAATGCCATATTTCACTTTCAAAACAGAGTCTGTGGGCACAAAAGCAGTAAATCCATACTCCTTGGTGTCTGGTACGGTAGCAGTCTCACGGTTAACGTGTGAGGTGTACTTGTAACGTGGATACTCATCAGGATTCCATTCTGCATCGCGGTACTTATAGAGTGAGTCTTTCAGTCCTGTCTGAATAATAGCGTTGGTGAAAATAGAAATTTTAGGATTCTCTTTCATCACATCGGCTATCATACGGTTACTGTTCTCCAAGACCTCGTTCACAGGCTGTATAATACCATTCTGCACAGAGTCGTCCTGCAATGCGAAAATGATGTGTGCAGAGCGGTTGAGATACACCACAG
>CABSIA010000095.1 GCA_902477645.1 uncultured Prevotella sp. | reverse complement strand
TATACGCACGACATTGAGCTGATGTTCAGAATGATACGCGACAAATTCGACTTCAATGCCGGCGGACTTCTGCAGCCGCAGTCGTCGAACTTCACACAAGACTACCAGGGCAAATTTGTCGATACTGTTCGCCATGTGCTCAACGTCTCTCCAACCGTAGATTTCCGATACCGTTTCAACAAGGTTACAAACCTCAGAATAAACTATCGTGGCACGACATCGCAGCCAAGCATGAGCGACCTTATTGACATCACCGACGACAGCAATCCGCTTAGCATCACGAAGGGTAACCCGGGACTGAAGCCGTCGTTCACAAACAATCTTGACGCAACATTCCGGGGGTATTTCGAAAAGACACAGCAGACTTTAATGGCACACGTGAGATATAGTAACACACGCAACTCTGTATCGAGAAAAGTGACCTACAACGAGACAACGGGCGGTACCATATCAAGACCTGAGAACATAAACGGCAACTGGAATATGAATGGAGGCTTTATGTTCAACACTCCGCTCGACTCTGCCGGCAGATGGAACGTAAACACCTGGACAAATCTCTCATATTCAAACAATGTGGGCTACATATCGCTGAACCGCAACTCAGACTCGCAGAAAAACATAACCAAGACCACAGGCTTAAACGAGCGTCTGGCGGGCAGCTTCCGCAACGACTGGCTGGAAATTGAGCTTGACGGCTCGCTGAACTACAACCACTCGCGCAACAAGCTGCAGGAGCGCAACAATCTCGATACATGGCAGTTCTCTTATGGTGCGAATTTCAATGTAACCCTGCCTTGGGGAACAACAATCTCCACCGACATACACGAGCGCAGCCGCCGCGGATACAACGACCAGTCTATGAACACCAACGAGCTGGTGTGGAATGCGCAGATATCGCAGGGCTTTATGAAAGGCAAGCCGCTGGTGGTAATGCTCCAATTCTTCGACCTGCTCGGACAGCAAAGCACTTTCTTACGCAGCATCAGTGCCACTCAGCGCAGCGATACCGAGTACAACTCCATCAATTCATACGCCATGCTCCGTGTGCAGTATCGCCTCAATTTGTTCGGTGGCAAAGCCGGACATCAGCAGATGAGAGAGGGCGGCCCGAGAGGTGACAGGAATGGCCGCCGTATGCCCCCTCCCGGTGGATTTGGCGGTCCGATGATGCCGATGATGTAGAAATAATTCATAATACACAATGCATAATACATAATTGGCATACGCCATAATAATTATGTATTATGCATTGTGTATTATGAATTATGAATTACAAATTATGTTCAACTTGTTCCATTAGCCATTTGTCCTGCTCCTCAATGGTCATGTTGCTGTTGTCAAGCTCTATGGCGTCATCGGCCTTGCGCAGCGGACTTATCTCACGGTGGGTGTCGATATAGTCGCGCTGCTCAACGTTTGCAAGAATGTCGTCGAAGTCAGCCGGCATGCCCTTGGCCTGAAGCTCGTCGTAGCGGCGCTGTGCCCTTACCTTTGTGCTTGCCGTAACAAAAACTTTCAGCTCGGCATAGGGAAAAACGGTTGTGCCTATGTCGCGCCCGTCCATCACAACCCCCTTTTCTGCTCCCATCTGGCGTTGCAGCGCAACAAGAGCCTCACGCACAAACGGCAATGCGGAGATAGGGCTTACATGGTTGCTTACATCAAGCGAGCGGATTTCTTTTTCCACCAGCTCGCCGTTCAGGTATGTGTCGGGGCACCCCGTCTCGGAATTTACACGGAATGAGATATCAATTTTCGGCATCTCTGTCTCAAGACGTTTGGTGTCTATTGTGCCGTCGGCATTGAAAATTCCATTGCGCAGCGCATATAGTGTAACCGAGCGGTACATAGCGCCGGTATCAACGTAAATGTAGCCTAATTTGCGGGCAAGCTGCTTTGCCATTGTACTTTTGCCACACGAAGAATAGCCGTCGATGGCTATGGTGATTTTTTTCATAGTTTATATGCTAAGTTTATTATTATAGACGAACTTGACACATGGTATTTGCCGTATGCCACATTGAGCTGCAGGCGCTCAAGATTTATGCCGCCGCCAAACGACAGGCCTGCTCCGTGGCTGCTTTCGCTCTCAGCATCGGTAATCTTCATCTCGTTGGCGCGTCTGAAGTTATATCCGGCACCAAGCCAGATGGTCTCTGACAGCAACAGTTCGGCCCCCATCACCCAGTGGTTTATAAATTTATATCCCGTATGGTTCAGGTCTACGAGAGTTGCCGAAAACCTCAGCGGCGTACCCATAAGGCGTTTCGAAACGCCAAGCTGCAGGTCGAAAGGCATTTTCTCATAATTCTCATCGTAGGCAGACAACTGGCCGCCGAGATTTTTTGCCAGCAGCGATACAGACCATCCACGCTCGCCGTCGTAATAGTTAAGTCCGAGGTCCACGCCCATTGCAACGGAGTTGTAGTCGCCAATATACGATGCAATAAACCGTGTTGCCACACCGCCGGCAATCTTGTCGGTGAGCATGTACGAGAAATAGCCTGTCAGAGCGATGTCTTTTGCCGAGAACTCGCCAGTCTGCACATTGTTCTCGTCAACCTCTTTCATAGTGCCGTAGTTCATGTACTGCCCCGACGCAGCCCACGAGCCACGCTCGCCTACAGTGCGGTTGAACGATGCGCTTGCCGTGTTTGCGCCCGACATGTAGCTCATGTAGTTTATCCCGACGGTCTTGTCGGAAACCGACGAGAGCAATGCCGGATTGTGAAACATCAGCGATGCGTCGTTCTCGATGATAGTTATGTTGTCGCCACCGAGAGCTGCGGCATGTGCGCTCACGGGCAAACGGAGGAAGTTGTACACGTTTTGGCTGACCTGTGCGGAGACAACGGCGGCGCAAAACGTTAATATAAGTGCAGAAACGGCTCTCTTCATTTATTTTTTGCAAATTATCGGCAAAGATACGTCTTTTTTCAAATATATGACGTAATTTTGCGTTTGAATTACAAGAATAATAACGTAAAACCGTCAGATTTAGTGTGGAAACGAAGAAAAGTAACAAGGCCGACATAGAAAAATACCGTCCCATGAGCTTCATGCTTGGAGTGCTCGTGGCATTGTCGCTGTTGCTCGCCGCTTTAGAGTATTCCACGTCAGAATCTGATGATACAGACTTTGGCGACATTACGGACGAGATGACACAAGAGCTTGAATTGGCACCAGCCATCGACCAGTCGGATATGGTTGCCGCCGAAGCTCCGCAGTCGAAGTCGGTAACGGAAAAAATCAAGGCCGTTGAGAGTGAGACCGATAACGCCGGGAATATATCTTCTGCCACAAGCGATTTGCTGACAGGCGAGGGGGAGGGACAGGCTGAGGACGCAACCGTAACCCAAGCCGTGCCGCAAATACCTGTCGCCGCATCCGATTCTGCTGTTCTGACAACTGTTGAGAAACTTCCCGAGTTTCCAGGCGGTGTCGTTGAGTTTATGAAATGGCTCACCGCCAACCTGAAATATCCCGAATTGGCGCAGAAAAACAAAATCCAGGGAAAAGTCGTGGTGTCGTTCATAGTGAACAAAGACGGAAGCATATCGTCGCCCAAAATACAGAAATCTGTAGATCCCATACTCGACGACGAGGCACTGAGAGTGATACGCAGAATGCCACGGTGGAAGCCCGGCATAATGGATGCAAAGCCTTGCCGGACTATGTTTGCCATTCCAGTTGTGTTTAAAATCTGATGAACAATTCATAATGTATAATTCATAATTCATAATTGGCATGCGCCATGAGGATTATGAATTTGCGATTATGAATTATGAATTGAGAATTATGAATTAAATAAATATGATGACTTCAAAAGAAATATTGGCAGCAGTAAACTCATATCTTGAGAACCTGCCTTACGACCGTAAGCCACAGTCGCTATACGAGCCTATAAAGTATGTGCTTTCAATAGGCGGCAAGCGCATCCGCCCTGTGCTGATGCTGCTCGGCTACAACATTTTCAAAGACGATCCAGAAAGCATTCTGATGCAGGCGTGCGCTTTAGAGACGTACCACAACTACACTCTGCTGCACGATGACCTGATGGACAATGCCGATCTGAGACGCGGACAGATGACTGTTCACCGCAAATGGGATGCCAACACCGCAATTCTTTCCGGCGACTCTATGCTTGTTCTGGCATTCGGGCGCATGGCATGTTGCAGCGACGACAAGCTCGCGCCAGTGCTCCGTCTTTTTACAGAAACAGCACTCGAGATTGGCGAGGGGCAACAATACGACATGGAATTCGAGACCCGACAGGATGTTACGGAGGACGAGTACATAGAAATGATCCGCTTGAAGACCAGCGTGCTTTTGGCCTGTGCCCTGAAGATGGGTGCCCTGCTTGCCGACGCGCCTGCCGAGGATGCTGAAAATCTCTATAAGTTTGGCGAGCAGATAGGCCTTGCCTTCCAGTTGCAAGATGACTATCTTGACGTTTATGGCGACACGAAGGTATTTGGCAAGGCGATTGGCGGCGACATCGTGTCGAACAAAAAGACCTATATGCTCATCAACGCATTCAACAAAGCCAACGGTGAGCAGCGCGCAGAGCTTACGAGGTGGACAACGGCTACCGACTTCGATGCGAAAGAGAAGATTGCAGCCGTCACCGATATTTATAACAAGATAGGCATTGACAAGCTCGCACAGGAGAAAATAGAATATTTCTTCAACCAGAGCCGAAAATATCTCGATGCGGTAAACGCACCGGCAGAGCGGAAAGCTGAATTGGCTGCATACGCCGAGCAAATGATGCACAGAGAGTACTGATTATGTTGTGTGTAGCAGAAAATATGCTTATCGATACCCATGCCCATATAGATGGCGAGGAGTTTCGTGATGACCTTGAGCAGGTGGTGCAGAGAGCCAAGGATGCCGGTGTGGGAATGATAATGGTGCCTGCCATAAATATGGAGTCGCTGGCAACTATCGACGATGTGTGCCGCAGGTTTCCAGGATATGCCGTGCCTATGATAGGTCTGCATCCTGAGGATGTGAAGAGCGACTACCGTGATGTGCTGGCACAGATGAGGCCTCTAATCTCAGACAAATACGTGGCTATTGGCGAGGTTGGTCTCGACTTTTATTGGTCGCGAGAGTTTCAGGCTGAGCAGCTTGAGGCCTTTGAGGAGCAGGTGCGTTGGGCTGTGGAATATCGGATGCCGCTTATGATACACTGCCGCAAGGCACAAAACGAGATGGTTGCCATATTGCGCAAGTATCAGCCCCAGTTGTGTGGCGGTGTGTTTCATTGTTTTACTGGCAACCAGAAAGAAGCGGCCGAGCTTTTGTCGTTCGACGGGTTTGTGTTGGGCATCGGAGGAGTGCTTACCTTCAAGAGTAGTCATTTGCGTGAGGACTTGCCTGCCGCTGTGCCTCTGTCAAGAATTGTGCTTGAGACAGACAGTCCGTATATGGCACCCGTACCCAACAGGGGAAAACGCAACGAGAGCTCATACGTTCCGCTGATATGCCGCCAGCTTGCCGAGTGCTATGGAGTAAGTGAGCAAGAGGTTGCAAGAACAACAACGGCAACGGCACTAAAACTGTTCGGAACCCGTTAAAGAATATTAAATGATATAACCACCCTGCCCATTTTCGGTTGGAAAACTATAATTTTGCAAACCGAAACAAGGAAAGGTGCTCGAGTGGCTGAAGAGGCACGCCTGGAAAGCGTGTAATCGGCGAAACCGATTCGGGGGTTCGAATCCCCCTCTTTCCGCAAGATAGAGATATGCTTCATGGCATGTCTCTATTTTTTATATGCCACCTGTTGGCGAAAGTGCATAGGTCACTTGCAGCATCATAGTATAATCTCTTTGTATGATTAGGATTATGGAATTGTTAAAAAGACGCACGTACGTCTTGGCTTACACGTCCGTATGTGTAGGGCTGTGCGTATGTATGTGTAGCCCTGTACGTCCGTATGTATGTTGGCGGGACTCTTTTGCCTCAACTGCCCACCGCCATTTTGAGAGTTATAAAAACTTAATAATATCGGGTATTGGTAAATTATGTTTTGGTATTATATCTGATTTTCGTATTTTTGCACGATATTGTAGAAAAAGTAACAAAAGCACATGAAGAGAAAGATTTTCGTAATAGCATTTGTCAGCATGCTGGCATTGTGGCATTCGGACTGCACCATAATGGCGGCAAACGGCAACGACAGCGTAAATACCGAGATTGTGGCAACAGACTCTGCCGATTTGTCTTTAACCGAGGCCGACTCTGTTGTAGCTGCCGCAGAGAGCTATCTGAGCAACAGCGGCGAGGAGGTGGAGGAGGGCGGCGGCCTGCGTCACGCCCTGAAGCGCAAGTTCATAGAGGGCAATGCCGGATTTATGTCGCTGGTGGCTTTGGCGCTTGTGCTTGGTTTGGCTTTCTGCATTGAGAGGATTATTTACCTTAGTCTTTCCGAGATAAACGCAAAGAAGTTCATTGCCGACGTGGACGCTAAGATTATGGAGGGCGACATAGAGGGCGCAAAGGAGCTGTGCCGCAACACACGCGGACCGGTTGCCTCTATCTGTTATCAGGGTCTTGAGCGCATAAACGAGAGCACCGAGAACATAGAGCGCTCGGTGTCGAGCTATGGCAGCGTGCAGGTTGCCAACCTCGAGAGGGGATGCTCATGGATTACGCTTTTTATCACATTGGCACCCTCGCTTGGTTTTCTCGGAACGGTAATCGGTATGGTAATGGCTTTCGACCAGATGCAGCAGGCTGCCGACATCAGCCCTACCATTGTGGCGTCGGGTATGAAGGTTGCGCTGATAACAACCATTTTCGGTATAATCGTGGCTATAGTGTTGCAGATGTTCTACAACTATATTCTCTCGAAAATAGAGCACCTTACGAGCCAGATGGAGGAGAGCGCGATAACCCTGCTTGACTCTTTGACACGATATAAGAACGGACGAAAATAACAAAAGAATATGAGACACACCAGTTTCAAAGACTTCCGTCTGCCTGTGGGCAACAGAGCCAGCCGCCGTGTCTTCCACATCATAACGTGGACGGCGGCCGTGGTGTTTGCCCTGTTTTGGCTCGTTGGCTACGATACTCCTTACGTGGAAAACTCAAACTTCACAGCCCCTGTGTTTACTGACGTTCTGATGGTTTTCGCCGCACTGATACTCGCTGTGGCACTTGCGCTCACGGTGTGGGCTGTGGCAAGGTCGCTCAAACAGGCAGGGCGTGGAGGCAGAATCGTAAACAACATACCTGTCAAGAAAATAGCATATTCTACTGTGGCTGCCGTAGTTGCAGTGTTGGTGCTGACATTTGCTTTCGGTTCGTCGGACATGATATTCATAAATGGAAAAGAATATACAGACACGCTGTGGCTGAGGACTGCCGACATGTTCGTCTGCTCGGCATTGCTGCTTGTTGCCGCAGGCATAGTCATAATTATAGGCGCAACGGTTGCAAACGGCAGAAGGAAGTGAAGAGTGAAGAATGAAGAGTGAAGAATGAAGAATGAAGAAACAGAATGATTAAACGCAGAAAAAGGCGGTTCGTCCCGAGACTGAACACCACATCTACAGCCGACATATCGTTTATGCTGCTGGTGTTTTTCCTTGTCACCACATCTATGGATGCAGACAAGGGACTGAGACGTGTGTTGCCGCCAATGGACAACAAGAAAGAGCAGCAGGAAACGGAGATAAGCAAAGACCGCCTTATGGAAATAGAGATAACGTCTGCCGACTCCGCGTTCGTAGACGGGCAGCCAATAGTAAAAAAACGGTTTCGCCGACAGGTACGTGACTTCGTTTGCAGGGTGGGGAAACAGCACGTGATAACAGTCAATGCGTCGCCCGAATCTTCGTACGATACTTATTTCCAGATACAGAACGAGATAATGATGGCATACGCTGATGTAAGGAACGGAATATCGCTGAAGCTCTATAACCGGCCGTTCTCCAGGCTTGACGACTCTGAGCGTGACCGTGTCAGGGAACTGTGCCCTATGCGTGTAAGCGAGCAATATAATGTGTCAGCCGGCACAAGGGAGGAGAAGATATGAGCCTTATAAGACGCAACCGGCGCGAGATACCGGAATTGAACACGGCATCGTTGCCCGACCTGATTTTTGTGGTGTTGTTTTTCTTCATGATTGTTACCCACATGCGGACTGAGACTATGAGGGTGAAATGTGACATGCCGCAAGGCAGCTCGCTGTCCCAAGCCGGGAAAAAGTCTGCCACTGTATATATATATATAGGCAGGCAGACGGACGACGACGGCACAGTCACAGGAGAGCCTACGAATATTCAGATGAACGGCAGGATAATCTCCATTGACGAGGTTACGGGCTGTCTGCTGAAAGAGAAAGCGGAAATGTCGCCCGAGGACAAGCAGAAAATAGTTGTCTCGATAAAAGCCGACAAGAAGGCGCCGATGGGGATAGTGACGGCAGTGAAGCAGGCTATACGTCAGGCGCGCATATACAATGTTTGCTATTCGGCAAGGGAGATTTGATGTTTTTGTGGTGGTGTTATGAATTATTTGAGGAGTTTTTTTGTGGTTTAAGTCTTTTATTTTAACTTTGCCGACAAATAGAATAAATATTTAATAACATGTCACACAGATTAGACTCTTTAGACAAGAAAATTCTCAGAATGATAGCTCAAGACGCAAGGATTCCTTTCCTTGAGGTTGCAAGAGCTTGCAATGTGAGTGGCGCCGCCATTCACCAGCGCATACAGAAACTTGTTAGCTCGGGAGTGTTGCAAGGCTCGCAGTTTATAATCAATCCTGAGAAGATAGGCTACGAGACATGCGCATACGTGGGACTGTATCTGAAAGACCCTGAGGATTTTGATAAAGTACTCGACAGGCTAAAGCAGATACCGGAGGTTGTGGAGTGCCATTATACAACGGGCGGATACGATATGTTTTTGAAAATATACGCTCTCAACAACCACCATCTTCTCAACATCATACACGACAAGCTGCAGCCGTTGGGACTTTCGCGCAGCGAGACTATCGTGTCGTTCAATGCCGTGATAGACCGTCAGTTGCCAATACCTGACTATGATGATGAGGAGGAGGAAGAGGAAGCCTCCCTGCCCACCCGTTGAGGATTTTGAGAACGTTGTTTTTTCGTTCTTCACCCCCCGCCGGGAGAAAGGGGAGCCTCATACATGCAGAATGCAAATCCCGCATTCTGCTTTTTCTCTTTCAGTTCCCATCCGTCGTAAGGTGGGAACCATGCGTCGGCAGCCTGTGCCCTTTTGTCGACAACGGTAAGATACAGACGGTCGGCAATGTTTATTGTTTGCCGGTAGATTTCTGCGCCGCCTATTATAAAGACTTCCTCGTTTCGGCAGGCGTTTAGGGCTTCTGTTATAGACTCGTAGACCTCGGCTCCGTCAATAGTCTCAATGTTTCGGCTTACTATTATGTTTCTTCTTCCGGGCAACGCTCCGTTGGGCAGCGACTCGAATGTTTTCCTTCCCATTATCACTGCGTGTCCCATGGTTAGCTGCTTGAAATGTCTCATGTCCTCAGGAATATTGTATATCAGACAGTTCTGATATCCAATGGCTCTGTCACTGTCGACAATGGCGATTATATTTACCATAACAATATCGGATTGAAGTCGGACGGTATGTGTGTGCTCTTAATTCTCCATTCTTGAGGATAGAGGTTGTTTGCCCTGTTGCCGAGGTTTTTGGCAAAGCCAAGAGCCATGCCGTGGTATGTCAGCTCGACAATGCCACGAGGTGCGTCTTCGGGCAATGTTATGGCCTCATGGCGCAGATAGGCTATAGCCTTGTCGTAGCCAATGTCTACTCTTGTATATTTGTTCTCTGGAGTGAGAATGCTCATAGCCTCGCTGTGGTCGGGTATTGTCTGTTTGCCTTTTATGGCAGGAGCCTTTACGCCGTTAGCTATGATTTTCAGCCGTTTTGATGCCAATGCTGTAAGCTCGTTGAGCCTCATGCCTCCCCGTAGGCTGTCGCCATGCTTCCGCAACACTGCCATAAATAGCCCCTCGCCTTTAGAGACACCGGGAATAAAGCGGTAGGCAGGCATGTCTCCTGTCAGCGCTCCTGTAATGTTCCACTCTGGTTTAGTGTCTATTTCCACGAAGTCGGCTCCAAACTCATTCGCTATCCACTGTACATTCTCCTCGTCCTCGTGGGCATTGAAGGTGCATGTGGAATAAACCATAATGCCGCCAGGCCTAAGACACGGCCATATATCCTCTACGATGCTGCGCTGCAGATTACGGCATTTAGCAACATTGTCAGTGCTCCACTCGCTGACGGCACCTGCGTCTTTCCTGAACATTCCCTCGCCAGAGCATGGTACATCGGCTATAACGGCGTCAAACTCCATCCCGGCTTTGCGGTAATCGGCGGGATAGTTGTTGGTGACAATCATGCCGTCTTTGCCAAACTTAATGATGTTCTCTGCCAGCACTGCCGCCCTTAGTCTGATTGGCTCGTTGCTGAACATAACGCTGCCATGTGGCAATGCCGACATAGCACAAGTAGACTTTCCGCCGGGTGCCGCACAGAGGTCGAGAACGCTTATCGGCTCGCTGCTCATGATCTGTCTGACAACGTGGTCTATAAACATAGACGATGCCTCCTGGACGTAATATGCGCCCGAATGAAGCAGAGGGTCGAAGGTGAAAGGCGGTCTGCCCTCAAGATAATAACCGTATGGGCACCATGGCACACCGCCGCTGTTGCCTGCCACCGTCATGTTGCCGGCATCTACTTTGAACGGATTAATCCTTATGCTTGCAGGTGCATCCTCGCCCATGCCTGCGATGAAGCTGTCGTAAAGGCTGTCGCCCATCAGCTGGCGTGTATATGTCTTGAAATCTTCAGGTAATGTCATGCTGTTTTTATGCTTTTCGGATGCAAAAATAACTTTTTTTTCGTATATTCGCAACAAAACAGGCACTCACTTCGTCAAATAACTGTAAAAACAATAACAGTAAGATATGAAACGATACACTTTCTTGACAATTATGGCAGCTATGGCAGCCATGATGCTGTATGTCACCACACCTGCCACAGCACAGAAACATCGCCATCATCCTGTAGCGCAGCAAACTACACAAGTTGCCGACACCACAGACAACAACGGCATTGAGGCTTTCTCTGACACAACGTCTGTTGTTGATCCGGCACAAACATCAACTACTGCCACACAGACCTACACGGTAGACTATGATGAGGATATTGACGATATGTTCAGCGGCACACCGTTAGACTTGTGGGCAAAGACTATAGGTTTCGGCATTGGCGGCATTTTCCTCGCCATCTTCATTTTGCTTTTGCTTTTCCTTCTTTGCATCTCGCCGTTCATCATTCTTGCCCTCATCATCCGCATGCTGATAAAGCGCCACAACGACAACGTCACTCTCTCAGCCAAAGCCATTGAGCAGGGACAGCCTCTGCCTGAGACTGATGTGGAAATTGACACGCAATACAGGGAAAAAGGCGTAAAGAACACTTCCATCGGCGTAGGCTTGTTGTTGATGGGAATGATAATGGAAATTTCTGTATTATCAGCCGTGGGCGCACTTGTAGCCTGCTATGGCCTCGGTTACATATACATAAGCCGCAAAAACGATAAAAACAAAACAGATTAGGGATTAAAGTTTAATGTAAAATGCAACTTTAAACTCTAAACATTAAACCATAATAATAGTGCATCCCACATTAACCTTTTTCCTGAATAATTTGACGGCGATTACCAG
>CABSIA010000094.1 GCA_902477645.1 uncultured Prevotella sp. | reverse complement strand
AACAAATATAATATTAATCATAGGTCGGCTTGCCGACTTTTTAGAGTAAACTCATGTTTTGTTTCGCGACTGCTAAATAACGATAATGGGCTGACTCCTGCAAATGGAATCAGCCCTAATTTTTATTCAACTCAAAATGTTTAGCGGACAGTAATAAAAACAGACAATAAAAAACGTGGACTTTTTAACTTCGTCTACGCTATCTGTCGGTATTGGAGATAACCTATGCACACATATACGAGTAAAAGCCCACGCCATAGGCGTGAGCGTCTTTGCTTTTACTCTTGTGTGCTTCGTCAAATTCCCCAATTTTCAGATAGCAAGAATACAAGTTAACGTTTTTTTATCAATATGTCTTTATATATCTTTTATATCATACGCACGTAATTTTATATTATTTTGTTGCAAAAATACACAATAATTCTTGCCTTATTGTATCTTTTACTGTTTTTAACATATATTCTTTCAACATGTAACCATTCTGCTAACCGGCATTAAGCTCACTCTTCAAATATCGGCCTGTCAGACTCTCTTTGCAGCTAATGATGTCGTCGGGTGTTCCGGCAAACACGATGTTTCCGCCTTTGTCGCCACCCTCCGGTCCAAGGTCAATTATCCAGTCGGCACATTTTATGACTTCCATGTTGTGCTCAATGACAACTATTGAATGCCCGCGCTCAAGCAGTGCGTTGAAAGCTTTCATGAGCTTCGAAATGTCGTGGAAATGCAGGCCCGTGGTTGGCTCGTCGAATATGAAAAGGGTAGGCGACTGTTTTTCGAGAGAAATGAAATATGCGAGTTTTACGCGCTGGTTCTCACCACCCGACATGGTAGACGAATTCTGACCGAGCTTTATATATCCCAGTCCCACATCCTCCAGTGGCTTCAGACGGTCTATTATGGCACGGTTGTAACTTGTTTTCTTCTTGGCATCGCCGTTGTTGAAGAAACTGATGGCCTCGCTGACAGTCATGTCGAGAATGTCGTTTATATTTTTCCCGTTGTATCTTACGTCGAGAATGTCGTGCTTAAAGCGCTGTCCGTGGCACGCCTCGCACTCAAGAACAATGTCAGCCATAAACTGCATCTCGACGGTTATAGTTCCTGCGCCCTTGCATTCCTCGCATCGTCCGCCCTCGGCATTGAACGAGAAATATTGCGGTGTAAACCCCATCTGTCTCGCCAACGGCTGGTCTGCAAATAGAGAGCGTATGTAGTCGTAAGCCTTGACGTATGTGGCAGGATTTGAGCGCGAGCTTTTGCCTATTGGGTTCTGGTCGACAAACTCAACATGCGATATCATGTTGTAATTGCCCTCCATAGAAAGATACTCGCCTGGTATTTCAGCCACCTCGTCGAGCCTGCGCTTTAGGGCCGGGTAGAGAATGCCTTTTATGAGCGATGATTTTCCAGAGCCGGAGACACCGGTTATGACGGTAAGCACGTTCAGCGGAATGTTGGCATTTATGCCTTTCAGGTTGTTCATGCGGCATCCTTTCAGATTTACCGACATATTCCATTGACGGCGTGATTTCGGCACTGTGATTTTTTCGTTTCCCGTAAGGTAGTCCACGGTATGGCTTCTGTTGCCCTCGGGCACTTTGCCGCCAATTTGCGGCGGACATCCCTGGAAGACTATCTCACCTCCGTTTGTGCCTGCGTCGGGGCCGACATCGATTATCTCGTCGGCGGCAGTCATAATCTCCTTGTCGTGCTCTACAACAACTACGGTGTTGCCAATATCTCTCAGCTGTTTGAGAACGGAAATGAGCCTGTCTGTATCACGGCTGTGGAGTCCGATGCTTGGCTCATCGAGAATATAGAGCGAGCCTACCAGCGAGCTGCCCAGCGAGGTGGTAAGATTTATGCGTTGGCTCTCGCCTCCCGACAGGGTATTTGAGGCGCGGTTAAGCGTGAGATACCCAAGCCCGACAACATTGAGAAAATGCAGGCGGCTCTTAATTTCAGTAAGCAGGCGTTTTGCAACAGCGGCATCGTGATTATTGAGTTCCAAGTTGTCGAACCACAGTTCAAGCTTAGATACGGGCATTTCAACCAAGTCGCTAATTGACAGGCCGTTTATCTTTACCCATTGTGTCTCTTTCTTCAATCTTGTGCCATGGCATTCCGGGCAAATGGTTTTGCCACGGTAGCGGCTCATCATAACCCTGTATTGTATCTTGTACATATTGTCGCTCACCATCTGGAAGAACGAGTCTATGCATACCCTCTCGGCAACAGGAAGATGGCTCTGGCATGGCAGCCCGTGCCAGAGCATGGCTTTTTCCTTCTTTGTCAGCTCGTAATAGGGTTTGAATATCGGGAAGTTGTCAATGGCAGCCTTACGGCAGAATTCCTCTTGCCATATCTTCATCTTGTCGCCATGCCAGCACTGCACGCATCCGTCATATACACTCAACACGGTATTTGGAATGACGAGTTTCTCGTCGATACCCATCACCTTGCCGAACCCCTCACATTTGGGGCAGGCTCCAACTGGCGAGTTGAAAGAAAACATGTTGTCTGACGGTTCCTCAAACGTAATGCCGTCGGCCTCGAAACGTGTGGAGAAATCGTAGCTGATATTCGACGGCGAGAATGTGATACGGCAGGCACCGTTGCCCTCAAACATTGCCGTCTCCACAGAGTCCGTCAGGCGCGAAAAAAACTCTTTTCCGTCATCTACCGACCTGCGGTCGATGACGAGCCACGAGCCGTCGAAGCCGCAATTGTCAGACTCGTCGAGACAATCTTCTATTCTGCACACCTCGCCATTTACAAGTATTCTCGAATACCCCTCTTTAATATATATGGCGAGCTGTTGGGCAAACGTGCGCTCCTCATGTCTCAGAATAGGGGCGAGCACCATGAAGCGGGTACCTTGGGAATAAGACTTTGTGCAGTCCACGATGTCTTCGACAGAATTTTTCTTGACGACCTCACCCGATACCGGCGATATGGTTTTTCCCACACGTGCAAACAGCAGGCGCAGATATTCATAGATTTCAGTTGTGGTGCCCACGGTGGAGCGCGGGTTTCGGGCTGTCACCTTTTGCTCAATGGCTATTGCGGGAGGCAATCCTTTTATGAAGTCGCACTCTGGTTTCTTTACCCTTCCGAGAAACTGGCGGGCGTACGATGAAAGCGACTCCACATAGCGGCGCTGACCCTCGGCGTAGAGTGTGTCAAAGGCAAGCGACGACTTGCCCGAGCCAGAGACACCCGTAACGACTACAAATTTGTTTCTGGGAACTTTAAGGCTGACATTCTTAAGATTGTTTACACGCGCTCCCTTTATCTCAATATTTTTCTCCATATAAATTGTTTTCCAGTTGTTGCAGGACCGCTTTTAGCAAGTATAATCATTGTTTGCGACCGCTGTTCATAGCGCCCCTACGTTTTTCCCTGCAAAGTTAGCAACAAAATCCGACATGGGAGCAAAAACAACGGAAAAGAGAATAAAAAAACATCAAACCTTTGCAGTATTCGAAAATTAGTATTAATTTTGCAAACTAAATTTTGTTAAGGTAAAAATTTCTATTGTATGAAGAATAAAATGATATCCTCATGCTTTCTTGCCCTGCTGATTTTTATCATGGCAAGCTGTGCGGGCAGCAAGAAGGTCGCTTATTTCCAAAACGTAGACCATGTTGACCTAAGTGCCTCGAAGGGACTTTACGATGCCAAGATAATGCCTAAGGACATGCTTACCATCACCGTCAGCACTACAGACCCCGCAGCGGCGACTCCATTTAACCTCTCGGTTTCTAACACACTGCCTGTGACAGGACAACTTAACACAGGCGCCGGCGCACTGCAAGGTTATCTCGTTGACAACAATGGCGACATAAACTTCCCTATTGTAGGCAAAATTCATGTTGCGGGACTTACCAAAAATGAGTGTCAAGACGCTATCAGGGGAAAGGTGATGCCGTATCTTGCAGAAACCGAGAACCCCATCGTTACTGTCAGAATGTCGAGCTACAGGGTGACCGTTATCGGCGAGGTTGGCAAATCGTGTGTCATACCTGTCTCGACAGAGAAAATGAGCATTCTTGAGGCACTGGCTTCGGCTGGCGACCTGTCTATCTACGGCAAGCGTGACAACATAATGCTCATACGTGAGGATGCCACGGGACAGAAGTCTGTGCACAGGCTGAACCTCAACGACGCAGACCTGATAAACTCGCCATATTACTATCTGCAACAGAACGACGTGATATATGTTGAGCCAAACAGCGTGAAGGCAAAGAACTCAGCCATCGGTCAGTCTGTGACAATCTGGTTCTCGTTAATCAGTATCATGACGAGCATCGCCTCACTGATGGTAAATATTTTGCGTAATTAATTTTCTTATCATAAACATGGAAATTGAAAGATTCAGACAGTCGGAAAACGATGTCCAGTCTTTCAATTTTTTTATAAACAATATTATTACAGAACAACAAAATTATAACTAACAATTAATAACTGATAACATGTGTGGTATAGTTGGATACATAGGTAAAAGGCAGGCGTTTCCTATTCTTACAAACGGACTGAAGCGCCTTGAGTACAGGGGATACGACAGCGCAGGTGTCGCTCTAATCAACGGCAACGGAGATTTGAATGTGTATAAGACAAAAGGAAAGGTTGCCGATCTTGAGGAATATTGCGCGAGCAAAGACCTTACAGGATGTGTGGGCATTGCCCATACACGTTGGGCGACTCACGGCGAGCCGTCGAGTGCAAATGCTCACCCGCACTATTCAGAGTCAAACAATCTTGCAATAATACACAACGGCATTATAGAGAATTATGCCGTTATAAAAAAGAGACTGCAGGAGACTGGTGTAAATTTCCGCTCAGATACCGACACGGAGGTTCTCGTGCAGCTCATAGAGTATATACAGAAAAAACGCAATACGGACTTGCTCACTGCCGTACAGGTGGCATTGCACCAGGTGATTGGCGCATACGCAGTTGCCGTGCTCGACAAGAGCAACCCGAGGCAGATTATCGCCGCCCGTAAGCAAAGTCCGCTGGTTGTAGGTATTGGCGACGGTGAGTTTTTCCTTGGCTCGGATGCAAGCCCCATTGTGGAATATACCGACAAAGTTGTTTACCTTGAAGACGGCAACATCGCTGTGCTGGTTCCTGACGAAGAGCTGAAGGTTGTTGACATATACAACGAGAAGCAGGACGCTGAGGTAAAAAAAGTAGATATCAACTTAGGACAGATAGAGAAAGGTGGATTTCCGCACTTCATGCTCAAGGAAATTTTTGAGCAGCCGGAATGCCTCAAGACCTGCATGCTCGGACGTATAAATTCTGAGGGCGACAATGTCACGCTGTCTGCCGTGCTCGACTATAGGAAAAAGCTGATAAACGCGAAACGCATCATAATCGTGGCACGCGGCACGAGCTGGCAAGACGGGCTGATAGGCAAACAGATGATAGAGAACTTCTGCCGCATTCCCGTTGAAGTTGAGTATGCCTCAGAATTCCGCTACCGTAATCCTGTTGTCGGTCCAGAGGATGTTCTCATAGCAATCTCGCAGAGCGGCGAGACCGCCGACACTTTGGCTGCCGTGAAACTTGCAAAAGAAAAGGGAGCCTTCATATACGGAATATGCAACGCCGTTGGCTCAAGCATACCACGCGCCACAGATACAGGCTCGTACATTCATGTGGGGCCGGAAATCGGCGTGGCCTCTACAAAGGCATTTACCGGACAGGTAACGGTTCTCACCATGCTGGCCCTGGCATTGGGCAACGTCATGGGAACTGTCAGCCACGAAGAATATGTAAGGGTTGTAAAAGAATTGCAGGCTATTCCAGACAAAATTCAGGAGGTGCTGAAACTCAACGACTATATTGCCGACGTGAGCCGTACATTCACATACGCTCACAACTTCCTCTATCTTGGACGCGGTTTCAGCTATCCTGTTGCTCTTGAGGGCGCTTTGAAACTTAAGGAAATAAGCTACATTCATGCCGAGGGATACCCTGCCGCCGAAATGAAACACGGACCTATAGCCCTTATCGACTCAGACATGCCGGTAGTGGTAATTGCTACCCACAACGAGCTTTATGAAAAAGTTCTTTCGAACATTCAGGAAATTAAGGCACGTCAGGGCAGGGTGATGGCAATAGTATCAAAAGGCGACACTACAATATCGAAAATTGCTGACGAGGTTATTGAGCTTCCCGACACTCTCGAATGTCTTGAGCCGCTCATCGCCACAATTCCATTGCAGCTGCTGGCTTATCATGTGGCAGTATGCAAGGGAAAAGATGTCGACCAGCCACGAAATTTGGCAAAGAGCGTAACCGTAGAGTAATAGCGTAAGAAAACTCTAAAAATCCGGCCGAAAAAAATGCTTCCGCTTGCAAGTGGCATTGTAACAGCTTGCGTTGCCACTTGCAACCGCTTGCGATGTCATTTGCAAGCGGTTGCGTTTTTATGGCATATTCCGTTAGCAGTCCCGCCGTTTTTCCGAAGATCCGAAAAATCTCATGTATTCGCTCTCGAAATTTGGAGTCAGCACATTCTTTCCAATGTTAGCGAGTATCTCCTCCCGGCTCCAAAATCTGCCGCCGTCAAGCTCTGCACTATCGGGTACAATCTCACCGTCGTATATCGTTTTGTGAACATTTACCAACTCACGTTCTCTGCTGCTCTCGAAAATGTAGCTGCCGAGAAACTCCGGCTCAAAATCGGTTATTCCGAGTTCCTCGCTTACCTCCCGTCTCAGCGCATCGGCAATCTGCTCTCCGTAGGCAACGTGTCCGCCGCACGACGTGTCCCATCTGCCCGGCTGAATGTCTTTCCATTCGGGGCGCTTCTGCAGATATAGCTCACCTTTGGAATTGAACACGTGAAGGTGTACCACGGGATGCAATATTTTGCCACCGCCGTGAGCCTCGCCTCTTGATACGCAGCCTATAACGTTCCCCTCACCGTCAACAGCGGGAAACAGCTCTTTGGAATTATCTTGCATATTTTTTTAGATTTTAAGACCTCATAACCTCACAACCTCATAACCTCATTTTTTTTACATCTTTTCTACGAAAGTCACGCAATCTCCAAACATTTCCGCAATGCCCTCTGGCTTGTCTCTGAAAATGCCGAACAGGGCACTGCCGCTTCCGCTCATCTGGGCATACATGGCACCTAAGGCATACAGCTTATCCTTTATAGCACGAAGTTGAGGATGGGCATCGAAAACTGGCTCCTCGAAATCGTTGGTCAGCTCATTGCGCCATGTCTCAATGGGCTGCGCAACTATATCCTTACAGCATTTTATGGGTTTCTGTGGAACTATTTTTGAATACGCCTCCCGCGTTGACACCTGCACATCTGGTTTCACCACACATAGCCAACAGTCGGCGAGTTTGTCCTGCAAACCGCATACAGGCTCAAAAACATTACCAATACCAGTGGCGTATGACGGATCGGCTGTTACAAAAAAGGCGCAGTCGGCACCGAGCCGTGCGGCATATCTCTCCATTTCGGCATTGCCGATATTTAAACGGAAACGCTCATCGAGCAAGCGAATCATATATGCGGCATCGCTGCTGCCGCCGCCAAGTCCGGCTTGCGACGGTATTCGTTTGTACAGATGTGCATGCACACGGGGAATGGAAAAATCGGCAGCCAAGAGATTGTACGCTTTCACAACAAGATTATCAGCCTCATTGCAGTCAACAGCATTTCCTGTTACCTTTAAATCACAATCGGCTTCGCTTGGAAACTCTTTGCCCATCAACTTAATCTCAAGGGCGTCTGTAACAGGGATAGGGTAGAAGACGGTTTCAAGATTATGGTATCCGTCCTCACGGCGTGAAACGATGTTCAGGCCAAGATTGATTTTCGCACAAGGAAAGTTTATCATATTACAAATATCTACTTTGACATTATTTATTGGCAAAAATAACAAAAAATCGTGGTTCGTACAACGAATACTGGATTTTATTTGTAATTTTGCATGTAAATGTAAAGTAGACGAGTAGACAAGTAGACGGAGTTGACAAGTTGTTAGTACAAAAGTAGACAAGTTGTCTAACCGCTTGCTTGCTCGTAACTTCCAAGCTATCAATTTGTCTACTTAGTAACTCGTCAACTTGTCAACTCGTTAACTTGTCAACTTAATTAAAAACTATGCCAGACAACAACAAATCCACAACAGCAAGAAGAAAAACAACACAGACAATAGACAACACGTACGGACACCTGCAGCCGCAAGCTACGGACGTAGAAAAGGTTGTGCTTGGTGCTCTGATGGTAGATAAGGATGCTTTCTCCGTGGTCAGCGAGCTTCTTTCGCCCGAGACATTCTATGAGCCGAGACACCAGAAAATTTTCCATGCTATCCGAACTCTCAATATGAATGAGAATCCGGTAGACATTATGACTGTTGCCGACGAATTGGCCCGTGAGGGAAATCTTGACGATGTCGGCGGCTCGCCGTATATCGTAGAGTTGAGCTCGTTAGTGGCATCGTCTGCCCATATCGAGTATCACGCTAAGATTTTGGCTCAGAAGTTTCTTGCCCGACAGCTTATCTCATACGCAAGCAAGATAGAGACCGAGGCGTTCGACCCCACAATCGACGTGGACGGACTGATGCAGGAGGCTGAGGGCAGACTGTTCGAGATTTCGCAGCGCAACATGAAGCAGGACTACACACAGATAGACCCCGTAATTCATCAGGCGGTGCAGATTTTGCAGCAGGCATCGGCGAATTCGGGCGGACTGACAGGTATTCCTACTGGATATACCAAGCTCGACGACATGACGAGCGGATGGCAGCGATCCGACCTCATCATCATAGCCGGACGACCGGCCATGGGCAAGACGTCGTTTGCGCTGTCGCTTGCCAAAAACATTGCCGTAGACTATCAGAAACCAATCGCGTTTTTCTCGCTTGAAATGAACAACGTACAGCTCGTAAACCGTTTGATATCAAACGTTTGCGAGATAGAGGGTAAGAAAATATTGAACGGTCAGCTGAGCCGTGACGAATGGGAACGACTCGACCGCAATCTCCGAAAACTTACAGGTGCGCCTGTTTATATCGACGATACTCCAGGACTCTCAATTTTTGAGCTTAGAACCAAGGCACGCCGGCTTGTAAGGGAGAAACACGTTGAGATAATCATGATTGACTACCTGCAGCTGATGAACGCCAACGGAATGAAATTCGGCAGCAGACAGGAAGAGGTGTCAACAATCTCGCGCTCGCTGAAGGGGCTTGCAAAGGAACTCGATATTCCAATCATCGCACTGTCGCAGCTCAACCGTACTGTTGAAGGACGTGACGGACTTGAGGGAAAACGCCCGCAACTCTCCGACCTCCGTGAGTCGGGTGCCATAGAGCAGGATGCCGACATGGTGGTTTTTGTTCACCGCCCAGAATACTACCATATTTTCCAAGACGAAAAAGGCAACGACCTTCATGGTATGGCTCAGATTATCATCGCCAAACACCGTAAGGGTGCCACGGGCGATGTGTTGTTGACATTCTTGGGCAAATACACGAGATTTGCAAACCCGGAGGATGCCATATCCTTAAATTCCATTGCGCCAACCGACATGGGAGGCGAGATTTTGGGCAGCAAAATGAATGCCGATGACCCGATGGGAGTAGGCAGGCCGCCTGTAGAGGGTGTCCCGTTCTGACACTGTACAATATATAGTACAAGTTCAGCAAGTTAATAAAAACAATTGTGCGCAGTGAAAGGTCTGGTCCTTTACTTACGAATGTTGAGTCATTTTCTTTATTCCGAGAGGCTTATAAATTGGAATTTTCATTTATCTTTGCAAACATGAAGACAGCTATAATAGGTGCAGGAGCGGCGGGATGCTTTGCCGCAATACAGATTAAGCGGAATAAGCCCGAGGCAGAGGTGACGGTATACGAGGCAGGCGTAAAACCGCTGGCCAAGGTTGCCGTTACGGGTGGCGGACGATGCAATCTTACCAACAGCTTTGAGGGCTTGAGAAGTCTTGACGAGGCTTATCCACGTGGCGCACGCCTAATGAAGCGTCTGTTTAACGACTTTGACTATAACGATGCATATCAATGGTTTGAGCGTGAGGGAATAAGTCTTACTATACAGGATGATAATTGTGTTTTTCCTGTGTCGCAAGATGCCATGGAGATTGTCAACACGCTGCTCAGACTGATGAGAACGCTTGGCGTAAGGATAATGACAAGACACAGGGTGACAGCCGTTGCCGGCAATGCCGCGGACGGAAGTTTCAGACTCTCGTTTGCCACTCATGGCGATGCCGTCGCCGATGCCGTAATAGTTACTACTGGCGGACGCTCAAAACATGCGGGATACGGTTTCTTATCGCCGCTGAATGTCGAGATTGTTGAGCCTGTTCCTTCGCTTTTCAGTCTTTGTCTCGAAAACGGACATCCGCTGACTACAATGACCGGGACTGTTGTCGAGGATGTGAGCGTGAAACTAAAGGGGTGCAAAACGGCAGGGCACGGTCCGCTGCTCATAACACATTGGGGAATAAGCGGCCCGGCTGTGCTAAAACTGTCGTCGTACGCTGCGAGAATTCTCTACGGGGCAGACTATAAGACTGCTGTTTCAATCAACTGGTTTGGTGAAGCCGGAGAAAAGGAGGTGGCGGACGAGATATTGTCGATAGCCACAGAAAACGCCCGCAAACAGTTGAGCAGCGCATGGCCAGAGAGGTTCAACAACCGGTTGTGGCGCTATTTTTTAGACGTATGCCAGCTGAGGACAGACATGAGATGGGGCGAATTGGGCAAAAAAGGGCTGAACAGACTCGTTGCAACTCTGACAAATCAAACTCTTGAGATAAAGGGCAAGAACCGATACAAAGATGAGTTTGTCACTTGCGGTGGTGTGGCGCTGACGAGTATTTGCCCGTCAACGCTTGAGAGCAAAAAACATAAAAGGCTGTATTTTGCCGGCGAGGTGCTTGATGTGGATGCCATAACTGGAGGTTTCAACTTGCAGGCTGCATGGACGATGGGATATGCGGTGGCACGGCAGTTCACATAATTTAACCCATTTAAAAAAAAACTATGAATGAAACCTTTGTGAAAACATCTTTTTTTGTATCTTTGCAAAACAATCAACAATAACAAAAACATAGCAAAAATGGCAAACAATTCAGAACTTATAGCCCAGTGTGAGGAGAGGGCTAAGCAGTGGTTGACTCCTGCTTTCGACGAAGAGACACGCAACGCTGTTCAGGCAATGCTTGACAACGAGGACAAAACAGACCTTATAGACGCTTTCTACCAGAACCTTGAGTTTGGTACTGGCGGTCTGCGCGGCATAATGGGCGTTGGTACAAACAGAATGAACAAATATATCGTCGGCATGGCTACACAAGGCTTTGCCAACTATTTGCGGAAGGCTTTTGCCGGTAAGAAAGACATCGCAGTTGTTGTAGGTCACGACTGCCGCAACAACGGCCGGATGTTTGCAGAGACCGTTGCCGGCATTTTTGCCGCCAACGGTATTAAGGTTTACTTGTTCGAGAGCCTTAGGCCTACACCAGAGATTTCGTTCGCAATCCGCCAGCTTCACTGCCAGGCAGGTGTAAACGTTACGGCAAGCCACAATCCACGCGAGTACAACGGTTACAAGGCTTACTGGGAGGATGGCGCTCAGGTGCTCGCACCACACGATACCGGCATTATAGACGAGGTTAACAAAGTTACAATCGACGACGTTAAGTTTGAGGGCAACAAAGACCTCATCAAGATTATCGGCGGCGAGATGGACTACGACTATATGTGCGCCGTTAAGGAGGCAACAGTTCGCTAGGATGTTACCCTACGCCAGAAAGATCTCAACATCGTTTACTCTCCGATGCACGGAACCGGCCG
>CABSIA010000093.1 GCA_902477645.1 uncultured Prevotella sp. | reverse complement strand
CGGAAGAAGAGAAGACGGCACAGCAGGTGATTCAGAACTGGGAACAGATAAAACTGCGTGAGAAAGACGGCAACAAGACTGTTCTCTCTGGTGTTCCTGATGCGCTGCCGTCGCTGATTAAGGCGTATCGCATACAGGACAAAGCACGCAACGTGGGCTTCGACTGGGAGCAGCGTGAGGATGTGTGGGCTAAGGTGCGTGAGGAGCTTGGAGAACTTGAGACTGAGCTTGCAAACAACGACCATGAAAAATCGGAGGCTGAGCTTGGCGATTTTCTGTTCAGCGTGATAAATGCGGCACGGCTTTACAAGATAAATCCCGACAATGCCCTCGAGCGTACAAACCAGAAGTTCATATCGAGATTCAACTACATTGAGGCAAAGGCTAAGGAGGCGGGCAAAAACATAAAAGACCTGACACTTGTCGAAATGGACCGCCTGTGGGACGAGGCAAAGAAAAATGGCAACATGTAAACAGATTTCGTCTATGAGAATACGAAAACAATTATATTTGATTCCGGCAGTGGCGGCAATGCTGACAGCTGGTTGCACCGACAAAAACAGTAACGGTAATCAAGATGCGGGCTGCGACTCTGTCATCGTGGAAACCGTTGCCGACTCATCACTCTACGGTGTGCTTGGCGACGGCACGGCTATGAGCTCGCTGCAGCTCATCACTGATGTCGGCGACACAATGGAGCTTGTTCTGGCAAGTGTGGACTCCGGTATGACGGTTGTCTATGGTGGTCTGTTGGCTGGCGATCGTGTTGCCGTATTGTCGCACACGGCAAATGGCGAGCACATTGCCGACAAGGTGATAAACATAACGTCGCTCCTCGGAAAATGGACAAGCATTGACAAGAGTTTCGAAATTCGTGAAGGTGGAATAGTGGAGTCGTCGATAAAGGCGGAGACCAACCCGTGGACGCAGTGGAAACTGCTGAACGGCAACATGGTTCTCAACGCCGACACTTTCCAGATAGACCTAATAGGCCCCGATTCTCTTTGTCTGGAAAATGCCAATGGAATTTTTGCCTATCGCAGGCAATAGGCCGATTCCTACAAACGCAATGGGCTCAATGCCCTTTCAGGGCGACTGTTTTATGTAGAATAATCAAACCATCTAAAAAATGTAATGGAGCCTTTCCGCATTCACATTCTCGGTTGTGGCAGCGCCACCCCAACACTGAAGCATCATTGTTCGTCGCAGGTCGTTGAAATCCGCGGCAAGTGCTTTATGGTGGATTGTGGCGAGGGCACACAAATGCAGTTGCGCCAGTCGCGAATTAAGTTCACCAGGATAAACACCGTGTTTATCTCGCATCTGCATGGCGACCACTGCTTCGGACTTATAGGGATGATTTCCACTTTCGGCATGCTCGGCCGCATAGCCCCATTGCACGTTTATGCCCCTGCTGAGCTTGGGCCTATGCTTCAGTCCATGCTCGACTTGTTTTGTACAGGACTGGAATACGAGGTTGTTTTCCATCCCCTCGACTGCAATGAGCACAAAATCGTTTATGACGACAGAAGCATAACTGTAGAGACAATACCCCTTTCGCACCGTGTGCCATGTTGCGGTTTCCTGTTCCGTGAAAAGTTCAGCAACCGCCACATAAACCGTGAGATGATAGACTTTTACGAGGTGCCGCTCTCTCAGTTGAATAACATCAGGGCTGGTGCCGACTGGACGACTCCCGACGGCGATGTCGTACCAAACGAGAAGCTGACGAGACCTGCCGACCCAGTGCGCAGCTATGCTTATTGCTCAGACACCCGCTATTTGCCGAAACTGCATACCGTTGTAAAAGATGTAGACCTTCTGTACCATGAGTCGACATACGGAGCGGACGCCGAAGACCGCGCAAGGCTTTACTACCACTCTACGGCCCAGCAGGCAGCCCGGGTGGCGCTTGACGCAAATGCCGGAAAACTGATGCTCGGGCATTTCTCCTCACGTTATGAAAATGAGGAGTGTCTGCTGGATGAGGCAAGGAAAATTTTTTCAAACACAATTCTTGCCAACGAGGGTATGGCTGTGTCCATATGAAAAGTTTTCTATTTATGTCGTTGACATATTGCGAGACGGTCAGCGCACTAATTATTGGGAAAACTATGCAAAATTATGCAAGCGGCTTCAATGTCCATCGAAAGCGGCTTCAATGCCCATCGCAAGCGGTTTCGTTGGTCAATGGAGTCACTTACGTTTTTCTTATAGGATTTGAATATTCCTTTTAGCGTATTAAATTACGCCAACAGGTATGGTTCTTAGGGCGGCCAATAATTCCTGATTTTCTATTTTCGAGCCGACGGTTATTCTAAGACAATTTTGACAAAGTGCGATGCGTGTCCGGTTTCGTACTATGATGCCCTTGCCGACGAGGTAATTATATATGCCTTGGGCATTGGTCATTTTTGCAAGGAAAAAATTGGCATCTGTAGGATATACCTTCTCGCAAACCGGCAACATCTGGAAAGCCCTTATCATGTGGGCGCGCTCCTGTAGCAATGTCGACACCCATTTTTCAACCTCCACCTTTTCGTCCAGCGATTTCAATGCCTGCTGTTGGGTCAGCAGATTTACGTTGTACGGGTATTTCACCTTGTTCATAAGGTCTATGATTTCAGTTGATGCGAAAGCCATTCCAAGTCTTATAGCCGCACATCCCCATGCCTTGCTCATTGTGTTCAGCACAATCAGGTTGGGGTAGCCGGCAAGGTCACGGCGAAACGGGCGTTCGGTGGAGAAGTCGCTGTAAGCCTCGTCTACGACAACAATTCCGCCGAAACCTTTCAGCACCTTCTCTATCTCTGCTCTGTCAATGTTGTTTCCTGTGGGATTGTTCGGAGAGCATATCCAGACTATTTTTGTATGCCTGTCGCATTGTCTCAAAAGCTTTTCAGCACTTAGCTGAAAGGTCTCATCGAGCAAAACGGGGCGGTATTCCACGTTGTTGATGTCGGCGCAAACACGGTACATGCCGTATGTCGGCTCTATGGCGACAACATTGTCTATGCCTGGCTCGCAGAATATTCTGAACGGCAGGTCGATGGCCTCGTCGCTTCCATTGCCGAGAAAGATGTTCTCAACAGGAACACGTTTTATCTTAGACAATTCTGCCTTTAGCTCAAGCTGCAGTGGGTCTGGATATCTGTTCAGCGGTTTGTTGAACGGGTTTTCGTTGGCGTCGAGAAACACTGTGGCTTTGTGTCCGCTGTATTCGTTGCGTGCTGAGCTATATGGCGCAAGGTTCCAAATGTTTGGCCTCACAAGTTGTTGCAGGTTGAAATTCTCCATTGTTTAGTTTTAAATTACGAATTTTGAATTACGAGTTGTCGGCAAAGCCGATTTTGAATTATTTAATTTCAAATTGTAAATTTTAAATCGCAGCGAAGCGAGAATAATTCCAAATTCGTAACTCCTAATTATTAATTCTTACTCTCATTGCGTTGGCATGGGCTTCGAGCTGTTCGTTCTCAGCCATTGTCACCACGGCATTTCCTATCGATTTCACGCCTTCCTCTGTAAGATGCTGAAACGTGACTTTTCTGATGAAACTGTCAAGATTTACTCCGTTGTATGCGAGGGCATATCTGTGGGTCGGCAATGTATGGTTTGTTCCGCTGGCATAGTCGCCTGCGCTCTCGCATGCGTATTTTCCCAAGAAAACGCTTCCCGCATTTATTACTTTCGCTGCCATTTCCTCATAGTTTTCAGATGGCAGAATCAGATGCTCTGGAGCGTAGGCGTTGGCAAGCTCCATCGCCTCGTCTGCATCTGTAACCAAAACCATCTTGCTGTTCTCAAGGGCTTTGGCGGCAATCTCTTTTCGCGGCAGACTGTTGAGTTGCAGTGTGATTTCTTTTTCCACCTCGTCTAAAATTTTCTCAGATGTTGTTATCAGAAGCACCTGAGAATCGGTGCCGTGCTCGGCTTGCGACAGCAGGTCGGCTGCTATGAATGTGGCGTTGCAACTTTCGTCGGCTACCACGCAAACCTCGCTCGGACCGGCCGGCATGTCGATGGCGGCATCATGCAGTGACACCTGCTGTTTGGCAGCCATAACATATTGATTGCCAGGGCCGAAAATTTTGTACACTTTAGGAATGCTTTCTGTTCCGTAAGCCATTGCGCCGATTGCCTGTACGCCGCCAGCCTTGAATATTTTGCTCACTCCGGCTATCTGGGCTGCCACGAGAATGGCGGGATTTACGTTGCCGTTGCGGTCGGGTGGAGTGCAAAGCACAATCTCATTGCAGCCGGCAATTTTTGCGGGTGTTGCCAACATCAGCACCGTTGAGAACAGAGGGGCTGTGCCGCCTGGTATGTAGAGACCGACTTTTTCTATTGGAATGCTTTTCTGCCAGCAAGTCACGCCTGGAGCAGTCTCCGTCCGCCCGGAATGGAAAATCTGTGAACTGTGGAACTTGTATATATTCTTGTGGGCCAGTTCCATAGCCTCACGCAGCTGCGGGTCTGTAACGGTAGCTGCCTGAGCTATTTCCTCATCACTCACAGCGAGGCTGTCGAGCTTGGCGTGGTCAAATTTTTCCTCATATCTCCTAACTGCCCCGTCACCGTTTTCCCGTACATCATTGAGTACTTCGGTTACTGTGGCGTTTAGGGCTGAGACATCAAGATGCGGGCGCTCAACTATTTCTGCCCATTCCTCTTTTTTCGGGTATCTGATTATGTTCATTGGTGCCTTGTCGAAATTTAAATTATAAAAGTTTTATATAGCATGCCCAGAAAGGACAAAAGCGTTAATTGACATACTTATATTATTTTCTCAGTTGTGTTTATGCTTTTGTCATTTCAGGGCGTGCTGTTTACACAATCAGGGTTACTGGCGAGACTATATTTGTTTTTTGCTCAGAGAATCATTTTCTCAATCGGTGTCACGAGTATGCCCTGCGCTCCAAGCTCTTTCAGTTTTCCGATGATTTCCCAGAAACGTTTCTCGTCGAGAACAGTGTGGATGGAGCACCAGTTCTCGTCGGCGAGCGGTATGATGGTTGGACTTTTTATGCCGGGCAACACTTCTATAATGTTTTTTAATTTTTCTTTTGGCGCATTCATCATCACGTATTTCTTGTCTTGCGCCGAGCGTACAGCCTCAAATCTGAAAAGCATCTCGTTGAGTATCTGGTGCTTCTCGTCGTCCATGTGCCAGTTGCCAATCAGCAGCGCCTCGCTCTGCATGACGACCTCTACCTCCTTCAGGTTGTTGCTGACAAGTGTGGAGCCAGAGCTTACAATGTCGAAAATGCCGTCGGCAAGCCCTATGCCCGGACTGATCTCTACGCTTCCCGTAATTACATGTATTTCGGCATTTATACCGTTACGGTTCATAAATTTCCGGAGAATATTAGGATAGCTGGTAGCTATTTTGCGGTTGTTGAACCATTGAAGTCCGGGATAGTTTATCTCTTTAGATATGGCAAGCGACAGACGGCATTTGCTGAATCCAAGATGAGACAGTATCTGTGCGTCCTCGCCGCGCTCTATAAACTCGTTCTCGCCAACAACGCCAATGTCGGCAACTCCGTTGGCAACGCTCTGTGGTATGTCGTCGTCTCGAAGATATAGTACCTCGAGCGGAAAATTTGAGCTCTGTACCAATAATGTTCTCTTGCTGGAGCTGATTTTTATGTCGGCCTCAGACAGCAGGCTCATGGTGTCGTCATAAAGCCTGCCTTTCGATTGTACTGCTATTCGTAACATAAAAAATGATATTGTTTCGATAAAAAACGTTGCAAATTTAATCTTTTTTGGTAATATTTCCAAATAAAGTGCTACTTTTGTACCCACTTTATATGAATATTAGACATTTATACATTTTGTTGCTGCCGTCGCTGCTTTTGTTATCTTGTGACAGGCAGCCTAAAGCCGTGACAACACCTTGGGGGACTGTTGTAGAGGGCGACAGTACCGATGCGGAGACTGGAGGATTTTCGCTCTCCGACATTCAGACCAACGGTGAGCTGATAGTGCTTACCATGTCCGGACCAGATACCTATTATGAGTATCACGGACGTGGAATGGGTGTTCAATATCTTCTTGCAGAGAGATTTGCGCAGAAGCTTGGAGTCTCACTTCGTGTTGAGGTTTGCAAAGATACAGCCGAAATGGTGCGGCAACTAAAAAACGGCGAGGGCGACATTGTTGCTTTCATGCTTCCGAAAGGTATGAAAGGGTTAACCATGGCAGGTGTTAGCGACAGCTGTAAGACGAAAGGCTGGGCTGTGGCGCAAGGCAATTCGGAATTGGCGGCAACGCTCAACGGATGGTACAAAAAGAACATGATGGCTGATGCTGTAAAAGAGGAAAGCTTTGCGCTGTCTACAAAAAGTGTGACACGAAAGGTATATTCGCCTATGCTGAATAGGGCAGGGGGAGTAATCAGCCGTTATGATCATCTGTTTCAGCAATATGCGCCTCTGGCACGGTGGGACTGGAGGCTCGTTGCCGCACAGTGCTATCAGGAATCGACTTTTGACCCGCAGGCAAGGTCATGGGCCGGAGCATGCGGCCTGATGCAGATTATGCCGTCAACAGCCGATATGCTTGGGTTGGCTTTTTCTGATATTTTCGACCCGGAGAAAAACATTGCTGCCGCATGTAAATATCTCGGACAGCTTAATGGCAAATTCTCAGATGTGGGCAGCCGTGAGGAGCGTACGAAGTTTATATTGGCGTCATATAACGGTGGATTTTACCATATACGTGACGCAATGGCACTTGCGGAGAAATATGGCAAAAATAAATATTCGTGGGCTGATGTCTCGCATTATGTCCTTGGCCTTCAGTCGCCACAATATTACAACGACCCGGTTGTGAAAAATGGCTATATGCGAGGCTCAGAGACTGTCGGCTATGTGGAGCGTATTATGGGGCGCTATGCCGACTATCGTGGTGTCGCGCGCTCAGGTTCGTCGTTCTCGTCTTTTGGCTCCGGTCCGCAATCGCCTCACCGCTCAACAAAAACAAATAAATATCAAGTAGATTAACACTGGGGGGCAGGTTTTCGGCCTGCCCCCAGTTGAAGCCCCGACAAATCTTATTTTCTTTTCTGCAGCAGCACCACATTTTCAACATGAGGCGTATGTGGGAACATGTCCACAGGCTGCACAGCAGCCACCTTATATAATATATCAAGGTCGGCAAGGTCGCGTGCCTGAGTTGCCGGATTGCAGCTTACGTAGACAATTCTCTCGGGCGCGGCTCTCAATATGGTCTTTACCACATCGGCGTGCATGCAGGCTCTTGGCGGGTCAGTGATTATGACATCCGGACGTCCGTGCTCTTTTATGAAATCGTCGGTAAGTATGTCTTTCATGTCGCCGGCATAGAACAGGGTGTTCTCTATGTTGTTCACTTGGCTGTTCGCCTTCGCGTCCTCAATTGCCTCTGGCACATATTCTATACCGATAACTTTCCGTGCTTTTTTTGCCACAAAATTGGCAATTGTGCCAGTGCCTGTGTATAGGTCGTAAACCAGCTCGTTGCCCGTTAGCTGTGCAAACTCACGTGCCACGCAATACAGGTGGTATGCCTGCTCTGTGTTGGTCTGGTAAAAACTCTTCGGCCCCACCTTGAATTTTAGGTCTTCCATGGTCTCGAATATATGGTCGTTGCCTTTGTAGACGGTCAGATCCAAATCTGCGAAGGTGTCATTGCCTTTCTGGTTGTCGACATAGAGCAGTGATGTTATCTGTGGAAATTTGTCGGCTACGAACTGCATTAGTCCCATTGCGCGCTCGTGGTCGCCCTGCTCGTCGTAATGGAATTGGATGAGAACCATCCACTCGCCAGTGTTTGAGTTCCGGATCATGATATCACGAAGAAGTCCGTGCTGCTCACGGAGGTCGTAGTATGTCAGCCCGTTCTGCTTAGCGTAGTCGTCAATGCTGTTGCGCATGTCGTTGTGCAGGTCATCCATGAGCCAGCATTTTGTTATGGGGTATATCTTGTCGAATGCCCCTGTTATGTGAAAACCTATGGCGTTTAGCATTCTGTTGCCGCTTTGGAATAGTGACTCTTCGGGTGAGTCAGATTTTGGTATAGACAGCAGCTCTTCCTGCGTAAACCACCGCTTGTTTGAGCATCCGTATTCTATCTTGTTCCTGTATTCCAGAGTCTTCACAGAACCCATTATGGGACGGAATTCTGGCAGCTCAATCTTGCCAATTCTCGCCAGCTGGTCGTGTACCTGTTTCTGCTTTGCCTTAATCTGCTCTCCGTATGGCAAATTCTGCCATTTGCATCCGCCACATACACCGAAATGCTTGCATACTGGCTCTGTCCTGATGTCGCTGTATTTATGAAATCTAACAACTTTTGCCTCGCAATAGCTCTTTCGCTTTTTTATAACTTGCAGGTCGACGACATCGCCTGGTACGCAAAATGGAGCGAACACTACCATGTCGTCAATCCTTACCAGACTCTTGCCCTCTGCGGCGACATCTGTCATTGTCACGTTCTCGTATAGTGGAAGAGTTTTTTTTCTTGCCATATTTCTTGTTTTTATATTATTCTAAATGTTCTGCAAAATTAGCATAAAATTTCGATTAAGCGAAGAGAATGAAAATGTATTTGCACTCTTGAGCGAGAGAAATTTATCTAAACGGATGAAATGACAAAGCAAAACAGACTTTTTGTGCGTCACATCATCCTTTTCACTAACAGTTGGCAACATATTCTGTTATCGCAAACACAGGTTAATGTAATGTCGGCTTTGCACTTTTTTCTATAAATATTTTGTAGAATGAACTAAAAATATTAAATTTGCACAACTTCTAATAAAATAGAAACTTAAACTATTAAATAACATTTGGATACCAAATCAACCATGAGTGAAAAAAGAGTTTATACCTTCGGCAATGGTAAGGCCGAGGGTAACGCTAAAATGCGTGAAGAGCTTGGTGGCAAGGGTGCCAACCTCGCAGAGATGAACCTTATCGGTGTGCCTGTTCCTCCAGGCTTCACCATTACAACAAGTTGCTGTAACGAATACTATGAAGTGGGCCAGGAGAAAATCAAGGAGGTACTTCAGGACGAGGTCAGCGCTGCCGTTAAGCATATCGAGGAGTTGATGAACTCTAAGTTTGGCGATGTTCAGAACCCTCTGCTTGTCAGCGTACGCTCTGGTGCGCGTGCCTCTATGCCGGGTATGATGGACACCATCCTTAACCTTGGCCTTAACGATGAGGTTGCTGAGGGTATGGTTGCCAAAACGGGCAATCCTCACTTCGTTTACGACTCATACCGCCGTTTTGTGCAGATGTATGGTGACGTTGTTCTCGAGATGAAGCCTGTAAACAAGGAAGATATCGACCCGTTCGAGGAAATCATCGAAAAGGTTAAGGCTGAGCGTGGTGTAAAACTCGACAAGGATCTTTCTGTTGACGAACTCAAGAAATTGGTTAGCCTCTTCAAGACAGCCATAAAGGAGCGCACAGGCAAGGACTTCCCGACAGACCCGATCGAGCAGCTTTGGGGCGCTATTTGCGCTGTATTCCGCAGCTGGATGAACGAGCGTGCTATTCTTTATCGTAAGATGGAGGGTATTCCAGACGAGTGGGGAACTGCTGTCAGTGTTATGGCTATGGTATTTGGTAACATGGGCGAGACCAGTGCAACAGGTGTTTGCTTCAGCCGTGATGCCGGAAATGGTGAGAACCTCTTCAACGGTGAGTACCTTGTAAACGCACAGGGTGAGGATGTTGTTGCTGGTATCCGCACTCCACAGCAGATTACAAAAATTGGCTCGCAGCGTTGGGCAGAGCGTGCCGGCATCAGCGAGGAGGAGCGTGTTGCCAAATATCCTTCTATGGAAGAGGCTATGCCTGAGATTTATGCACAGCTTAACGACCTTCAGGATAAGCTTGAGCACCACTATCACGATATGCAGGATATGGAGTTCACCGTACAGGAAGGCAAGCTCTGGTTCCTCCAGACACGTAACGGCAAGCGCACAGGTACCGCTATGGTTAAAATTGCCATCGACCTTCTCCACGAGGGTATGATTGACGAGAAGACAGCCATCATGCGTTGCGAGCCTCAGAAACTCGATGAGCTTCTGCACCCTGTATTCGACAAGAAGGCTTTGCTCCAGGCAAAGGTTATCACACAGGGTCTGCCAGCTTCTCCAGGCGCTGCTTGCGGTCAGATTGTATTCCACGCTGACGACGCACAGGCATGGCATGCGGATGGTCACAAGGTAATCATGGTTCGTATTGAGACCAGTCCTGAGGATCTTGCTGGTATGGCTTCTGCCGAGGGTATTCTTACTGCACGTGGCGGTATGACATCCCATGCAGCCGTTGTTGCCCGTGGTATGGGTAAGTGCTGCGTTTCTGGGGCGGGCGCAATCAATGTTGACTATAAGACAAAGACCGTTGAGATTGACGGTGTTGTATATAAAGAGGGTGACTATATCTCTCTGAACGGCTCAACTGGTCAGGTTTATGCTGGCGAGGTTCCAACAAAGGCTGCAGAGCTTAGCGGTGACTTCAAGGAACTGATGGATCTCTGTGACAAGTACACAAAACTTCAGGTCCGTACAAATGCAGATACTCCACACGACGCACAGGTAGCCCGTGCATTCGGTGCTAAGGGTATCGGCCTTACACGTACAGAGCACATGTTCTTCGAGGACAAGAAGATTATCGCTATGCGCGAGATGATTCTCTCAGACACAGCTGAGGGCCGTGAGAAGGCGCTTGCCAAACTGTTGCCTTATCAGAAGGCTGATTTCAAGGGAATCCTCGAGGCTATGGATGGCTGCCCTGTCAACATCCGCTTGCTCGACCCGCCACTCCATGAGTTCGTACCACACGATCAGGCTGGCCAGGAAGTTATGGCAAAAGAAATGGGTGTAGACGTTCAGACTATCAAGCGCCGTGTTGCCTCTCTCGCTGAGAACAACCCGATGCTCGGCCACCGTGGTTGCCGTCTGGGTATCACATTCCCTGAGATTACAGCCATGCAGACACGTGCCATCCTCTCTGCGGCTTGCGAGCTGAAGAAGGAAGGCAAGAACCCAATGCCTGAGATTATGGTTCCTCTCATCGGTATTCTCTACGAGTTCAAGCAGCAGAAGGAAATCATCGAGAAGGTTGCTAAGGAAGTATTCGCAGAGTATGGCGTTGAGATTAAGTTTGAGATCGGTACAATGATCGAGATACCACGCGCTGCCCTTACAGCTGACCGTATCGCTACAGAGGCTGAGTATTTCTCATTCGGTACAAACGACCTTACGCAGATGACCTTCGGCTATAGCCGTGATGATATCGCCAGCTTCTTGCCGGCATATCTCGACAAGAAGATTTTGAAGGTAGACCCATTCCAGGTTCTTGACCAGAACGGTGTAGGCCAGCTCATTAAGATGGCTGTTGAGAAGGGGCGTGGCGTTCGTCCAAACCTCCGCACCGGTATCTGTGGTGAGCACGGTGGTGAGCCGACTTCTGTTAAGTTCTGTGCTAAGATTGGTATGAACTACGCTTCTTGCTCTCCATTCCGCGTGCCAATTGCACGTCTTGCAGCGGCGCAGGCCGCCGTAGAGGAATAATCCTTAGATGCTGAAAATTAGTAAGATAAGAGGCAAGTGCTTTAATAACAGGCACTTGCCTCTCTTCTTTTCAACACGTTCTGCACATAACAAAAGCAGTCCATGATGCCTTCGGTTTACAATTGGTTTACAATTTTTCGGAGGCTGGTTTACAATAAAAAATGGCACTGCTACGCAAACTGAAAAAGAAGAGTTTTATCATTCCTTAATTCCGCAACATAATTGATAATTATTTTTATAAGTTCCTGAGCAACATTTTGTTGCCCAGGATTTTGCCATGTCAGGGTTTTCACTTATCTTAGTGTTGCGAATCCAAAAACAAGGAAAATCGTAACAGGCATGGCAAAGGTGGCAATAAAATCCGAAAAACTCACTCCTTTTGGAGGCATATTTCCAATCATGGAGCAATTTTCCTCCCTTCTCTCCTCCACAATAGACTCAA
>CABSIA010000092.1 GCA_902477645.1 uncultured Prevotella sp. | reverse complement strand
AGCCCATTTATCTTCATGTAGGTAGCACTTCGGTAATGGAGTTGCGGATTTAAGGATAAAAACGAAGACACGGAAACATGGCGTTTATTCCACATTTCCGTGTCCCTTTTATATTGAATATATTGCTTATATATTCTTATTTTTTTACTTCAAGAACACCTTCTTTGTCTCACCGTTGGCGGTCTTGATAATGTTAAGCCCCTTAACAGGAGCGCTGACCTTAATGCCGTCTACAGTGAAGAACTCTGCATTCTTGTCAATGTTATTAGCAGCATTGATGTTCTTGACAGCAGCAGTAGCAGCGTCTGGCAGGCCCTGGAAAATGTAACCGAAGTAGTAAGCGTCAGAAGTCAGGTCGAACTGATTGAGCGCATGAGTTGTAATGGTCTTCATGTCTGGTGTACAGAATGGAATACCGCTGATGGTCTTGTTTCCCATAACAGGCTCGTCGGTCTCAGGATCATAGGTCTCAACAACCTCGTGCAGCATGTTCTCATTAATCCATGTGGCAAACTCAGGGCAAGACTCCTTATAGTAGTCATGCATCTTAGCAACTCCCTTCTCTGGATTCATCACAACAGCCTCAGGATAGTAAACACTGCCAGTATATCCGAGAAAAACTCCGTTGTTTCCGGCGCAGGACACATTGGCGCCCTCTTCACAAGCATATGTCTTGTAGGTGTCGTCCTCAAGATTGAACACGAATGTTGTGGCAGCGACATATTCCTCGCCCTCAGCCTCCTCACGTGCGGCTTTTTTCATTTGGCTTGCACTCAGGAGACGTGAATACTTAGGTGACATTGGAGCCGCCTTCTTGCCCTTGCTCATCAACATTGGTCCCCAGCCGGTATCTGGAGTATAAGTAGAGGCATACTGCTTTCCGTCAGGCGACAACACAACATTGTTGAATGTCATAGTAACGCTTCCTGCGGTAGCCTGGTCAACAGCCTCTTGATAAGCAGCATAATCCATCTCAAATTTCTCACATGCGGCATTGTATGCGGCAGTCTCCTCTTCTGTAATGAAATCATCGAGGCTTGGATAAGTGCTCCAGTCGTTACCGCCTGCCGCCTGCCAGTCGGCCATTGCCTGATTATAAGCAGCCAACTCCTCTTCAGTCATAAAGTCCTTCTGATTTGGATAATCACCCGGATCTGCCGGAATAGTAACCTCAGGGTGTGTAAGGAACAGGCTCTGACCAGGCAGAGAGTAGCTCCATTCGCCAGTTGCCACGTCGCGCTTATAGACGATAGGATATGTCCAGAAACCAGACGTTGCGGTAACTGTACCGGCAACAGTGTTACCATCTGCACTAATGGCAATAGCTGTTACATACTGTGGTGTGCCTCCGAGAAAGTCTGTCTTTGGATGTGGCAACAAGATAGGGTCGTCATATCCGCCCTCTGCGTTACGGTACCATACAGCAGGTATAACCATAACATCTTTTGAATTGATGTTAAATTGGTCGTTACCTACGTTACCGCAAATCACGCTTCCGTCTGGGGTGATGGCGTGTGCCATGTTGTACAAGTCTGGACGCGGAGACGGCAAAACCTTAAGCTCACCATTACTATAAACAACCGCATTGTCAGTCTGGTTGTAAGTGGTCTCGCTGGTAAACTCATAGAGAACAGCGTTTCCTACAGCGGTACCGTCATTGGCAACACAGGTGCCGTATCCGGGAAGATACTCGTTCTGCACATAAGGGTTATCGCTGTCATCGAAAAACATGTTTGGATTATTCTCATCGCCGGGATTATCCAAATCGATGATGCAAAGCATAATGCCGTCGATGCTAAATATTCCATACTTGCCGTTTTCTGAAACGCCCATGAGTGGAGCATTCGGTAAAATCTGCGCCTTGAAGCCGGCGAACATCTGCATAGATGTCATAAGCAGTACGCTTAAAAGAAGTAAAGTTTTCTTCATACTCGATAAATGTTAAATTAATATTATTGTTGTTATTATCATTATTATTTTATGCGCAACACAAGGCGTAGCCAGCACATATACGAAGCGCAGATGACGTAATGTAACAGAATTGACATAAAGTGCGAAGCAAGACACCATTCAAAACAATTTGAAACAAAACTTGGCACAAAAGTAAACAATTTCTATGAAAACCACAAATTATTTTATCTTTTTTCTCTATTTTACCGCAAAAAAGATAAAAAGCAAAAAAGGTTTTGAGGTTTTGAGGTTTTGAGGTTTTGAGGTTTTGAGGTTATGAGGTTTTGAGGTGAGAAATGTTATTGCACCTCAAAATATCAAACCCGCGCCCATAACCTCAAGACCTCATAACCTCATAACCTCATAACCTCAAAACCTCAAAACCTCAAAACCTTATCTCTCCCGTAGTGAAATTGATGTCGAAGCGGTCACGGTATTCGAACACACATTTACCATCACTGAACGATATGGGGAAGATTATAATTTTGCTCGAGGGCAGGTCGGGATCCATCCAGCGGTCGCCAACATAGAGATACGTGGTCTGCTTTGAACCTTTTATCTCAAGCACGGCAGCAGCCTGAGTGCGGAATGCCTTATCGTCGCCTATGTTCTCCAATGGGGTCCAGCCATCGGCAAGGCTCTTCGATACCGAGAGCTTGCACTGGTTTGGCGCCCATCCTGTGCAGGCAGAGCTGAGCATATAATAAAGATCGCCGACATTTACAATGACTGGAGCCTCACGCCTCAAGCCCTCCATAACACTTGCATGACTTTCCACAGATGTGTAATCGTCTGAAAGGCGGAAAATGCCGATGTTGGTGTTCTCCTCTGTAGTAGACACGAAATAGGCAGTGCCGTCGTTGTCTACGAAAACATTGCAGTCGCGCGACTTTACGCCCAGCGGCCTGCCGCTCCACTCTAAGCGGTACGGGCCACAGATGCTGTCGGCAGAGAAGCATGCGGCCTCGGAAGCGCCATAGTTCTCACCTTCCCAATGGCAGAGAATAATGAAACGTCCCGTCCGTGGGTTACGAAGTATTTTTGCACGCTCAATGAAACGGCTTTTACCAAGCTCTGGCACCGTGACGCCATTCTGCACCACCTTACCCTCAAAATGCCAATGCACGAGGTCGGAGCTTGAATACATATTGACATCAGGATTCCACGATTGCGACCGGTCTTCGCCCACCATATACCACTTGCCGCCATAGCGAAGAAAACCAGGCGCATGTGCCTGTATGGTATCGCCTTTATCGTCGTACCACACATCGCCATTGGTGATAGTTGTCCACTCGTCGGCCAAGACATTAGTGATACCGACAAAAAAGAAAAGAATGAATAAAAATATTTTTTTCATTAGATTATTTTTGTTTGTAAGGGTTGTAATCTGAGATTTTAAGTGGTGTGTAAGGCCGCTATATATAGCGGCCGCAAGCAATATGACTAATTATAAAAATCTGCTTTGTCTTGCGGCCGTTACATGTAACGGTCCTACAAACCTCATAACATTAAAAATATCCTAACCAGCGGAGAATGTCATTGAGATTAGCCACCAGCATGAGCAGCATCAAGATGCCGATGCCGATATACTCAGCCCAAATCATAAAATTCTCAGATGGCTTACGGCGCGCTATCATCTCGTACAGCAGGAAAAGCACATGACCGCCATCAAGGGCAGGAATAGGCAAAATGTTCATAAAGGCGAGGATGATGCTCAAGAAAGCCGTCATCTTCCAGAACAGATACCAGTCCCATGTGGCCGGGAAAAGATTTCCTATAGAGCCGAAACCGCCAAGCGACTTTGCACCGTCGGCAGTGAACACATACTGCATGTCGCTGACGTAGCCTTTCAGCACCCCGATGCCATAAGAGACACCGGCGGGAAAACTCTCGAAGAAACCATATTCTATGTGTGTCTGCTTATAGTCTGACAATGACTTGTTGACAAATCCGAGCTTGGCCTCGGCCGTGAGCACAACCTTTGCTGTGTCGAGAAGTCCAGTGGCAGCCTTACGCGTTACAATGGTGGTAGTGAGAATCTCTGTGCTGTCGGCATGGCTCATGCCCTTAGTAAGGTCTTCTGCTTTTAGAGCCAGACAGTCGGAGAAATCGGCAAAGGTCGCAATCTTCTTACCGTCTACCGACAAAATTGTATCTCCCTTAGCCAACCCCATCTTCATGGCAGGGGTGTCACCGGCAACACTGTCTACCACGCAGTCTGTCCACGGACGCGCAAAGACAGGGCGCGACTTCAGCATGTCGAGCAGATTAAGGTCACCGGGAAGATTTATTGTGACAGGCTTGCCGTCACGCAACACCCTTACCTCACGTGCCTCAGAAATGCTGCGGAACACGTCAACGTCGAATGTCCTGAAATCGCCATCCTCTGTGCCCAGCAATATGTCGTGGTCCTGAAATCCCAACGCCTTTGCCTCTTTGTTGAACTGCATGCCCTTTGTCATGTCTTTCATGGCAATATAGTTCTCACCCCATGTGAACATTATCATGGAGTAGATAAACAAGGCGAGCAGGAAATTTACCAACACGCCGCCTATCATTATGAACAGGCGCTGCCATGCTGGCTTAGAGCGGAACTCCCAAGGCTGCTCGGGCTGTTTCATCTGCTCTGTGTCCATACTCTCGTCTATCATTCCCGCAATCTTGCAGTATCCGCCCAGCGGAAGCCATCCTATGCCGTAGGTGGTCTCGCTGTTGCGCGGCTTAAACTCAAAGAGGTGGAACCATGGATCGAAAAACAGGTAGAATTTCTCTACCCTTACGCCAAAAAGCTTTGAGAAGAAAAAGTGTCCACCCTCGTGCAAGAGGATCAGAAGTGAAATTGCAAGCAGAAACTGCAACAACTTGATAAGAAATATTTCCATTCTTTAATTTATAACTTATTTAGTTTTTAATTATTACTTTAGTCACTTTCTCCTGTGCCACGGCTCTTGCCTCGGCATCAGTTCTCAGGTATGTGTCGAGACTCGTCGTGTTGTCGAAAGCCACGGTCTGCATAGTCTGCTCTATGATATCAGCCATTGCCGGGTATGAGATCTCGTCACGGCGGAAAGCCGCATTCACTACCTCGTTGGCAGCATTCAGTATGCACGGCATGTTACCGCCACGGTTTATAGCCTCGTATGCTAACGCCAAACAGCGGAACTTCTCCACATCAGGCTCGAAGAACTCCAGCGGATGCGCAAACAGGTTCAGGCGCTCGCCATTTAGAGGTATGCGGTCTGGATAAGAGAACGCATACTGAATGGGCAGGCGCATGTCGGGGACACCGAGCTGCGCCTTCACGCCTCCGTCGACAAACTGCACAGCACTGTGAACTACAGACTGCGGATGTATGAGCACCTGAATTTTGTCGGCAGGCACTCCGAAGAGCCATTTTGCCTCCATCACCTCAAATCCCTTGTTCATCAGGGTGGCGGAGTCGATGGTTATCTTTGCGCCCATGTTCCATGTAGGGTGGCGCAATGCGTCGGCAGCCTTCACCTGTGCCAGCTTGTCGGCAGGCAATGTGCGGAACGGGCCTCCCGAGCATGTGAGCAGAATTTTCTCAATCCCGTTGTCGCCCTCGCCCACTATGCTCTGGAATATTGCGCTGTGCTCAGAGTCTACAGGCAATATCTGCACATGGTTCTCCATGGCCAGACGGCAGATAAGCTCGCCTGCCACAACGAGAGTCTCCTTGTTGGCAAGGCATATCTTCTTCTTTGCCTTTATAGCGTGAATAGTAGGCTCAAGACCCGAGAAACCAACCATGGCTGTAAGCACCATATCAATAGGCTCTGCCTCTACAATATCGCACAAAGCCTTTGCTCCGGCATACACCTTCACATCGGGCATGTCAGCCATCAGTGAGCAAAGCTCTTCATACCGTGCCTCGTTAGCCACAACCACCGCCGCAGGATTAAAACGGTGTGCCTGTGCAGCCAGCTCCTCTATGCGGTTGTTGGCCGTAAGGCAATAAACCTCATACAGGTCCCCGTGCTGCGAAATCACATCGAGAGCCTGCGTTCCGATGCTCCCTGTGGAGCCAAGAATACATATCTGTTTTTTCATAATTTTATTTTGAATGTAGGGCCGCTATGTATAGCGGCCGCAATTGACGAACAAGCAGAAACATAAAAATTGTACTATTAACTTGCGGCCGCTATACATAGCGGCCCTACAGCCTCCTTTATTCCAAATCCAGCAGTCCGTCTGGCAACGTCATCACCACACGCCGTTCCACGGCATTTATGCCGTCTATCCAGTCTGGATTTACGGGCACCAATATCTCGCTGCCCCCGGAAGATGTTATCTCGAAAAGGATATTCTCCGTTGTGTCGTCAATGCCGTCGAGCGTGCCGATGATATTGCCGCTCGCCGCATCCACAACGGTGTAGCCTACAATCTCCGGCAACGACATCTGCCCCGTCTCGGCAGAGTCGGCAAGGGTACGTGGAAAATACACATCGCACCCCGTGAGACTGCGTGCCCTATCCTGAGTATCTATGTCCTCAAATTTCACAAGGGCTGTCTCGTTGCTGCGGAAACGGTATTCCTCCATGAAGAAAGGAACAAGAATGCCGTCGACATCGAGCACGAGGTAGTCGGCATCCACACGATCGAACACATCGTCGTCGAAATGCAGCGACACCTCTCCCCTCACACCATGCGACTTTCCGATGGTGCCTATTTTGTAAACGTCGTCTCTCCTAATCATCTACTCTCGATATTTTAGCGCCAAGCATGTTCAGCCTTTCCTCAATGTCCTCATATCCACGGTCTATCTGCGCAATGTTTGCAATGCGGCTTGTGCCGTCGGCACTTAAGGCTGCTATCAGCAGTGCTATGCCGGCACGGATGTCGGGGCTCGTCATGCGACCCGCCCTTAGCTTTATTGTACGGTCGTGGCCCACCACAACCGCACGGTGGGGATCGCAGAGAATTATCTGAGCCCGCATGTCTATGAGCTTGTCCACAAAGAACAGCCTGCTCTCAAACATTTTCTGATGGAACAGCACAGAGCCACGCGCCTGAGTAGCCACAACAAGCAAAACGGAGAGTAAATCCGGAGTAAGTCCCGGCCATGGCGCATCTGACAGTGTCATTATGGTGCCGTCGATGAAAGAGTCTATGACGTAATGCTCCTGACGCGGGATTACGAGGTCGTCGCCATCAACATCTATCTGTACGCCAAGCCTGCGGAAAGCATCAGGAATGATACCGAGGCTCTTCACCGACACGTCCTTTATCCTTATGCCGTTGCCCACCATGGCAGCCATGCCTATAAACGAGCCAACCTCTATCATGTCGGGCAGAATGCGGTGCTCTGCTCCGTGAAGGCTCTCCACGCCCACAATAGTTATCAGATTGGACGCTATGCCGCTTATGTTGGCACCCATGTGGTTCAGCAAATGACACAGCTGCTGAATGTATGGCTCGCATGCCGCATTGTAGATGGTTGTGGTGCCCTTTGCCGTCACCGCCGCCATAATTATGTTTGCAGTACCCGTAACCGAAGCCTCGTCAAGAAGCATATAGCATCCTCTCAGCCCGCCGCACTTTATCTGATAAACATCACGCTCCTCGTCGTGTACAAAGTCTGCGCCCAGATTTTTGAAGCCGAGGAAATGGGTGTCAAGGCGCCGGCGCCCTATCTTGTCGCCACCCGGCTTTGCCACCGTAGCCTTGCCGAAGCGTCCAAGCAGCGGACCAATCATGAGCACACTGCCACGCAGCGATGCGCACTTGCTTACAAACTCCCGGCTGTCGAGATAATCAAGATTCAGCTCATCGGCCTGGAAAGTATAGTCGTGGCGCGAGTGGCGTGTCACCTTAACGCCGATATCCTGCAACAAAAGTATCAGGTTGTTCACATCGAGAATGTCGGGTATATTGCTGATTCGCACAGGCTCCGGCGTAAGCAGCGTTGCGCAAATCACCTCAAGAGCCTCGTTCTTTGCGCCTTGCGGTCTAATGGTTCCCGACAGCAGATGACCGCCTTCAATAACAAACGATTCCATAGGCCGTCATCTTCTTTTGCGTTTTTGCATAGGCCTGTCGTCGTCTCTCTGCACCTTGTTGAAAACAAACGTCGAGAGGTCCAGACGTATGGCACCGCCGGTGAAATACTCAAGGTCGGCAGCAACTTTCTCGTTGTCGCTTGATCCATGGCTCCATTGCGTCAGGTCGCGCTTCATCTGGTTTGCCACCAGCCTCACCAGCTCGTCCCTTTCCTCGCCAGGCGCCATAGTCTTGAGTTTCCCGCACGTATCAAGCACCAGCTTGCCATAGTGACGCACCTTGATTTCCGACATCGGATAAGGCATCGGCGCAGGCTTCGTGTGCATCTGATGTGCCTGGGCAACGTCGACAGGATAATCAATGTCGAGCTTGAAATTGCTCATTATGGCGAGGTGGTCCCACAGTTTCTGCCTAAAGCCGGCTGTGTCCTTGCCGTATGGCGACATGCGCATCATTGTGGCCACTATGGTCTCCGCACACACCTGTCTTTCCGCCTTTGTGGGAAGGCTTACGGCATGGTCTACCATCAACTGTACCTCGCGGCCATACTCCGGCAACACGAGCTTCTCCCTTTGGGTATTGTAATCTAATCCTTTAATGTTCATATTTCCTTATTTTTTTAGGGGAACCTGTAGGGCCGCTATTCATAGCGGCCGCAAGCAAACGGGAGCAATGGACGTTGGAAATTACCATTGTCGATTGCGGCCGCTATAAATAGCGGCCCTACAGCCTTCTCACAACAATTTCTTCGACTGCTTTGCCACAAAATCTTTCAGATAGAACGGCACGAAATATGCCACATCCTCATATTGCCCCAAGGCAATACGTTTTTCCGCCAGCGGAAACATGTTTTTAGCCAACGGCTCTATGCCCTTTATCAGCTTTGCGTTGGCATGGTTTATTGTCTCCATACACTTCTCTGCGCCGTTGCCGAAGAAGTAGACACTGTGGCTGTCGAGATACTCCCTGTAGGTATCGCCGTCCACCACATCGGCACTTATGCCGCGGGCCTCTTTCAGCCCACGGTCGAAAATCTGGGCGTAGACCTCCATGCGGCGGGCATCAAGCATCGGACAGAGCAGCGCATCGTCCTCAGCCACCCTCTCGCCAAGCAATACGGGCACACACATCAGCTCCAGCGTAGGCACGGCTATGAGTCTCACTCCTCTGCCATAGCAAATGCCCTTAGCCATCGAGACACCAATGCGCAGCCCAGTGTAGGAGCCGGGGCCGCAGCTCACGGCCACCGCGTCGAGAGGCAGATGGCGGTTGTCGATAAAAGTCAAAGCCTCGTCTACGAAAACTCCGAGACTAACCGAGTGGTTGTGCACACCGTGGTCCTCTTTATTGAAAAGGCACTCGCCGTCTGCACTGACCGCCAGTGAGCACACATCAGTGCTCGTTTCTATGTTTAAGATACACGACATAAATATATTTTTTGTAGACGAGTGGACAAGTAAACAAGTAGACAAGTTGTCAGTTTTCAGTTGACGAGTTAACGAATAGACAAGTTGACGAGTTACCTGTTTACTTGTTTACTTTTCAGCTCATCTACAGAGTATCAACTCGTCAACTTGTCTACCCGTCAACTCGTCAACTCCCCATTATTGAGTTAATAATGTGCAAAATTACTCTTTTTTCGCACAAAAATGTTACTTTTGCAGAAATTTAACTCATAACACACCATGATACAATCAATGACAGGCTACGGCAAGGCTGTGGCCACATACAGGGAAAAGAAAATAAATGTTGAGATAAAGTCATTAAACAGCAAGGCTGTAGACCTCTCCACACGCATAGCCCCACTCTACCGTGAAAAAGAGCTCGAGATAAGGCAAACCATCACTAACGCCCTGACCCGTGGCAAGATAGACGTGGCAATCTGGATAGAGAAAGACTCCGGCACCGATGCCACGCCCATAAACGCCAGTCTTGTTGAGAATTATTACCATCAAATCAAAACCATTGCCGACAACACAGGCATTCCTGAGCCGCAAGACTGGTTCTACACTCTGCTGCGCATGCCCGACGTAATGCAGAAAACCGAGGTTGAAATTCTTGACGAGGAGGAATGGGTTGCCGTCAGAAATGCCGTCAACGCCGCACTCGGCGACATCATAGCCTACCGCCGGCAGGAGGGTCTCGCACTGCAGCACAAGTTCGAGGAGAAAATCAACAACATCGAGGCACTGCTCCACGCCATAGAGCCATACGAGAAGTCACGCGTGGAGAAAATCAAGGCCCGCATCGTAGACGGGCTAAGCCAGATACCCGGCGTGGAGTACGACAAGAACCGCCTCGAGCAGGAACTGATATACTACATCGAGAAACTCGACATCAGCGAGGAGAAACAGCGGCTCGCCAACCACCTCAAGTATTTCCGTGAGACAATGGCCGAGAACGAGGCCAACGGCAAAAAACTCGGCTTCATAGCACAGGAAATGGGACGGGAGATAAACACCACTGGCTCAAAGAGCAACATGGCGGAGATGCAGAACATAGTGGTGAGAATGAAAGACGAATTGGAGCAGATAAAAGAACAGGTGCTGAATGCGCTGTAAACAAACAACTATGGAAACAGGAAAACTCATCATCATCTCCGCACCAAGCGGAAGCGGGAAAAGCACACTCGTGAGCTACCTCATGCAGGAACACCCGGAGCTGCGTCTCGCTTTCTCCATCAGCTGCACATCACGCGCGCCACGCGGCACAGAGCAAAACGGCGTGGAATATTTCTTTCTCTCGCCAGAGGAGTTCAGACAGAAAATTGCCGACGGCGAGTTTCTTGAATACGAGGAAGTTTATGCCGACCGTTTCTACGGCACCCTCAAGTCGCAGGTAGAGACCCAGAGCCAGGCCGGACAAACCGTAGTATTCGATGTCGACGTAAAAGGTGGAGTAAACATCAAGCGTCACTACGGTCCGAGGGCTCTCAGCATTTTCATACAACCGCCCTCTGTTGAGGCGTTGCGCAGCCGCTTGACCGGCAGAGGCACTGACGCGCCCGAGGTTATAGAGCAGCGCCTCGCCCGTGCAGAATACGAGCTGTCATTCGCCCCGCAGTTCGATACCGTTATCATAAACGACGACCTTGAGCAGGCAAAGAAAGCAATATACAATGTAATCAGCCTGTTTTTAAAATAGAAGCCCCGCCTGCCCCTGGCGGAGGGTATCCTTATCTCCTACAACAAACATGAACAATATAGAATTAGCCAACACACCTTCAACACCCCACACTGGGGGGCAGGGGGGCTACCACATCGGTGTCTACGGAGGCTCGTTCAATCCCATACACACGGGCCATATAGCGCTGGCAAGGCATATAATGAAAACAGAAAAACTCGACGCGATATGGTTTGTCGTCTCTCCCCAAAACCCATTTAAGGCCGGCAGCGGCAGCCTCATCAACGACAATGTGCGTCTCGGGCTTGCGCAAAAAGCCCTCGAGGGGGAGGAAGGCATCATCGCGTCAGATGTCGAGTTCCATCTGCCTAAGCCGTCGTACATGTGGAACACCCTGCAGCACCTCACAGCCCTGCACCCCGACACCCGGTTTACCCTGATCATCGGTGCCGACAACTGGACGGCCTTCGACAGATGGTATCACTCCGGCGACATTCTCAGCCACCACCACATAATAGTATATCCCCGGCAGGGATACAGCCTCTCCCCTGCCGATATGCCCCCCGGTGTCAAACTCGTCCCCATGCCGCTATACCCCGTAAGCAGCACCATGATAAGAGACAAAATAGCCAACGGAGAGGGCATCAGCGGACTCGTGCCCAAGAGTATAGAAGACGATGTAAGGAAAATATACGCCACCAAGTAGTAATCGTGTATAGGTCAATTATTGGTTCAGCAAAAAAATACTGGGGATAAGAATATTTTGTAAAGAAGTATTTTGCCATATAGTTATACAGGTCATAAAGCTTGTCTGGTGTTTAAGCCCTGAAAGGATTTTAACCTGTCTCTGAATTTAAGCTCAAGCAGTGCGCCCTGAAGGGGCAACGAGCACTTAGCCCAGGGCAGAGCGAAGCGGCACCCTGGGGAGAATAATGAAATAACA